>NZ_CP013372.1:933715-1244954 GCF_001522585.2 Burkholderia sp. NRF60-BP8
GATCCGGTCCGCATCCCGTACGACGCCGACACGAAGAAGGCCCGCTCGCGCAAGCTGTTCGAAGGCAGCAAGTGGCTGGAGATGGGTTACAACCCGAAGGACGTCTGGTCGGTCTCGCGCCTGCACCGGCAGCACGCGGAGCGCGTCGATCATCCGACCCAGAAGCCGCTGGAAATCATCGAGCGGATGGTGCTCGCGAGCTGCCCGCCGGGCGGCCGCGTGCTCGATCCGTTCATGGGCAGCGGCACGACCGCGGTGGCCTGCGCACGGCAGGGGCGCGACTTCGTCGGCTACGAGATCAACGAAAGCTATTGTGCGATTGCGCACGAGCGCGTGAGCGCGCTCGCCGCGCCGGCGTGCGCGTGAATCGCGCCGCCGCGTCGCCGAACGCATCCAGGAAAATTGCCATGTCCCGTATTCAGCAGACCTTTGCCGCGCTCGCCGAACAAGGCCGTAAGGGCCTGATCCCGTTCATCACCGCCGGCGACCCCGATCCGGCGAAAACCGTCGAATTCATGCACGCACTCGCCGCAGGCGGCGCGGACGTGATCGAACTCGGCGTGCCGTTCTCGGACCCGATGGCCGACGGCCCGGTGATCCAGCGCTCGTCGGAGCGCGCGCTCGCGCGCGGCGTCACGTTGAAGAGCGTGCTCGCCGACGTGAAGCGTTTTCGCGAAACCGACCAGAAAACCCCCGTCGTGCTGATGGGCTATGCGAACCCGATCGAGCGGATGGGTGTCGACGCGTTCGCGGCCGAGGCGCACGCGGCCGGTGTCGACGGCGTGCTGGTGGTCGACTATCCGCCGGAAGAAGCGGGCGTGTTCGCCGAGAAAATGCGCGGCGCGCAGATCGATCCGATCTTCCTGCTCGCGCCCACGTCGACCGACGAACGCATCGCCGACGTCGGCAAGATCGCGAGCGGCTACGTCTATTACGTGTCGCTCAAGGGCGTGACCGGCGCCGGAAATCTGGATGTTTCGAGCATTGCAGGTAAAATCCCGGCCATCAAGTCGCGCGTGCCGGTTCCGGTGGGCGTCGGCTTCGGGATCCGCGACGCCGAAACGGCGCGCGCGGTGGCCGAAGTGTCGGACGCCGTCGTGATCGGCAGCCGCCTGGTGCAGCTGCTCGAGAGCGCCGCACCGGAAGGCGCGGCGGCCGCGCTGAAGACGTTCATCGCCGAGCTGCGCGCTGCGCTGGACGGCGCCGGCAACACGGCGCGATAAACACAACACAGGAAGCGGGAACGGGCCGCGTCGGCCCGCCCCGCCACGGAACAGGAAACCATACGATGAGCTGGCTCGACAAACTGTTGCCGCCGAAGATCAAGCAGACCGACCCGAAAAGCCGCAAGGGCATTCCGGAGGGTCTGTGGGTCAAGTGCCCGTCCTGCGAGGCCGTTCTCTATCGCAACGACGTGGACGCGAACCTGCACGTGTGCCCGAAGTGCGATCACCACATGCGCATCGGCGCGCGCGAGCGTCTCGACGGGCTGCTCGATCCGGAAGGCCGCTACGAGATCGGCCAGGAAATCGTGCCGGTCGACTCGCTGAAGTTCAAGGACAGCCGCAAGTACCCCGATCGTCTGAAGGAAGCGATGGACGAAACCGGCGAGACCGACGCGATGGTCGTGATGGGCGGCGCGATCCACACGCTGCCGGTCGTGGCTGCCTGCTTCGAGTTCTCGTTCATGGGCGGCTCGATGGGGTCGGTCGTCGGCGAGCGCTTCGCGCGCGGCGCGCAGAATGCGCTGGAACAGCACGTGCCGTTCATCTGCTTCACCGCATCGGGCGGCGCACGGATGCAGGAAAGCCTGCTGTCGCTGATGCAGATGGCCAAGACCACCGCGATGCTGACCAAGCTGGCCGAGGCCAAGCTGCCGTTCATCTCGGTGCTGACCGACCCGACGATGGGCGGCGTGTCGGCGAGCTTCGCGTTCCTCGGCGACGTCGTGATCGCCGAGCCGAAGGCGCTGATCGGCTTCGCCGGTCCGCGCGTGATCGAGCAGACGGTCCGCGAGAAGCTGCCGGAAGGCTTCCAGCGCGCCGAATTCCTGTTGAAGACCGGCGCGATCGACATGATCGTCGACCGGCGCAAGATGCGCGACGAGATCGCGCAATTGCTCGCGCTGCTGCAGCGACAGCCGGCCGACGCGCTGGCTTGACCGGCGCAAGGTTGTGACTCTGCGCGTCGCCTGGCTCGAGCGTCAGGCGGCGCGCTTCGTTTTTTGGCGTAGTGGCGGTACCGATCCAGATTTGATCCGATGAGCACTTTTCCCACTCTCGACGCGTGGCTTTCGCATCTCGAACGCGCGCACCCGGTCGGCATCGACATGGGCCTCACCCGCATCGGGCAGGTCAAGGCGGCGCTGCAGCTCGAATTCGCATGCCCGGTGATCACCGTCGGCGGCACGAACGGCAAGGGCTCGACCTGCGCATTCCTCGAGACGATTCTCGTGCGCGCGGGCTACAAGGTCGGTTGCCACACGTCGCCGCACCTGCTCGAATTCAACGAGCGCGCCCGCGTGAACGGGCACAACGTGACCGACGACGAACTGCTGCCGCATTTCGAGGCCGTCGAAGCCGCGCGCACGTCGTTGGCCGAGCCCGTGTCGCTCACGTATTTCGAATTCACGACGCTCGCGATCCTCCATCTGTTCGCGTCGCGCGGGCTGGACGCGGTGATTCTCGAAGTCGGCCTCGGCGGCCGGCTCGATGCGGTCAACATCATCGATACCGATTGCGCGATCGTCACGAGCATCGACATCGACCACACCGAATATCTCGGCGACACGCGCGAGAAGATCGCGTTCGAGAAGGCCGGGATCTTCCGCGCGGGCAAGCCGGCGATCTGCGGCGATCCGGCCGCACCGCAGACATTGATCGACCACGCCGAAGCGATCGGCGCGGATCTGTGGCTGGTCGGCCGCGATTTTCGCTACGAAGCGCAGGCGGGCGCCGAACGTCAGCAATGGAGCTACCTCGGCCGCGAGAAGCGCTATCCGGCGCTCGCGTATCCGGCGCTGCGCGGCGCGAATCAGCTGATCAACGCGTCGGCCGCGCTCGCCGCGCTCGAGGCGCTGCGCCCGGTGCTGCCGGTGTCCGCGCAGGACATCCGGCTCGGGCTGGCGAACGTCGAGCTGCCGGGGCGCTTCCAGGTGCTGCCCGGCAAGCCGGCGATCGTGCTCGACGTCGCGCACAATCCGCACGCGTCGGCCGTGCTCGAGCAGAACCTCGGCAACATGGGCTTCTTCCCGTACACGTACGCGGTGTTCGGCGCGATGCACGACAAGGACATCGACGGCGTGCTGCAGCATCTGAAGGGCGAGATCGACCACTGGTGCGTGACCGATCTACCGCTGCCGCGCGCGGCCTCCGCGGAGCAGCTCGAAGCCGCGCTGCGCAAGGCCGGCGTGGCGGAGGGGCCCGATTCGAGCGTGACGCGTTACGCGTCGCCCGCGGAAGCGTTTCGCGATGCACTAAAAAGAGCATCCGAGAATGATAGAATCGTGGTTTTCGGCAGTTTCCATACGGTTGCCGGCGTGCTGGCCTACCGTAAATCGCAGCAACACTGACTGACGGGCAGTTTCGGACTCAGCCATTCATGGGAATTTTCTCGTTCGGCAAAAAAGACGACGACGCGCCCCCGCGGCGCGGCGGTCGTACCGGGGCCTCCCGGAACGTGCGCACGGAGCGCACTGAACGCGTCGAGCGACGCTCGCGCCGCACCGAGCGTCCGGAATCGGACGCACTGCTCCTCGATCCGACCCTTCCAGAAAAGCAACGCGCGCGCCGTCGCCTCGTCGGCGCGATCGCGCTCGTCGTGGCCGCGGTGATCGTACTGCCGATGGTGCTCGATTCGCACCCGAAGCCGGTCACCGACGACATCGCGATCGACATCCCGAACCGGCCCGCGCACCAGGCGGTCGCGCCGCGCGACGATGATGCGGCCGACGTGCAGGCGGGCGTCGCGCACGACGAACCGCCGGCCTCCGACACGGCCGTTGCGGCCGCACCGGCGCCCGCGCCGAAGGAGGCCGCCAAGCCGACCGCGAAACCCGATACGACCACCACCGCGAGCGTGACGCCGCCGAAGCCCGCACCGAAGCCGGCTGCTCCCGCGCCGAAGCCGGCCGCGCCGAAGCCTGCGCCCGCAACCGTCGCGAATGCCGACGCCGCCAGCCCGGACAGCGGCGACGCATCGTCGCCGGCATCGCCGGCCGGTGCGCGCTTCGCGGTGCAGCTCGGTTCGTTCAAGGATGACGCGACGGCCCGTTCGTGGGCGGCCAAGTTGAAATCGGCGGGGGTACCCGCATATGTCGAGCATCGCAAGCAGGCGGATGGCAGCACGGCTACACTGTTGCGTGCCGGCCCGTTCGCGGATCGCTCGGCGGCCTCCGCCGCGATCGCGAAGGTGCGCGAAGCCGGTCTGACGCAGTAATGCCACGATGCTGACGGCTTTCGACTACGCTGTATTGGCGGTGATCGCGTTGTCGGCGCTGCGCGGCGCGTGGCGCGGCTTCGTGTCCGAGATTTTCGGGCTGATCGGCTGGATCGCGGCGATCGTGATCGCGAGCCGCTACGTCGGGCTGGTCGTGCCGTATATCCCGGCGAACTGGCCGGGCGGCGCGCTGACGCAGTGGGTGATCGCCTTCGCGTTGCTCGTGATCGGCGTCGTGCTGGTCGCCGGCGTGGCGAACGCGCTGCTGTCGCGGATCGCGCAGGCGAGCGGCCTGGGCGGCGTCGACCGCTCGCTGGGCATGATGTTCGGGCTGGTGCGCGGCTGCGTGCTGGTGGTGCTGCTGGTCGCGGCGGCCGGGCTGACCGAACTGCCCAAACAGGATTTCTGGCGCAATGCGCTATTGCGTCCTTTTGCCGAACAGGGCGTGCACGAGCTGAAGCAGCTCCTGCCCGACGGCATGGCCCAGTACGTACGCGTGTGACGACGCGGCCGGGCAGGACGGAACCGATTTTGTCATCTTGAAGGACATGCCATGTGCGGCATCGTAGGTGTTATCTCCCAATCCCCGGTCAATCAGCTGATCTATGACAGCCTGCTGCTGCTGCAGCATCGCGGTCAGGACGCGGCGGGCATTGCGACGGCGGACGGCAGCAATTTCCACATGTACAAGGCGAACGGCATGGTGCGCGACGTGTTCCGCACGCGCAACATGCGCAGCCTGCCCGGCACCTACGGCATCGGCCAGGTGCGCTACCCGACGGCCGGCTCGGCGTCGAGCGAGGCCGAGGCGCAGCCGTTCTACGTGAACGCGCCGTTCGGGATCATCCTCGCGCACAACGGCAACCTGACGAACTGGCAGCAACTGAAGGACGAGATGTTCCGGATCGACCGCCGGCACATCAACACCAATTCCGACAGCGAAGTGCTGCTCAACGTGTTCGCGCACGAGCTGCAACTGTCGACCACGGGCCTCGAGCTCGATCCGGCGTCGGTGTTCAAGGCGGTGTCGGGCGTGCATCGCCGCCTGCAGGGTTCGTACGCGATCGTGTCGCTGATCGCCGGCTACGGCCTGCTCGCGTTCCGCGACCCGTACGGCATCCGGCCGCTGTGCATCGGCAAGCTCGAGACCGAACACGGCACCGAATGGATGGTCGCGTCGGAGTCGGTGGCGGTCGAAGGCATCGGTTTCGAATTCGTGCGCGACCTGGAGCCGGGCGAAGCGATCTTCATCGACAAGGCCGGCAACTTCCACAGCCAGCAGTGCGCGGAGAACCCGACGCTGAATCCGTGCATGTTCGAATACGTGTATCTCGCGCGTCCGGATTCGTGCCTCGACGGCGTGCCGGTCTACAACGTGCGCCTGCGCATGGGCGACTATCTCGCCGAGAAGATCAAGCGCGAGCTGCCGAACGTGCCGATCGACGTCGTGATGCCGATTCCCGATTCGTCGCGTCCGGCTGCGATGCAGGTCGCGGCGAAGCTCGGCGTCGAGTATCGCGAAGGCTTCTTCAAGAACCGCTACGTCGGCCGCACCTTCATCATGCCGGGCCAGGCCGTGCGCAAGAAGTCGGTGCGCCAGAAGCTCAACGCGATGAGCATCGAGTTCAAGGACAAGCACGTGCTGATCGTCGACGATTCGATCGTGCGCGGCACGACCTCGCACGAAATCGTGCAGATGGCGCGCGATGCGGGCGCGAAGTCGGTGATCTTCGCGTCGGCGGCGCCGCCCGTGAAGTTCCCGAACGTGTACGGCATCGACATGCCGACGCGTGGCGAGCTCGTCGCGCACGGCCGCACCGACGAAGAAGTCGCGAAGATCATCGGCGCCGACCACCTGATCTACCAGGACGTCGACGACCTGCGCCGCGCGGTGCGCGACATCAACCCGAAGCTCGAACGCTTCGAGGCGTCGTGCTTCGACGGCAACTACATCACGGGCGACGTGACGCCCGAGTATCTCGATGCGATCGAGCGCGCGCGCCTCACGCCGGCGTCGCAGGCCGATCGCGACACGGCCGGCGACACCGAGCGTTCGCAGATGAACCTGCAACTGTCGGTCGAGTAACGCCGGCGCACGCTTTTATCGAGGCGTGATAGGATGTGGCCTTGCGTCGATTTGATATCAGCTTGCGGACGCGGGGCAACTTCCCAAAACAGCTAAAGCGAAGGCCGGCGGCAGCCGGCCCGAGTCGATCGCTGTCGTACCGCACCGAAGCCCGCTGATGCCGACGCATAGCGGGCTTTTTGTTTTTGGCCTGGGTTTTGACCGGGTCCGCGCCGCATGCACGACCGTCGGCGCGGCCATCGAATACGGAAAACGGAACATGGACGACTCCCTCAACTTCGACACGCTTGCCGTGCGCGCGGGCACGCTGCGCAGCGACTTCAACGAACATTCGGAAGCGCTGTTCCTCACGTCGAGCTTCTGCTTCTCGAGCGCGGCCGACGCGGCCGAGCGCTTCGCGAATTCGGAAGACTATTTCACGTACTCGCGCTTCACGAATCCGACCGTCACCATGTTCCAGGAGCGTCTCGCCGCGCTCGAGGGCGGCGAGGCGTGCATCGCGACGGCGTCGGGCATGGCCGCGATCATGTCGGTCGTGATGTCCGCGCTGCAGGCGGGCGACCACCTCGTCAGCTCGCGCAGCCTGTTCGGCTCGACGCTCGGGATGTTCTCGCAGATCTTCAGCAAGTTCGGGATCACGACGACCTTCGTCGACCCGACCGACCTGAACGCGTGGCAGGAAGCCGTGCGGCCGGAAACGAAGATGTTCTTCCTCGAGACGCCGTCGAACCCGCTGACCGAGCTCGCCGACATCGAGGCGATCGGCAGGATCGCGAAGGCCGCGAACGCATTGTTCGTCGTCGACAACTGTTTCTGCAGCCCGGTGCTGCAGCAGCCGCTGAAGCTCGGCGCGGACGTCGTGATGCACTCGGCGACGAAATTCCTCGACGGGCAGGGCCGCGTGCTCGGCGGCGCGCTGGTCGGCTCGAAGGAATTCATCATGGGCAAGGTGTTCCCGTTCGTGCGCAGCGCGGGGCCGACGCTGTCGGCCTTCAACGCGTGGGTGCTGCTGAAGGGGATGGAGACGCTGTCGCTGCGCGTCGAAAAGCAGTCGGCGAACGCGCTGGAGATCGCGCGCTGGCTCGACGCGCATCCGGCCGTCGCGCGCGTGTTCTATCCGGGGCTCGAATCGCATCCGCAGCATGAACTCGCGAAGCGCCAGCAGAAGGCGGGCGGCGCGATCGTGTCGTTCGAGCTGAAGGGCGACACGCCCGAGCAGCAGCGCGCGAACGCATGGCGCGTGATCGACGGCACCAGGCTGGTGTCGATCACCGGCAACCTCGGCGACACGCGCACGACGATCACGCATCCGGCCACCACGACGCACGGCCGCATCACGCCGGAAGCGCGTGCGGCGGCGGGAATCACCGAAGGGCTGATCCGCCTCGCGGTCGGCCTCGAGCACGCGGGCGACATTCGCAACGATCTGGCGCGCGGTCTGGACGGTTGACCGATACGGCCGAGGTTCGTTCGGCATCGATGAAACGGGCCGCTCGAAAGAGCGGCCCGTTGTCGTTTCGGCGCATGCCGTCGCGCGCGTGTTTTCTCGTTCAGCCGGCGGCGTGCTGCCCGTGCGGAGCGGCACGCATTGCGTCCACCATCCATCGCAGCGTCTCGTCGAGCGGCGTGACAGGCAATTCGCCTACCGCGCGCCGCAGCTTGTCGCGCGACCCGCTCAGGCTTTTCACTTCATTGTGTCGCACGAAGCGCGGATCGATCGTCACGTCGATCACGTAGCCGGCGATGCGCGACAGCATCGCCAGCACTTCCTTCAGCGAATACGCGCGCTCCGAGCAGACGTTGAACGTCTCGCCGGCCGGCGCGGTTTCGACCAGCTTCAGATAGGCGGCTGTCACGTCGCGCACGTCGGAGAAATCGCGGCTCACGTCGAGGTTGCCGAGCGAGATCCGCGGTGCGTTCGACGCATAGTGCGCGACGAGCTTCGGCAGCAGATACGCATCGCTCTGGCCGACGCCCGTGTAGTTGAACGGCCGCGCGATCACGATCGGAAGCCGGTCGGCCCATAGCTTGGCCGCATATTCCATCGCGAGCTTGCTGACCGCGTAGTCGTTCGCCGGGGCAGGCGCGACGGTTTCGTCGAGCACGCCGGCCGTCGAGTTGCCGTAGACGTTCGCGCTGCTTGCCAGCAGCACGGCCGACGGGCGGCGGTCGAGGCCGGCGAGCGCCGCCAGCAGGTTGCGCGTGCCGACGATGTTGACCGCGTAGGTCTGCGACGGCTCGTCCTGGGCGACATGCGCGCGCGCGGCGAGATGCACGACCGCGTCGGGTCGCGCGTCGGCCGCGGCCGCGCGCATTGCATCCGCGTCGAGCAGGTCGACGGGCACCAGCGTGCAGTGTGCGAACGCCGGATCGGCGGGGCGGGGCGCGCCGGGCGCGATCGTGCCCCAGACGTCATAGCCGGCCGCCTGCAGGCGTTCGGCCATGTAGCGACCGGTGAAGCCCGTCAGGCCCGTGACGAACGCACGGCGCGACGGACGCCCGGTTTCAGAACGTGTCATGGTGTTGGTTCCGCGTCAAATCCGCTTCGACCATCATCTGGCAAAGTTGTTCGAGCGTCGTCCTGGGTGCCCAGCCGAGTTTGCTTTTCGCCTTGTCCGCGCAGCCGATCAGCAGATCGACTTCGGCCGGGCGGTAGAACTTCGGGTTCACTTCGACGAGCACGTTGCCGGTCGATGCGTCGAGGCCGCGCTCCTGCTCGCCCTTGCCGGTCCATTCGATCTGGTAGCCGGCCGCCGCGAACGCCATCCGCACGAAGTCGCGCACGGTTTCGGTCCGGTTGGTTGCCAGCACGTAGGTGTCGGGCTCGTCGGCCTGCAGCATCCGCCACATGCCTTCGACGTATTCGAGCGCGAAGCCCCAGTCGCGCTTCGCGTCGAGATTGCCCAGTTCGAGGCGGGTCGCCTTGCCCAGCTTGATCTTCGCGATCGTGTCGGTGATCTTGCGCGTGACGAATTCCCGGCCGCGCAGCGGCGATTCGTGGTTGAACAGGATCCCGCTGCTGCCGAACAGGCCATACGATTCGCGGTAGTTCACGGTCATCCAGTGCGCGTACAGTTTCGCGACGCCGTACGGGCTGCGCGGATAGAACGCCGTGGTTTCCGTTTGCGGAATGGCCTGCACCTTGCCGAACATCTCGGACGTCGACGCCTGGTAGAAGCGCGTCTTCGGGCTCACGACACGAATCGCCTCGAGCAGGTTCAGCGGGCCGATGCCGGTCACCTCGGCGGTCGTCGCCGGCTGGTCGAACGACACGCCGACGAAGCTTTGCGCGGCGAGGTTGTAGAGTTCGTCCGGCTGCGTGCGTTCGAGCAGGCGCAGGCTCGAACCGGCATCGGTCAGGTCGTGTTCGACGAGCGTCAGATTCGGATGCGTGTCGACGCCAAGCTCGGCGATGCGCCAGAAATTCACGGAGCTGGTGCGGCGGTAGGTGCCGGTGACCTCGTAGCCCTTGTCGAGCAGCAGTTTGGTCAGGTACGCACCGTCTTGCCCCGAAATTCCGGTGATGATGGCCTTTTTACGCGTTTGGCTCATGGCGTTGTCCTGGTAGAAGCGATGGATGATGAAATTCAGGCGGTCGTGCCGGCGGCAGCGGGCAACGCACGGCGCGCAGGCCCGCGCGTCAGGCGCCGTTCGAAGCCGTACCAGCTCAGCGTGGCGTAAGCGAGCGTGATCGCGAGCGCGAGCGCGGCCGTGACGAAGCGGTTCAGGTGCAGCGGCCACAGCGCGTACAGCACGCTCAGGTGGATCAGGTAGACGGTGTAGCTGACGGTGCCGACGTAGACGAGCAGCGGGTTCGTCAGCACGCGCTGCACGAGGCCGCGGCCGCGCAGCGCGATCACGACGATCGACGTGCACAGCAGCAGCGAGATGCTGTAGAGCGCCGCATTCGACAGCGGCGTGTTCGCGGCGCGAAAGCGCGGGAACGACAGGTGCAGCCAGCCGAGGATCGCCAGCGACACGAGCGCGCCGACGATCGCGAGCGGATAGAACGGCTCCAGCGCGCGCCGGTCGCGGCGCAGCACGATCGCGAGCAACGCGCCGGCCGCGAGCAGGTCCATCCGGAACGGCGTCAGGTAGTAGATCGGCCAGAACGAATCGAACCACGGTGTCGCGATCGCGCGCAGCACCGGCGCCGCGACGATCAGCGCGGCGGCGACCCACAGCAGCGCGCGCTCCGAGCACCAGAGCACGACGAACGGCCAGAAGATGTAGAACTGCTCCTCGACCGCGAGCGACCACAGCACGTTCAGGCTGTCATGGCCGATGCTGCCGAGCGACAGCCCGATATTGGTCGAGAAGAACGCGAACCACGGCCAATGCGGCAGCCAGCTCGCGCCGAACAGCAGCGTCGACACCGCCAGCAGCAGCACGTACGGCGGCAGGATGCGGCGTACGCGGCGCGCATAGAAATGGCTGAAGTACGACTGCCCGCGCGCCTTGCGATCGAGCAGGATGCCGGTGATCAGCAGGCCGCTCAGCACGAAGAACAGATCGACGCCCATCCACAGCGGCGCCTTCAGCGCATGCTGCAGGAACACGGCGCCGACCGCGATCGCGCGCAGCCCGTCGAGCTGGACGATGCGGCCGTGTTGCGGCGGGGCGAGGTCGGCGGGGCGCGACAGGGCCGTCATCGCGCGGCTCCTTCACGACCCGCATCCGATGCGTGTACGTATTGCATGCCTTTAAATGGAATATGAAATCGAAATCGATTCTAGGGAAAAGAAATCGGTAAAAAAACGCGCGACATTTATCTGCCGGCAAACATCCAAATGCCGGTTATTACGATCGCGAGATGAAAGGTTGGCGGCCGGGCGGGCACGACGGGCGGCGCAGAGCGGAATTTTCTACACGGCGACGGTCGACGGGCGGTCGTTATTGCCGTTTCCGGGCGTCATTTACAGGCTGTTCCGGTTCGATATTTCAGGCAGAAACATCCCCAAATATTTCCAAATTTCTTGTGATTATTTTTGCTTGTAACCTGCATCGCGACGTTTGAAACCCATTTAGCGACAGGGCGCGGCCGCGGGCGATCCGTGGCGGCGCCGGTCGCTGTTGTATCGAGTCTGGAGAAGCGCATTGCGACGTCTGATTCTGGTTGGCATGACGGTATGCGCGGCACTGCTGACGAGCGCCGTGCCGGCCGAAACGGTGTTGCCCGCGACGACGTCGTGGATCGGCAACACGTTCGGGTATGGCGACGGCGCATGGACGCAGATCGACATCCGCGCGATCGCGGTGACGCCCGAGGGCAAGGTGTATACGAATGCGCCGTGGGACGAGAGCGGCGCCGAGGCGAGCGTGTACCAGGACGGGAAGATGCTCGGCTTCGCCGGCGGCACGCACGGTTGGGGCAATCTCGGCGGCAACGCGATCGCGGTCAACAGCAAATATGCGTACGTCGCGATCGGCGTGGGCAACGAGCGCGGCCACCTGCAGTCGCCCGGCATCTGGCCGGACAAGGGCAAGCAATGGTTCGGCATCTCGCGGCGCACGATCGGCGACATGAAGCAGCCGGCGCCGTTTCGCGCGTCGCCGCAAGTCGCGCCGGGCGGGCGTGCCGACGCCGGCCGCGCGCGGATGGCCGCGAGCTTCATGGTGATGAACGAGGTGCCGGCGCCCGCGCGCTCGGAAGTGGGCGACGCGAAGGCGGAGGTGGGCGGCCTCGCGGCCGACGACAAGTCATTGTTCGCGACCAATCCGTCGCGCGACGCGGTCGAGGTGTACGACGCGGAGACGATGCAACGGAAGGGCACGTGGAGCGCCCACGAGCCGGGCCGCATCGCGCTCGCGGGCGACGGCACGCTGTGGCTGCTGACCGATACGCTGGGCGGGCCTGCGCATCTGGTGCACGTGCGGGCCGACGGCAGCAAGCTCGACGACGCGCCGGCGTTGCCGGAAGGCACCGACGCGGTGGACGTGGCGGTCGATGCGAAAGGGCGCGTGCTGGTCGCGGACAACGGGCCGCGCCAGCAGATCCTGATCTTCTCGAAAGGCGGCAAGGGCTATGCGCAGTCGGGCACGCTCGGCGAGCGCGGCGGCATTTTCGCGGGCCCGGTGCCGGGCCGGCCCGGGCCGCAGCGCTTCAACGGGCTGACGGGCGTCGGCGTCGACCGTGTCGGCAACATCTATGTGTCGATGAACGGGATCGGGCCGCGCCACGACACGATCGGCGCGGGGCTCGGCGCGGTACTGGAAAGCTATACGCCGGACGGCAAGCTGCGCTGGCAGGTGCAGGGGCTGCTGTTCGTCGACGGCGCATGGCTCGACCCCGCGCGGCCGAACAGCGTGTACACGGGCAACAAGCGCTTCGAGCTCGACCTGTCGAAGCCGCCGGGCCAGGACTGGAAGTACGTCGGCTTCCTGTCGAACCGCTTCAAGTATCCGGACGATCCGGTGTTCCACACGGACCAGTATCCGGGCATGCCGATCGCGCGGCGCGTCGACGGCCGCACGTTCCTGTACCTGACCGACATGTACGCCGATCACCTGAAGATCTACCGCTTCGACGCGAAGCGGGACGGCGAGGTCGCGATTCCGTCCGGCCTGATCGCGGGCCGAGCGCGGCCGGTCGACAAGGTGCCGAACAAGCCGCCGGGCGGCGACTGGCTGTGGCGCGACGCGAACGGCAACGGCCGGATCGACGCCGACGAGTTCGAGATGAACACGACCGGCAAGGCGAAGGCGGGCGGCTGGGGCTGGTGGGTCGACACGAAGGGCGACATCTGGCGCACGAGCGACGTGCGCGGCATCCACCGCTTCCAGTACGGCGGCGTCGACAAGGCCGGCACCCCGATCTATTCGTACGACAAGGTCACGACCTACCCGATGCCGCAGCCGTTCACGCAGCTGCGCCGTGCGATCTACGAGCCGCAGACCGACACGCTGTACGTGACCGGCTACACGGCCGACGCGCCGCCGCAGCCGGGCATCAACAAGGAAGTGGGGCGCGTGCTGATCCGCTTCGACAAGTGGTCGACGGGCTCGCCGGTCCTGCGCTACCAGGTGGCGCTGCCGTGGAAGCTCGATGCGAAGCCGATCTTCGACCTGATCGGGATCACGGTCGAGGGCCGCTACATCTTCACCGTGGAGCCGGTCGGCAAGATCCACGTGTACGACAAGGACACCGGCAAGGAAGTGGGCGTGATGAGCCCGGGCGCGGAGGTCGGCAAGGCGTCCGGCTGGGTCGACGTGCCGTTCGGCATCAGCGCATTCCGGCGCGAAAACGGCGAATACCTGGTGTTCGTCGAGGAAGACGCGCGCGGCAAGGTGCTGATGTATCGCTGGAAACCGTGACGGGCGGCGCGCCGCTCGCGACGTCGTCGCCGTCACACAAGGCATGAGCATGGACAAAGGCATACTCAAGAACGTTTCGATCAACTTCATCGGGCTGATCCTGCCGACCTTCGTGTCGCTGGTGACGGTGCCCGCCTATATCCATGCGCTCGGCGTCGAACGCTACGGCGTCGTCAGCCTCGTGTGGACGCTGATCGGCTATTTCGGGATCCTCGATCTCGGGATGAGCATGGCCGCGCAGAACCACATCTCGAAGGCGCTCGCGAGCGGCAACGCCGACGAAAGCGCGCGGGTGTTCTGGAGCGCGTTCTGGCTGAATCTCGGCACCGGCATCGCGGGCGGGCTGCTGATCTACTTCGGCGCGTTCGTCTACACCGCGTATTTCACGAAAGTGTCGGCCGCGATGCAGCACGAGGTGTATCTGGCGCTGCCGTGGCTCGCGCTCGCGATTCCGCTCGCGAACGTGTCGTGGGTGTTCGCCGGCGCGATCAACGGCGCCGAACGGTTCGGCGTGTTCAACACGAACCAGACGATCGGCACGTTCCTGTTCCAGTTGCTGCCGCTCGGCGCCGCGTGGTGGATCGCGCCGAACCTGCAGACGGTGCTCGCCGCCGCCGTCGTCGCGCGGCTGATCGCCGCGGCGATGCTCGGTCACGCGAGCATCAAGGTGCTCGGGATCCGGCGCATCGACCCGCCGCAGTGGGGCACCGCGAAAGGGCTGTTCAACTTCGGCGGCTGGATGCTGATCGCGAGCATGACGAGCATGATCGCCGACACGCTCGATCGCGTGATGCTCGGCGCCGGCATGGGCGCGAAGTTCGTCACCTACTACACGGTGCCGCAGAACCTCGTCACGCGCCTGAACATGCTGCCGAACGCGCTGGTGCGCACGCTGTTCCCGCGCCTGTCGGCGGTCGGCCGCGACCATGCCGACACGCTCGCGCGCCAGTCGCTCGAATTCCTGAACGGCGTGTTCACGCCGGTCGGCATCGTCGCGATCTTCGCGCTCGCGCCGTTCCTCACGCTGTGGGTGGGCGCCGATCTCGCCGCGCATTCGGCGCCGGTGGGCCGTGTGCTGGTGATCAGCGTGTGGCTCGTCGGTCAGGCGAGCGTCACGCGCATCCTGATCCAGTCGCAGGTGAACCCGGCCCGCGCGGCATTCGCCGGGCTCGTCGAGATGCCGTTCTTCGTCGGCGGCCTGTGGCTCGGCATTCATCACTTCGGGCTGATCGGCGCGGCGGTGGTCGTCGCGGCGCGCGCGCTCGTCGACTACGGCGTGCTGCTGTACCTGTCGGCGATCCGGATGCGCGCGATCGTGCTCGACATGCTCGCCCATCTCGCCTTCCTGCTCGCCAGCCTATTTCTGGCGCAGGCGTGGTCGGGGCTCGGCGAGTCGATCGGCATGTGCGCGGTCGTGCTGGTGCTGAACGTCGCGTGGTCGCTCACGATGACCCCGGGGCTGCGCGCGCTCGTGCGCGACCTGTTTGTCCGTCTCAATGCGAGGAAAACGACATGAATCGCGATCTGGCGGAACACGCCGTCCTGAATCTCGCCACGGCCGATGCCGCCGTGGCCCACGCGGGCGATGCCGCCGCGCTGCACCGCGCGGTGCCGGCCGAGCGCGCCGGCGCGCGGCAGCCGGCGCGCGCGCTGCGCGTGGCGATCGTCCACGACTGGCTCGTCACCTATGCGGGCGCCGAGCGCGTACTCGAACAGATCGTCGCGTGCTTTCCCGACGCGGACCTGTTCAGCCTCGTCGATTTCCTCGACGACCGTGCGTTCGTGCGCGGCAAGCGGGTGACGACGTCGTTCATCCAGAAGCTGCCGTTCGCACGCACCAAGTACCGCAGCTACCTGCCGCTGATGCCGCTCGCGATCGAGCAGCTCGACGTGTCCGAGTACGACCTCGTGATCTCGAGCAGCCACGCGGTCGCGAAGGGCGTGCTGACCGGGCCGGACCAGGTGCACATCAGCTACGTGCATTCGCCGATCCGCTATGCGTGGGACCTGCAGCATCAGTATCTGGAACAGTCGAACCTCACGCACGGGCCGAAATCGCTGCTCGCGCGGATGATCCTGCACTACATCCGCAACTGGGATACGCGTACCGCGAACGCGGTGGACGGCTTCGTCGCGAACTCCGCGTTCATCGCGCGGCGCATCAAGAAGGTCTATCACCGCGACGCGGCGGTGATCTTCCCGCCGGTCGACGTCGACGCGTTCTCGCTGAACGCGGTGAAGGAGGATTTCTACCTGACCGCGTCGCGGATGGTGCCGTACAAGAAGATCGACCTGATCGTCGAGGCGTTTTCGCGCACGCCCGAGCGCAAGCTCGTCGTCATCGGCGACGGCCCCGAGATGCAGAAGATTCGGGCGAAGGCCGGCCCGAACGTCGAGATCATGGGCTACCAGCCGTTCGCGGTGCTGCACGACCGGATGCGGCGCGCGAAGGCGTTCGTGTTCGCGGCCGAGGAGGATTTCGGGATCTCGGTCGTCGAGGCGCAGGCGTGCGGCACGCCGGTCATCGCATACGGCAAGGGCGGCGCGCTCGAAACGGTGCTCGATCCGCAATCGAACCTGAACCCGACCGGTCTCTTTTTCGACGAACAGACGCCGCACGCGATCGTCGCGGCCGTCGACGACTTCGAGCGCGCACCGCAGCGCTTCACGCCGGACGCCTGTCGCGCGAACGCGGAGCGGTTTTCCGCCGATACGTTCCGGCGGCGCTTCCTCGACTACGTGGAGCAAGCGCTGCCCGGCTCGACCGCGCAGCGCGGCACGGCCGCACCGATGCCGGCCGCGCGCGGCCCGGCGACGCTCGTGCTCGATCAGAGCGGCGTGCTCGGCGGCGCCGAGCTGTCGCTGCTCGAGATCATGAAGCACATGCGCGCGAACGCCGACGTGCTGCTGTTCGACGACGGCCCGTTCCGCGCGGCGCTCGACGAGATCGGCGCGCGCGTCGACGTGGTCGAGCAGGGCGCGCTCGCGGGCGTGCGCAAGCAAGGCGGCGTGTCGTTCGGCGCGGTGAAGCAGCTCGTGCGGCTGGTGCGCGACGTCGCCCGGCGCGCGCGCCGCGCCGAGGTGATCTACGCGAACACGCAACGCGCGATGGTGGTCGCCGCGCTCGCCGGGCGGCTCGCGCGCAAGCCGGTGGTCTGGCATCTGCGCGACATCGTCAGCACCGACCATTTCGGCGGCAAGCAGCTACAGGCGATCAAGTATTGCGCGCGGCTCGGCGTCACGCGCGTGATCGCGAACTCCGACGCCTCCGCGCAGGCGTTTCGCGCGCTGACGGGTTTCACGCCGCAGCACGTCGACGTCGTGTTCAACGGCATTTCGGCCGAACCGTTCGACGCGCTGGAAGGCGTGAGCCAGGCCGCGCTGCGCGCGCGCCTCGGCTTGCCCACGGACGCCTGGCTGGTCGGCTCGTTCAGCCGTCTCGCGCGCTGGAAGGGGCAGCACGTGCTGCTGGAGGCCGCCGAGCGGCATCCCGACATGCACGTGGTGCTGGTCGGCGCGCCGCTGTTCGGCGAGGACGAGTATGCGGCGCAACTGCACGAATACGTCGCGCAGCACGGGATGGACGAACGCGTGCATTTCCTCGGGTTCCAGCGCGACGTGGCCGCCTGCATGACGGCGGTCGACGTCGTCGCGCACACGTCGATCACGCCGGAGCCGTTCGGCCGCGTGATCGTCGAGGGGATGCTCGCGCGACGGCCGGTCGTCGCGGCCCGCGCGGGCGGCGTCGTCGAGATCATCGAGGACGGCGACAACGGGCTGCTCTGCGAGCCGGGCAACGCGGCCGCGCTGGCCGATGCGCTGGCGGCGCTCAAGCGCGACGGCGCGCTACGCGAGCGGCTCGTCGCGAGCGGGCGTGCGACCGCGGTGCGCCGGTTCGGCACCGAAACCTACGTGGAGCGGGTCGAGAAGATCCTCGCGGATACCGCCAAGGCGGCCAAGGCCGCGAACGCGAAGAAGTAGCAGTCGGCGCGAGCCGGCGGGAAACGGGCCCCCATGCGGCGTCGCGCTGCGCGGGGGCTTTGCCGTTCGGCGGGCGACGCGTGTGGTTTTGACGGAGAGGCGGGTTTGCGCCCCGGCGTCGGCGTCGGCGTCGGTGTCGGTCGCGAAGCGTGGCCGGTCGTCATCCGGAACGGAATCGGGCCGTCGGGAGCATGGAGCGATCGGGCGCTGCCGCCGCAGCTGCGGATATCGCCACGAGCCGCCCACGCGGGCCGTAGCGCGGTCGGACGGCAGCAGGCTGCCGTTCCCCTGGCGACGCGGCCCGCAACCGCGTGACGGCCATGAAAAAACCCCCCGCGCGGCGAGACGCCGCGCGAGGGCTCCGGACGGGCCGACCGCGTCGGCCGGCCCGCTTCAGACGGCCTGTTCGGGCGACGACGCGACGACGCGGGCGGCGCGGGTCGGCTTGAAGCTGGCCGACCACATCATCGCCGGCCGTTCGAACATCCGGTAGAACAGGTACGCCACCGGAATCGCGACGGCCATGAATGCGAACGACGGCCAGATCGACAGTTGCAGTTCGGAGTGGAACAGCACCGAGCCGAGGCAGACGAACAGCGGCAGGTGGACCAGGTACAGCGAGTAGCTGAAGTCGCCGAACCAGCTCAGCACGCGCAGCGGCGGGGTCGGGCGCGGCGGCCGGGCGAGCGCACGGTACAGGAAGCACGCGAAGCCGGCCGACCAGAGCTGGAACGCACCGTACTGGCCGAAATGGAATGCGCCGCAGCCGGCGGCCAGCAGCACGGCGGCCGCGACGTACCACGCGCGCGACGGCACGACGGCCGTGCCGTGAGACTGCTGCGCGCGCACGTCCGCGATCCATGCGCCGATCGTCCAGGACAGCCAGTACGACGTGAAGAACTGCAGGTCGTGCCGTTCGAGCAGCCACGCCGACGCGACGTTGACGAGCGCGACTGCGGCCACGACGGCCGGCATGCCGATGCGCCGGCGCAGCGCGAACAGCAGCGGGTAGATCGCGTAGAACTGCACTTCGAGCGACAGCGTCCACAATGCGCCGTTCGACCCGTACGTGTAGCCGGCGACGCCCTGCAGCGAGAACAGGTTCACGAGGAACGCGACGAGGCCGACGTCGCGGATCTTGTGGCTGACGGGCTCGATCTGCAGGCTGACCGCATCGAGCGCGAGCGTGAACAGCAGCGCGGCGAGCAGCACCGGATAGATGCGCGCGAAGCGGCGCACCCAGAAGTTCGGCGCGTCGAGCCGGTACGCGGGGTTGGTCGCGAGCTTGAGTGCCGCGTTGCGGTGGATGCAGTAGCCGCTGATCACGAAGAAGATCGGGACGCCGGCGGAGCCCCACGCGAACGGGAAGGTCAGGTAACCGGCGATCGCGCCCGGGCTCAGGGCATGACCGTAAGCATGATGGAAGCTCTGCATGCCGACCCAGACGACCTGGCGGCAGTGGAAATAGGCGACGAGCAGCGCCGCGAAGCCGCGCATCGCGTCGATCACGTGTTCCTTGTGATCGGCGACGGGCGGCGCGGCCAGAGACGATCCGCTGAAAGCTTGCATGCGATTCGGTTCCTTGCGACGGATGGACGGGAAGTTTCATCCAATCGTAATGCGCAAGAATTCGGTCAATGAATAAAAAAATCCCGCCCGAAAATTCCGGTATTCCACATCATGGGTTTATTCAGGGATGAAAGCGGGCCCGCGAGGGGCGCCAATTATTTGTCGATTTTTTTCTGATAGTTTGAAGCTCCAGTTGATTGATGCAAGGAGCGGCAAGATGGACATGCATTGGATCGCGAGCGCTGCAGTACTGTTGGTCATGGCCGTGCTGTCGGCGTACCGCGAGGCGCTGAAGAACGAACCGATCCGCCCGGGCCTCGAGCGGGGCGGCGTGCCCTATATCGAGGAATTCGAATCGTAAGAATTTGTATCCGGGAAATCGGTAATTTGTTTCTGCTTCGGCAATCGGTTCGGCAATATCGACCGGATTGAAGCGATTATATTTTTTCCGAAATAATTGGGCAATCAGTCCATATCGAAAATGAGCGGAGTGGAATTGGCAGTACCGTCGATTCTCGATATGCCGTTCGGAACACAATCGCGCCGGGTCGCGGGTCGACGCGGCGCAGTCAACGCTATCAGGATGCGAACATGTTGAAAGTCACCAAGGCCGTGTTCCCCGTTGCCGGTCTCGGCACGCGGTTCCTCCCGGCAACGAAGGCGAGCCCGAAGGAAATGTTGCCCGTCGTCGACAAGCCGCTGATTCAGTACGCGGTCGAGGAAGCGATCAACGCCGGCATCACCGAGATGATCTTCGTGACCGGGCGCAGCAAGCGCGCGATCGAGGATCATTTCGACAAGTCGTACGAGATCGAGGCCGAGCTCGAGGCGCGCGGCAAGGAAAAGCTGCTCGAACTCGTGCGCAGCATCAAGCCGAGCCACGTCAACTGCTTCTACGTACGCCAGCCGGAAGCGCTCGGTCTCGGCCACGCGGTGCTGTGCGCGGAGAAGCTCGTGCACGGCGAGCCGTTCGCGGTGGTCCTCGCCGACGACCTGCTGCACGGCGAACAGCCGGTGCTCAAGCAGCTCGTCGACGTGTTCGACCACTATCACAGCTCGGTGATCGGGGTCGAGACGATCCCGCGCGAGGACAGCCGCTCGTACGGCGTCGTCGAAGGCCGGGAGTGGGAAGAGGACATCATCAAGCTGTCGGGCATCATCGAGAAGCCGGCGCCCGAGGACGCGCCGTCGAATCTCGGCGTGGTCGGCCGCTACGTGTTCATGCCGACGATCTTCGATCACCTGCGCAAGCTCAAGCCGGGCGCGGGCGGCGAACTGCAGCTCACCGACGCCGTCCAGTCGCTGCTCGCGAACGAGCAGGTGCTCGCGTACCGCTACTACGGCACGCGTTTCGACTGCGGCAGCAAGATCGGCTATCTGAAGGCTACCGTCGAGCTCGCGCTCCAGCATCCGGAAGTGAGCCGCGAATTCGAGGCGTACCTGCGTACCTGCTTGCCCGCGCTGGCTGCCGTCGCTTAAGCGGCCGCGCGCTCCGTCGTTTCAGGTGGTGGTTGTTCCGTTGGCCCCGGCCGCTCGCGCGCCGGGGCTTTTTTGTGTTTGCGCGTGCACGAGCCTGGTGCGCGACGCTTGCATGTGGTGCCGGCAATGTGCGGAGGGCGGCGCCGCGCGGCGCGCGAAATGTGCCGATGACGCGGGATGTCGCGCGTGAAACCGGTGCCGAAGCATGCATCGCGTGACCGGATCGGTGGACGGGTTGCGCGGCATGCATGACGCGCGCGTGGGCGTTGCCCGATGACGCAACGTGGGCTGCGATGCCATCGGCCGCCGACTTCATCGCCGGTATCGCGGCGTTGCGATTCGGCGTCTGCCGCGTGCCGCGTCCGTGTGCCGCTCAGCGCGGCGACGCGCTCGGCTGCGCGGCGAAGTGCCGGGCCAGCATCGCGGCGATCGGCTTCTTGAAGTCGAGCAGCCGCTTTTCGAGATAACGCCAGGACAGGTGCGCGAGCAGCACGGCGAGCGCGAATTGCAGCACTTCCGGCAGCGCGTCGCGGACGATGTCCGGTATCGGCACGTGCGCGAACGACGCGGGCAGCACGCCGAAGCGCGCCGGAATCAGGTTGTGGAACAGGTAGAAGCCGTAGCTGATCGTGCCGAGATAGACGAGCGGCGCCCAGTCGAGCAGCGCGACGACCGGATGCTCGGGCTCGCTGACGATCCACAGCATCAGCGCGCCGAGCGACGCGGACAGGCCGAGATCCGCGAGCCCCGCGACCGCATCGGGCAACGCCGTGCAGGCGGGCAGCACGAGGAAGAACGCGACGCCGGCCGCGCCGAGCCAGCCGGGGGGCACGCGGCGCGCGGCGGCCGCGCCGCGATCGGCGAGCGCCATCGCGCCGACGCCGCCGAGCGCGATCAACGCGAAATTCCACGGGGAAAACGCGTAGATCAGCACCGGCGACGCGTCCGACAGGTAGAGCGCGAGATGCGCGAGCGCGCACAGCGCGACGGCCGCGACGCCGAGCGCGACGTGTCGCGCGGCGGGCACCGCGAGCAGCGCGAGCGGGGCGATCAGATAGAACTGCTGTTCAACGGCGAGGCTCCAGAAGTGCGACGTGGAGCCCGGCCAGCCGTCCTTGACGACGCCGATCCAGTAATTCGACAGGAACGCCGCGTGCCACGCGAGCCCGAGGTTGACGCCGCGCTGGTAGAACAGCGCGTGCGCGATCGCGAGCGCCGCGAGCAGCAGGTAATACACGGGAAAGATCCGCAGCGCGCGCTTCGCGAGGAACAGCGCCAGCGCGTGGCGGCGCGTCATGGTGCCGCGCTCGACCGCCTGGCGGTTGCGATGCAGCTCGCCGACGATCAGGAATCCGCTGATGAGGAAAAACGTCCACACGCCGAGCTTGCCGACGTCGACGGCAAGGACATGGCCCTTGTGGGACAGGAAAACGAGGATGACGGCGAGGGCTCGCAGGCCGTCGAGTCCTTTGACGTATCTGACTTCGCGCATGGAGGCATCCGGGCATTGAGCGAGCCCAGTATAGGTGCGCAAATATCGAACGTAATTCGCGTTCGGACGTATACGTGAAGGCGTTTTTCGACGTGAGGGGCGGTTTGCGCATGTGCGCTCCCTGCGTAAAACGGACCCTCGAGCGTCGATGAAGTCGGTCGCGCGCAACAAAACCTGCGGGAAACCCCGTGAAAACGCATAAAAGTACTGCACGAAGCGTCAAGGCGCTTGTAGAATCCGGCGTTGAAGCGCGCGCGTTGCACGCTTCGTGTATCCAACGACCACACCTGGTAGGAGAAACATGGCGACTTCCGCAAAAAAGGTGGCCAAGAAGGCTGCCGCACCGGCCACCAAGAAAGTGGCTGCCAAAAAGGCTGCGCCCGCGAAGAAAGTAGTGGCCAAGAAGGCTGTCGCGAAGGCAGCACCGGCTGCTCCGACGCCGCTGAAGGACAAGTTCACGAAGGCATCGCTCGCAACGCACATCGCTGAGCGCGCAGCTGTCGAAGTGAAGGCGGTCAAGGCAGTGCTCGTCGCACTCGAGAACGTCGTGCTGGGCTCGGTTCACAAGAAGGGCGCAGGCGAGTTCACGCTGCCGGGTCTGCTGAAGATCACGGCACAAGTCGTGCCGGCGAAGAAGAAGCGCTTCGGCAAGGATCCGTTCACGGGCGAAGAGCGTTGGTTCCCGGCGAAGCCGGCCAGCGTGCGCGTGAAGGCACGTGCGCTGAAGAAGCTGAAGGACGCGGCAGCGTAATGCCGCGCAACGACTGCCGAATGCAAGTCGGCAGTCGTTGCGATGTCCCGCGATCCCCGTACGCGACAGCGTGCGGGGATTTTTATTGCGCTGCGTAAATCGCGCGGCAGCAAACCGCCGGCGTGGCGACGAGCGGTTGCCCGACGCACGACGGGCAGCGGATCGCATGTCGCGCATTCGCATTCGCATCCGTATGCGCATCGCCGAGCGGCGACCTTCATGCGCGCGAGGCGCTGTTTCGTCGCATTCCGTAGCGAGCGCACCGCAGGTTTGCCATCGTGACCGAGACCATCGCGCACGACATCGCCGGCCAGGTCGCCGCTGCGCGCGCCGCGATCGAACGGCGGCTCGGTGCGATGCTGCAAGCGATCCACCTGTTCGGATCGGCGCTCGATGGCGGCCTAAAACCGCGCAGCGACATCGATTTGCTGGTGACGGTCGCGGTGCGCCCGGACGAAGGGGCGCGTCGCGCGCCGATGTCGGACCTACTCGGCGTGTCGGCGCCGCCCGGTCGCGGCGGCATGCGTGCGCAGGAGGTCACCGTCATCGCGCACGGCGACGTGGTGCCGTGGCGTCATCCGGCGCGACGCGAACTGCAATTCGGCGCATGGCTGCGCCGCGACGTGGGTGCTGGAGCGCTTGCCGGACGCGCGCCGGCCGGTCGTAGCGGCTGCGCGTGCCGCCTATCTCGATGGCGAAGCGGGCGCGGCGATCCTGTCGGACGAGCCGCTGGCCGAATTCATCGGCTACGCGCGGCGGACGGTCGAGTCGATGCTGTCGCGATAGCATCGGCGCCGACGATGCGCGCTACCGGTTGAGCGGCCAGCCGCGGATAGCGAACGCGCGCGAGCCGGCTCCATGCGCGAATCGTCGAGCCGGGCGGCATGCCGGCAACCCGGCGCGGCGTCACGCGAGCGCTGGCCGCCTCGTCGTCAGCCCGCCGTGCCCGCAAAGGCGGCCTTCAGCGCGGCGTCGTCGAACTTGGTCATCTGCATCATCGCGGCGGCCACGCGCGCCGCCTTGACCGCGTCGCGATCGGCCATCATCGGGATGAGCGCTTCCGGAACGATCTGCCACGACACGCCGTAACGATCCCTCAGCCAGCCGCAGCCGTCGGCCGTGCCGCCGTTGTCAAGCAGGGCGCTCCAGTAGCGGTCGAGTTCCGCCTGGTCCGCGCAACTGACGAGCAGCGACATCGCGTGGTTGAACGTCTCCGTGCGCGGATGACTCATCGCAAGGAACGGCTGCCCGAACAGCTCGAATTCGACCATCCGCGTGCCGTCGGTGCCGGGCACCGCCGTGACGCGCACGATGCGCGAATCCGGAAAGATGCCGGCATAGAAGGCCGCTGCTTCTTCGGCTTCCGTCGAATACCAGAGAAAAGGCGTGATCTTCTGAATCGTCATGACGAGTCTCCTGTCTGTATGGGTCCGGGGCAAACCGTGTGCCGCCATCGACACGACGGACGACGCCTGCCGGAATCGACGCGCGGCGCGAACAAATTCCGCATCGGTCGAGCCGGGCGACGCCGGCTGTGCGGATGGTAGTCGTCCTACGGAGAAACGGCGACCTCTTTGGACAGGGAAAACGGCGTTGCGGGGGCATTGCAGCCGCCAGGTGCCTCTGCCGAGCCACCGACCTATGTCGGGGCCCGGCTTTGCCGCGGTGGCGGCGGCATGCGATGTCGGCTCCGCCGACGGGCGCCGGACGAAAAAAAGCCAGCCGCGGCCGAAACCGGGGCTGGCTTTCCAGGTCGGCGGCAACGCGTCGGAGACGCCATGCCGCCGGATACTTCGTTTTTAGAACTTGTGACGCAGGCCGAGTGCGACGATTTCCTGCGAGCTCTTGCCGGCGATGCCGTACGAGCCGACCGACGCTTGCGCATCGCTGCCGTCGGCGTTGTGGCCGCTTGCGTGCTGGTATGCGCCAACCAGGTAGATGTCCGTACGCTTCGACAGCGAGTAGTCCGCGCCGAGCGAAACCTGGTGGTACTTGGCGTCCGTCTGGCCGCTACCCTTCGTGTAGATGTAGCCGACGCCCAGCAGCAGCGGTGCCGATGCCTGGTACGTGACGAACGCGCGGCCCGTGTTGTACTTCTGGTTCGTGCCGAAGCCCGAGTTCGCATCCGCCTTGTACTGCGCGTTGCTGTAGCCGAGGCCGAACGTCACCGGGCCGAATGCATACTGGCCAGCGACTTGCGCGATGCCGATCGACGATGCCGACGTGTACGCGTTGTTGATGAACGCGCCTGAGCCGTCGAAGATCGCGTCCGACGTGCCTGCCCAGCCGGTGCGCTGGCCGGTTGCGCTCAGCGGAGCCGAGTTGTTCGCGTGGAAGTAACCTGCAGCCAGGCCGAGCGGGCCGTTGTTGTACGCTGCCGCTGCCGCCCACGTCTGACCCTTGCCGGTTGCGCCGGCGACGCCGCCGAGCGCGTACATCGCTTCGACCTGCAGGCCTGCCCAGACCGGCGACGTGTACTTGATCGCGTTGCTGACGCGCAGGCTGTTGTCGTTGTTGTCGACGTCGCCCGGCGTGGCGAACACGCTGCCGAAGTAGTTGTCAGCCGTGACTGCCTGAACCAGGTCGACGAGCGGGTCGTACTGGCGACCCAGCGTCAGCGTACCGTACTGGTCGCTTTGCAGACCGACGAAAGCCTGGCGACCGAACATGCGGCCACCCTGGCCCAGTGCACCCGATGCCGAGTTGAAGCCGTTTTCCAACTGGAAGATCGCCTTCAGGCCGCCACCGAGGTCTTCCGAACCCTTCAGGCCGAAGCGGCTGCCTTGCAGGTTGCCGCTACCCATCGACCACGAATTGTTACCTTGACCATCGTTGCCGTGAACATAGGTGATCGACGTGTCGATCACGCCGTACAGCGTCACGCTCGACTGAGCTTGAGCAGCGCCGGCCGCGCCCAGCAGGGCGAGCGAGAGGGTCGAGAGAGCAAGTTTCTTCATCGTTGAGTTTCTCCACGCAAGTGATTCATCGTTATTTGTTGCGGATTGGAGAATAGCTCAGTGCCATACACGCAAGAAAGCTTAAAAAATAAAGTGTCTCGAAAAGGTAACAGCGGGAAAAAGTCCATATATATCAAGCACATCAACGACTGTTCCTGTTTGTGAAATAGTTGACAATTGCTGCGCCGCGATTGTTTCAATAGTTGATGCGGATGCCGGCAGACCCCCTGTTTCGGCCCGTTGCGGCAGGAAAACGAGGGTGTGCAAACGTTTGCGATTGCAGGTGCGTGCGCGTCGACGTGTCGAGAACGCGCCGGCGCCGCACGTATGCGCGGCGGACGTCGGGACTGCAAAGCCGCGAGCGGGTGTGCCGGGGCCGCCGCGAGATCGATGCGCGGCGTTTTTCAGCGGGCGGGCAAATCAGTTGTCGCGCGGGCGATGCTCGGCTTGACCGGCTTGACCGGCTTGATGGGCGGCTTGTGCGGATGCAGCCGGTGCCGCATGCTCGGCCGCCCGATGCGCGTGGCCGCGGGCGGCCGCGAACTCCGCGCCGAGCAGCAGCACGATCGCGGAGAAGTACAGCCACATCAGCAGAACCGCGAACGATCCGGCCGCGCCGAACGCACTCGCGGTGCCCGCATGCGCGAGATACAGCGCGAACAGCTTCTTGCCGCCGGAGAACAGGATCGCCGACACGATGCCGCCGATCGCGGCGTCGCGCCACGCGACGCGCGCATCGGGCAGGAATTTCATCAACGACGCGAACGCGGCCGCGAGCACCGCGATGCCGACGAAGAACTGCACGAAGTTCGTGACGACCACGTACGGCGAATTGCCCAGCAGCCAGGTGCCGATGAAGGTGATCGCGGTGTCGAGCACGAGCGACACGATCAGCAGGAACGCGACGCCGAGCACGAGCCCGAACGAGATCAGCCTCACCCGCACCAGCCCGAGCATGCTCGACCAGCGGCTTTCGGTGGCCGGCCAGATCACGCTGAGCGCCGCGCTGAGCGACGCGAACGTGGCCGATGCGCCGATCGCGAGCGCGGCGAACGAGATCAGCGTGGCGAGGCCGCCGCGCTCGCCCGCGCGGTGCGCGTTCTGCACGATCGTCTGGATACTGGCCGCCGCGTCGTCGCCGATCAACTGGTGCGCCTGTTCGAACACCTGGCCGCGCGCGGCATCGTCGCCGTAGAACCAGCCGGCCACCGCGATCACCATCACGAGGGTCGGCGCGAGCGAGAACGCGGAGAAAAACGCGATGCCCGCGGCCATCGCGGAACAGCGGTCGGACGAGAAGCGCTTGAACGCGGTGAGGGCCCAGTTGGCTTGCTGCTGGGCGAGACGGGTGGCTTCGGAAGTGATCTGTCGTTTCATGACGGTTCGGTTGCGCGCGGAACGCGGATCATCGCAGTTAGTCGGACAAATCGGTATTGATCCGAGGATTCGATCATAGTTGCCTGAACTGTCTATAATTCCTTTCAGTTTCACCCCACCCCACCCCACAATAACGCCGAGACCGCCATGCTACAAATGTCCCGGCGCCAGTTCCTGAAGGTGACGGCCACGTCGCTTGCCGGATCGAGTCTTGCCCTGATGGGCTTTTCTCCGTCCGACGCGCTGGCCGAGGTCCGACAGTACAAACTGGCGCGCACAGTCGAAACGCGCAACACCTGTCCTTACTGCTCGGTGGGTTGCGGCATCCTGATGTACAGCCTCGGCGACGGGGCGAAGAATGCGCAGCCGAGCATCATCCACATCGAAGGCGATCCCGACCACCCCGTCAACCGTGGCACGCTGTGCCCGAAGGGCGCGAGCCTGATCGACTTCATCCACAGCCCGAACCGCCTCACGCATCCCGAGTATCGTGCGCCCGGCTCGGACAAGTGGGAACCCATCTCGTGGAACGACGCGCTCGATCGTATCGCGAAGCTGATGAAGGCCGACCGCGACGCGAACTTCGTCGAGACGGCCGAAGATGGCGCAAAGGTCAACCGCTGGCTCACGACGGGCATGCTGGCCGCGTCGGCGGGCAGCAACGAGGTCGGCTACCTGACGCACAAGACCATCCGCAGTCTCGGGATGCTCGCATTCGACAATCAGGCGCGTGTCTGACATGGCCCGACGGTGGCAGGTCTTGCCCCGACGTTTGGCCGTGGAGCGATGACGAACCATTGGGTCGACATCAAGAACGCGGACGTGATTCTCGTGATGGGCGGCAATGCAGCCGAGGCCCATCCGTGCGGTTTCAAGTGGGTAACGGAGGCGAAGGCGCACCGCAAGGCGCGGCTGATCGTCGTCGACCCGCGCTTCACGCGTACGGCTTCGGTGGCCGATTACTACGCGCCGATCCGCACCGGCACCGACATCGTCTTTCTGGGCGGCGTCATCAATTATCTGCTGACGAACGACAAGATCCAGCATGAGTACGTGAAGAACTACACGGACTTCTCGTTCATCGTGCGCGAGGATTTCGCGTTCAACGACGGCATCTATTCCGGCTACGACGCCGAGAAGCACGCGTACCCCGACAAATCGAGCTGGGACTACGAGCGCGGCGACGACGGCTTCGTGAAGGTCGACCCGACGCTGCAGCATCCGCGCTGCGTCTACAACCTGCTGAAGCAGCACTACGCGCGCTATACGCCGGACATGGTCCAGCAGACGTGCGGCACGCCGAAGGACAAGTTCCTGAAGGTGTGCGAGATGCTCGCGACCACGGCCGTTCCCGGCCGCGCCGGCACGGTGCTGTACGCGCTCGGCTGGACCCACCACTCGATCGGCGCGCAGATCATCCGCACCGGCGCGATGGTGCAGCTGCTGCTCGGCAACATCGGCATCGCCGGCGGCGGGATGAACGCGCTGCGCGGCCACTCGAACATCCAGGGGCTGACCGACCTCGGGCTGATGTCGAACCTGCTGCCGGGCTACATGACGCTGCCGATGCAGGCCGAGCAGGACTTCGACGCGTACATCAAGAAGCGCGTGCAACTGCCGCTGCGGCCGAACCAGTTGAGCTACTGGAAGAATTACAAGGCATTCCACGTCAGCTTCATGAAGGCGTGGTGGGGCGACGCGGCCACCGCCGAGAACAACTGGGCCTACGACTACCTGCCGAAGCTGGACAAGCAGTACGACCTGCTGCAGGCGATCGAGCTGATGAATGCCGGCAAGATGAACGGCTACATCTGCCAGGGCTTCAATCCGCTCGCGGCGGCGCCGTCGAAGGTGAAGACGGCGGCAGGTCTCGCGAAGCTGAAGTGGCTCGTGATCATGGATCCGCTCGCGACCGAGACGTCCGAGTTCTGGAAGCATCACGGCGATTACAACGACGTCGATGCGTCGAAGATCCAGACCGAGGTGTTCCGCCTGCCGACCACCTGCTTCGCGGAGGAAAACGGCTCGCTCGTGAGTTCGAGCCGCGTGCTGCAGTGGCACTGGAAGGGCGCCGAGCCGCCGGGCGAAGCGAAGAGCGACCTCGAGATCATGTCGGGGCTGTTCCTGCGCATGCGCAAGATGTACCAGAAGGACGGCGGCAAGTACCCGGACCCGATCGTGAACCTGACCTGGCCGTACGCGAACCCGGAAAGCCCGACGCCCGAGGAACTGGCGATGGAGTTCAACGGCAAAGCGCTCGCCGATCTGCCCGATCCGAAGGATCCGGCGAAGACGCTCGTGAAGAAGGGCGAGCAGCTCGCCGCGTTCGCGCAACTGAAGGACGACGGCACGACCGCGAGCGGCTGCTGGATCTTCTGCGGCGCGTGGACGCAGGCCGGCAACCAGATGGCGCGGCGCGACAACGCCGACCCGACCGGCATCGGCCAGACGCTGAACTGGGCGTGGGCGTGGCCGGCGAACCGGCGGATCCTGTACAACCGCGCATCGTGCGACGTCGCCGGCAAGCCGTTCGACCCGACCCGCAAGCTGATCGGCTGGAACGGCAGCGCGTGGAAGGGCGTCGACGTGCCGGACTTCAAGGCGGACGAACCGCCCGAAAACGGGATGGGGCCGTTCATCATGAACCCGGAAGGCGTCGCGCGCTTCTTCGCCCGCGCGGGGATGAACGAAGGTCCGTTCCCCGAGCACTACGAGCCGTTCGAGACGCCGCTCGCCGCGAACCCGCTGCACCCGGGCAACCCGCTGGCGCTGAACAACCCGGCCGCCCGCGTGTTCCCGGACGACCGGGCATCGTTCGGCAAGGTGTCCGAGTTCCCGCACGTCGCGACGACGTACCGGCTGACCGAGCATTTCCACTACTGGACCAAGCATGCGCGGCTGAACTCGATCATCCAGCCCGAGCAATTCGTCGAGATCGGCGAAGACCTCGCGAAGGAAGTCGGCGTCGCGCACGGCGAGCGCGTGAAGGTGTCGTCCAAGCGCGGCTACATCGTCGCGGTCGCCCTCGTCACGAAGCGGATCAAGCCGCTGACGATCGACGGCAAGAAGGTCCAGACGGTCGGCGTCCCGTTGCACTGGGGCTTCAAGGGCCTGACGAAGCCCGGCTATCTCGCCAATACCCTGACTCCGTCCGTGGGCGACGGCAACTCCTATACACCGGAATTCAAGTCGTTCCTGGTGAAGGTCGAAAAGGCGTAAGGGGGAGAGATGGCATTGCAATCGCTGGATATCAAGCGGGTCTCGGCCACCACGACGCCACCGCCCACGGTGCGCGAACCGGTGACCGGGAGCGTCGCGAAGCTGATCGACGTATCGAAGTGCATCGGCTGCAAGGCATGCCAGACGGCGTGCATGGAATGGAACGACCTGCGCGACGAAGTCGGCACCAACGTCGGCGTGTACGACAACCCGGCCGACCTGACCGAGCATTCGTGGACGGTCATGCGGTTCTCCGAATACGAGAACCCGGCGGGCGACCTCGAGTGGCTGATCCGCAAGGACGGCTGCATGCACTGCGAGGATCCGGGCTGTCTGAAGGCGTGTCCGTCGCCGGGCGCGATCGTGCAGTACAACAACGGGATCGTCGATTTCCACGAGGAGAACTGCATCGGTTGCGGCTACTGCGTGACCGGTTGCCCGTTCAACGTGCCGCGGATCTCGAAGAAGGATCATCGCGCGTACAAGTGCACGCTCTGTTCCGACCGCGTCGCGGTCGGCCAGGAACCGGCCTGCGTGAAGACCTGCCCGACGGGCGCGATCGTGTTCGGCACCAAGGAGGACATGAAGCAGCACGCGGCCGAGCGCATCGAGGACCTGAAGGAGCGCGGCTTCGAGCATGCGGGGCTGTACGACCCGCAGGGCGTCGGCGGCACGCACGTGATGTACGTGCTGCACCACGCGGACAAACCGTCGCTGTACCACGGGCTGCCCGACAATCCGTCGATCAGCCCGATGGTGAAGCTGTGGAAGGGCATCGCGAAACCGCTCGCGGTCGCGGGCCTCGCGCTGACCGCGCTGGCCGGGTTCTTCCACTACACGCGGGTCGGTCCGAACGAGGTCACCGACGACGAGGAAGCCGCCGCGCGCGACGAAGCGCGACGCATCAAGGAGGACGCGAAATGAGCCACGACGACCCCAACCTGATCGTCCGCTACACGCCGAACGAGCGCACGAATCACTGGATCACCGCGATCACGTTCGTGCTGCTCGCGTTGTCCGGGCTCGCGCTGTTCCATCCGTCGATGTTCTGGCTCACCGCGCTGTTCGGCGGCGGTCAGTGGACGCGGATCCTGCATCCGTTCGTCGGCCTCGTGATGTTCGTGTCGTTCGCGATCCTCGTCGTGCGCTTCTGGCACCACAATGCGCTCGACGCGGACGACCGACAGTGGCTGAAGCAGATCGGCGACGTGCTGACCAACCGGGAAGACAAGCTGCCGCCGGTCGGGCGCTATAACGCCGGGCAGAAGCTGCTATTCTTCACGCTGGTGGCGTGCCTGCTGCTGCTCCTGCTGTCGGGAGTCGTGATCTGGCGGCGCTATTTCTCGTTCTACTTCCCGATCGGGGTCATCCGCGCGGCCGCTGTCGTGCATGCCGTGGCGGCCTTCGTGCTGATCGCGAGCATCATCGTGCACATTTACGCGGCGTTGTGGGTGAAGGGTTCGATCGGCGCGATGGTGCGGGGCACCGTCACGCTGGGCTGGGCCCGCAAGCATCACCCGAAGTGGTTCCGTGAAAGCGTGAAGTGACGCAGCGGAGCGGGGCGGTACGCCGATTGCGGCGTATCGTTCCGCCCACCGCCGGAATCGCCCGAAAGCGCCGATTCGTCGGCGCTTCGTTTTTTGGAAGATATTTTCGTGACACAACGCATTCTGGAGCCGACCGAGATCTCGGCACTCGATCATTCGGCCATTCCGCGCTTTCGCCTGCCGGAGCGTGCGACCGCGTTCGCGGCGCGCGCCGCGCGGCTGCGCAAGCTTGCCGACCTGAACCCGATCAGCGGCTATCTGCGGCTGATGGCCACCGTCGCCGACGCGCAGCACGCGACGCTGCAGACGCTGGAGCTGCCGCTGCCGTCGAAGGAAGCGATCGCACGCGCGCAGGAACATTCGATGCCGCTCGTGCCGGCGCTCGACGGCCAGCGCGATTCGCGGTGGCGCGCCGTGCTGTATGAGCTGCTCGATCGCGTCGAAAGCGCCGGGCTCGTCAATCCGCAGCTCGCGAAGCTGCTCGACCGGCTGCGCCTGACGGCGCCCGCCGAACTCGACGCGCAGGCCGATGCGATTCTCGCGCTGCGCTTCGCGGAGGTCGACCCGGCCACCGCGCCGTTCCTGATGGCCGCGCTGCAGGTCGCGTGGACGGACCTCGCGAGCCGTGTGACGCCGGCCGATGTCCCGTATCTCGACCAGCCGGGGCTGTGCCCGGTGTGCGGCACGCATCCGGTCGCGAGCGTCGTGCGGGTCGGCGGCCAGTACCAGGGCTACCGTTTCCTGCAGTGCGGGCTGTGCACGACCGAGTGGCACATGGTGCGCACCAAGTGCTCGCACTGCGATTCGACGAAGGGCATCGCGTATCACGGGATCGAAGGCGGCAGCGAAGCCGTCAAGGCCGAATCGTGCGACGAGTGCAAGACCTATCGCAAGATCGGCTATCAGGAGAAGGACTACGAGTTCGAGCCGCTGGCGGACGACCTCGCGAGCCTCACGCTCGACCTGCTGATGAACGAAGCCGGCTACCAGCGCAGTTCGCCGAACCCGCTGCTGTGGCCCGACGTGCCGCGCGAAGCGGACTGACGGCACGGGGCCGCGGCGGCGCGCGAGCGCCGGCCCCGGCCGACTGCGGAGCATGAGACTGGAGCTACAACGACGTGACCGAACCGGGTGTGAATGAATTGAATGCCGTGCTGGCGCGCGTGCCGTCGGTCGAGCGCGTGCTGTCGTCGGCACCGCTGCAGCCGCTCGTCGCGGACTATGGCCGCACGCGCGTGCTCAATGCCGTGCGCGCCGAACTGGAACGCTGGCGCACGGCGGCGCAGCACGATCCCGCGGCGGCCGAACCGCTCGACGAGCCGCGCATCGCCGCGGCCGTCGCGCACGCGTTGGCCGCACAGAGCGCGGGGGCGGTGTGCCCCGTGTTCAACCTGACCGGCACCGTGCTACACACGAACCTCGGGCGAGCGTTGCTGCCCGACGACGCGGTGCGTGCCGTGGTCGACGCGCTGACGCGGCCCGTCAACCTGGAGTTCGATCTCGCCACCGGCCGCCGCGGCGACCGCGACGACCTGATCGACGCTCTGCTGTGCGAACTGACGGGCGCGGAAGCCGCGACCGTCGTCAACAACAATGCGGCGGCCGTGCTGCTGACGCTGTCGGCGCTTGCGACGAAGCGGGAAGTGGTCGTGTCGCGCGGCGAGCTGGTCGAGATCGGCGGCGCGTTTCGCATTCCCGACATCATGAGCCGTGCCGGCGCGAAGCTGCGCGAGGTCGGCACGACCAACCGCACGCATCCGCGCGACTACGCGGACGCGATCGGTCCGCGCACGGCGCTGCTGATGAAGGTGCATTGCAGCAACTACGCGATCAGCGGCTTCACGAAGGAGACGACGCTCGCCGAACTCGCGCCGCTCGCGCGCGAGCACGGGGTGCCGGTCGCCGTCGATCTCGGCAGCGGCACGCTGGCCGACCTGTCGCAATGGGGCTTGCCGCACGAGACGACCGTGCAGGAAACCGTCGCCGCCGGCGCGAACGTCGTCACGTTCAGCGGCGACAAGCTGCTCGGCGGCCCGCAAGCCGGCCTGATCGTCGGCGATCGGGCGCTCATCGCGAAGATCAAGAAGCATCCGCTCAAACGTGCGCTGCGCGTCGGCAAGCTGACGCTCGCGGCGCTCGAACCCGTGCTGCGCCTGTACCGGTCGCCCGAATTCCTGCGCGACCGGCTCACGACGCTGCGATTGCTGACGCGCCCGCAGCGCGACATCGCCGAGGCCGCCGAACGCATGCGCCCGGTGCTGCAGGCGGCGCTCGGCAGCGGTTTCGACGTGACGGTCGAGCCGATGTTCAGCCAGATCGGCAGCGGTGCGCTGCCGGTCGACCAGTTGCCGAGCGCCGGGCTCGTCGTGCGCGCCGCGGACGGCAAGCGCAGCGGCCGCGCGCTCGTGCAGCTCGAAAAACGCCTGCGCGAATGGCCGCGCCCGGTGATCGGCCGCGTGGCCGACAACGCGCTGCGGCTCGATCTGCGCTGCCTCGAAGCGGCCGACGAAGCGGCATTCGTCGCGCAATGCGTGCCGCTCGCGGGGCCGGCCGCATGATCGTCGGGACCGCTGGACACATCGACCACGGCAAGACCACGCTCGTGCGCGCGCTCACGGGCGTCGACACCGATCGGCTGAAGGAAGAGAAGGCACGCGGCATCTCGATCGAGCTCGGCTACGCGTATACGCCGCTCGACAACGGCGACGTGCTCGGCCTGATCGACGTGCCGGGCCACGAGAAACTGATTCATACGATGGCGGCCGGCGCGTGCGGCATCGACTTCGCGCTCATCGTGATTGCCGCGGATGACGGCGTGATGCCGCAGACGCGCGAGCATCTCGCGATCCTGCAACTGCTCGGCGTCACGCACGGCGCCGTCGCGCTGACGAAATGCGATCGCGTCGATGCTGCGCGCGTTGCCGAGGCGCGCGACGAGATCGCTGCGTGGTTGCACGATTCGACGCTGGCCGGCGTGCCGATCTTCGAAACGCGTGCCACGGTGGCCGACGATCCGGGCGTCGCCGCGTTGAAGCAGCACCTGGCCGACGCGGCGATCGCGTGGCGTGCGCGTCGCGACGACGGGCTGTTCCGGCTCGCGGTCGATCGCGTGTTTACGCTCGCCGGGCAGGGTACCGTCGTGACGGGTACCGCATTCGCGGGCCGCGTCGCGACGGGCGACACGCTCGCGATCGTGCGCACGGGCGACGCCGCCCGCGTGCGCAGCATCCATGCGCAGAACCGGCCGGTCGAGGCCGGCCGCGCGGGCGAGCGTTGCGCGCTGAACCTGGCCGGCGTCGACAAGGCCGACGTCGAGCGCGGCGACACCGTCGCCGATGCGCGGCTCGTCGCGACGTCGCCGCGTCTGGACGTCGACCTGACGCTGCTCGCGGACGCGGGGCTGACGCTGACCCACTGGGCGCCGCTGCACGTGCATCTCGGTACGCTGCATCGCGTGGCGCATGTCGCGTTGCTCGACGGCGACACGCTCGCGGCCGGCCAGCGGATGCGCGTGCAACTGGTGTTCGACGAGCCGGTGTTCGCGCTGCCGGGCGACCGTTTCATCGTCCGCAATCCGCAGGCGACGCGCACCGTCGGCGGCGGCCGGGTGCTCGATCCGTTCGGGCCGGCGCGCAAGCGCCGCACGCCTGCGCGCCGCGCGTGGCTCGATGCGCTCGCGGCGTGGCTCGACGAAGGGCGCCTCGATGCGCTGCTCGCGCAGGCGCCGCTCGGCATTGCGCGCGCGACGCTCACGCATCTGACGGGATTCGCGCCCGATGCGCTGGCGTTGCCCGGCGATGCGCTGGCGATCGGACAACGCGATGCCGCGTCGAACGAAGGCGCGGTGATTTCGCATGCGCACTGGCGTGCGTTGCAGACGCGGGCGGTCGATACGCTGCGCGCGCACCACGAGCGCATGCCCGACGAGCAGGGGCTCGACGCCGCACGCTTGCGGCGGATGGCTGCGCCGCTCGTCGGCGATGCGCTGTGGCGCGCGCTCGTCGAGGCGCTGGTGGCGGGCGGCGAAGTCGCGCGCAGCGGGCCGTGGCTGCATTTGCCGTCGCATTCCGTGAACCTCGAGCCGCGCGAGGAAGCGCTGGCGCAGCAACTGCTGCCGCTGATCCACGCGGGGCGCTTCGATCCGCCGTGGGTGCGCGACCTGGCTCGCGACACCGGCGCGGCCGAGGACGCGGTGCGCGTGCTGCTGCGCAAGCTCGCACGGCGCGGCGACGTGCATCAGGTCGTGCGCGACCTGTTCTATCATGCGGACGTCGCGCGCGAACTGGCGGAACTGGTCGCGCATCTCGCACCGTTGCGTGGCGGCGGGCTCGATGCCGCGACGTTCCGCGATGCGACGGGGCTCGGCCGCAAGCGCGCGATCCAGATTCTCGAGTTCTTCGATCGGGTTGGGTATACTCGCTTCCGCCGCGATCTTCACTACCTGCGGCCTGACAGCGGTTGGGTGGGTATTCAGGCGTAGGCGCTCGTCGTTCTTTTCGGTTTTTTCCCTGCGGAAGGCATTCGTATCCGGTGGTACGGCCGGGCTTCAAACTCGGTTAGGGGCGTCAGCCGCTCCTGGGTAGGTTCGACTCCTGCTGCCTTCCGCCACATGGCTTAAAGCGGATCTCGTGCTATCAAGCGTAGCGCGATTGATTTCGGCACATCGAGATGCATGACGCGAATTCCATCGATCGCGTGACGTAGCCCATCGTCGGCAATGACGCGATGTGCGGTGTTTGCGCCGGCCGCCGTCGACGCTGGCAATTGCCGAATTCCGGTGTGTTCCGCGGGAAAACGTTCCAAATTTTGACAGTTTTTAACCGCTCCGAAAATGTGGGGCGCGCTATGATTTGCATCTATTTGACGAGCACACCGGACCCCCAATGAGTTCCGCACGATCACTCAACATCGGCATCACGATCGGCCTTCACCACGCGACCGAGAGTCTTTGGGTCAACGGCATCAAGCAGAACGCCTTGTATCTGATGAAGCTCTTTCAACACTCGCCGCTCGGTCATCAAGTCAAGCTCGTCAACACAACGAGCGTCGAGATCACGTCCGCTCTTCCCTGGGATATCAAGCAGTTTCCGGTGTGTTCCTTCGACGATGCGAAGGATTCGCTGGATGTCCTGATCGAGCTCGGGGGGCAAATCGATCAACAGCAAACCTCGTATCTGCAGGCACGTGGCGCAAAAGTCGTAAGCTATTGTTGTGGTCCGGAATACGTGCACATGATGCAGGCGATGATTTTTGGCAGACGGCACGCCGAAACGGTATTCATCAACCAGCGTTACGACCAAGTGTGGATCATCCCGCAAGTCGTCGATACCAGCGCCGGCTTCTTTAGCGTATTGCGACGCCAGCCTGTTCGCGAGGTGCCGTTTGTCTGGGACCCGATCTGCGTGGAAGAACGATCGGCCGCACTCCCGCATCGCGGGGAATATCGCCCGACCGGACAACCGAAGCGGTTGTCCGTGATGGAGCCGAATATCGACGTCACCAAGTTCTGCCTCTACCCGATCTTGATTGCGGAATTGGGTTATCGGAAGCTGGGCGAGAAAATATCCTATGTGCACGCGACAAACACGGAGCATCTCGCGAAAGGCAGCCCCGAATTCATCGGCATCGCAAGTAATCTGGATCTTGTGCGAGATTCGAAGATAAGCTTTGTCGGTTATTACAATACGCCCCAATTTCTTTCGGAATACACCGACATCGTCATTTCTCATCAATCCGGTCTTGCATTGAATTATTTCTATTTCGATGTTTGCTGGAACGGTTACGCGATGGTTCACAACGCCGACCTATGCCGCGAACTGGGCTACTTTTACAATAAAAACGACGTGGATGAAGGGTGCCGTCAACTCGAGCGAGCCGTCGAATTTCACGATGAGGATTGGCAGGGCTATCGAATTCGGCAACGAGAGCGGATCGGGCGGTTTTTGTCCACCAATCCGAAACAGGTGGAAGCGTATGACAGGTTGCTTCTCGGGCTTTTCGAGTGAAATCGATCGTCCGGCTTCGGGAAGCGTGTGGCCGCGATGTATAGCTGTTCGGCATGGCGTGCTTGAGCGGCCTGGATCCCGCGGCGTATCGTGGCTACGTGCCTGACCGCATTGCCGATCGTCAGTGAGCCGCATAGGCCAAATGCTACCTTGGCACGTGGCGCCATTGCTGCTCTCTACTGCTTCGCGTCGAGCCCATCCGATAGCATCGCGGACTCCGCAGTCGACAACCTGCAGGTTTCCGCTGGCGAATCTGCTCCCGTTGATGGGCGACACGAAAGCTGCGCGACGGACCGGGAAACGGGCCAGCGCTCGATACCGCGCACCGCGCACGACGCCGCGCAACGGTCGCGACCGCGCAAACTTGATGGGGAAAAGCACTAGAAGTACGAGATTTATTTCCCGGCTATAGTGGAATGACTGAAGGTAGACGCGGCGAGTTTTTGCCGATACCGATCAGGCCATGACTGTATAGACGGGTTGCTGTATGAAAAATAAAACCGACAAGACCGCCGGACCGATCTGGGGCGTGGCAGCAGGATTGCTTCTTGCTGGCACGGGATTGAGTCTCGGTATTTTCCCGGCGGCGCTGCACGGTGCGGGAAGCGCAAACGACTTCCTGGCATCCGGTGTCACGATGCTGGGCATTTTCCTCGTCGTCTATTCCACGCACGAACTGCGAAGAAAGCGCTCGTACTGAACGTTCGCTCACCTCCGATCACGACAATCGACGCGAGCCGGCCGACGGCTCGGGATGCGCTACGTCTTGCGGATTTCGTGGTTGTAGACGAGTTCGACGATGCGCTTCGTCGGAATACTCGCGCGCAGACGCTCGATACCGTCGATCGGAAACCACTTGCATTTCTCGATCTCGTTGTTCGCTTGCGGCGTCTGCTCCGGCCCGACTTCCGCGAAGAACACGTGATGGATCTTCGCGAGCCCGGTGAACTGCATCGAGTAGATCAGATCCTGGCCGGTCATGCCGGTTTCTTCGCATAACTCACGATGCGCGGCTTCTAGCGGCGTCTCCCCGCGCTTGATCGTGCCGCCCGGAAGCGCCCAGCGCGACGCCGCACGCGCGACGAGCAATACGCGCTCGTCGCGATAGCAGACGACGGTCGCGCGTTCCTTGATCGGGGCGGCAGTCGTTTCGGGGGCGGTGTCGGGCGCGAGGATCTGGGGCATGTCGTGATTCTAACCAGCGCGACTCGATCGGCCAAGGCAGCCTGACCGGGTTTGACGATTGACGCTCGCCGACGCGTGGTCGGCCATCGCGTGACACGCCGAAAGCGCAAGGCCGGCGGCAGGGCCGTACGTCGGCCCCCGATGCCGTTCGGCTCTGGCGCGACGACCGGCGCGGCCCATCACGCCCCATCGCGCCCGGCACGTCGTCATGCGGTTCGCACCGCGATTGCCTTTACTTCTTTTCAGGCAGGAACCAGTTCATCACGAGCGCGCAGATGCCACCCGTCGCCACGCCCGATTCCAGCACGTTCTTCAGTGCATGCGGCAGGCTGTTCAGGATGTCCGGCACCTGCGACACGCCGAGGCCGAGCGCGAGCGACACCGCGATGATCAGCAGCGCGCGGCGATCGAGGTGGACGCCCGCGAGGATGTTGATGCCGGACGCGGCCACCGCACCGAACATCACCATCGCCGCACCGCCGAGCACGGGCTCGGGCACGGCCTGCAGCACGCCGGCGACGACCGGGAACAGGCCGAGCACCACCAGCATGCCCGCGATCCAGATACCGACGTGACGGCTCGCGACGCCGGTAATCTGGATCACGCCGTTGTTCTGCGCGAATACCGAGCTCGGGAACGTATTGAACACGCCGGCCAGCAGCGAGTTCGCACCGTTGACGAGCACGCCGCCCTTGATGCGCTGCATCCACACCGGCCCTTCGACCGGCTCGTTCGAGATCTTGCTGGTGGCCGTCACGTCGCCGATCGCTTCGAGCGACGTGACGAGGTAGATGATCAGCATCGGGACGAACAGCGCCCACGAGAAGCCGATGCCGAAGTGCAGCGGCGTCGGCACCTGGAACAGCGCGGCCTGGTGCATGCCGGTGAAGTCGAGGCGTCCGAGGAACGCGGCCGCGCAGTAACCGATCGCGAGCGCGATGACGAGCGCGGTGCTGCGCACCCAGACGATCGGCACGCGGTTCAGCAGGATGATCGTGCCGAGCACGAGGCCCGACAGCGTGAGGTTCTCCGCGCTCGCGAACGTGCCCTTGGCCATCGCGCCGTAGCCGCCGCCCATGCTGATGAGGCCGACCTTGATCAGCGTGAGGCCGATCAGCAGCACGACGATGCCGGTGACGAGCGGGGTGATCAGGCGTTTCACGAACGGCAGGATGCGCGACACGCCCATCTCGACGAACGACCCGGCGATCACGACGCCGAAGATCGCGGCCATCACGGTCTCGACCGGCGTGCCCTGCTTGACCATCAGGCTGCCGCCGGCGATCAGCGGGCCGACGAAGTTGAAGCTGGTGCCCTGGACGATCAGCAGGCCGGCGCCGAGCGGGCCGAAGCGCTTGCACTGAACGAAGGTGGCAATGCCGGAAATCACCAGCGACATCGACACGATCAGGGTCGTATCGCGGCTGGACACGCCGAGCGCCTGACAGATCAGCAGGCCCGGCGTGACGATCGGCACGATGATCGCCAGCAGGTGCTGCAGCGCGGCAACGAAGGCGACCATCGGCGCCGGCCGGTCGTTCGGGCCGTAGACGAGGTCGCGGGCCGCGTCTGCGGCGTCGGCGCCGTGGGAGGCGGATGGGGCGGAGGAGGCGGGTTGCATGGCGAGCGGGCCGGACAAGGTGGAAAGTGCGGCATTTTAGCCGAAGGGCTCGCCGGCGCCGCCCGGGCGTGCCGCAATAGTCGGGATTCGGCGGAACGTGGAAAAGGGCCGGTTCGGCACCCGGCGATCGGCGCATCGCTGCCAGGCGATCGCAGTCCTGTCGAGCAACCGCTTTGCGAATGGCGGATCCTGCCCTCGACGGCGGCGGCCGGCTGGCCCGAGCCGCGGAACGTCAGCCTGCGACGCGTGCTTCGTTGCCGCGCGCCGTTGTGCGTGGCGGACGGGAATCCGGATACGCGCGCTGGCAGACGGCAATGACCGTCTCGCGCAGGCGGCGATGCACGGGGTCGCCGTGCATGCGCGGATGCCACAGCGCGGACACGAGGATCGCCGGCAGCCGGACCGGGATCTCGAAACTGCGCAGCCCGAGGGCTTCGATGAGCCCCGGCGAGCACGCGTTGCCGAGGCTCGAGCGCGGCACCAGCGCGATCAGGTCGGTGCTGGCCGCGACACGCATTGCGTCGGGGTAGCCCGGCACGACGACGTGCACGGCGGGGCCGTCGCCTGCGTCGACGGTCGAATCGTCGGCCGGCCCGCCGAAATCGCCGAGCTGAGCCGCCATCACGTGACGGCAGGCTGCATAGCGCGCGGGCGTGATCCGGGCCGACGCGAACAGCGGATGGCCGGCGCGTGCCACCGCGACGTGCCAGTCGTGAAAGAGCATGCGCGTGTGCAGTTCGGGTGCGTCGTCGCCGCGCTTGCCGATTTCGAGGTCGACGGTGCCGTTGCGCAACGCTTGCGGATCGCGGTCGAGTTTCGGGACGAAGCGAATACGCACGTGCGGCGCGACGTCGGCCAGGGCGGCGACGACCGGGCCGGCCAGCATTTCCATGAACGATGCGGCTGCCCGGATGGTGAAGGTGGCCGTGAGCGTGGCGAAGTCGACATCGGCGGTCGCCGGACGCAGCACCGCGCGCGCGTCGCTTGCGACGGCATGCACGCGCTCGCGCAACGCGGCGGCGTGCGGCGTCGGCACGAGCTTGCGCCCCGCGCGCACCAGCAGTTGATCGCTGGTGGCGACGCGCAGCCGCATGAGCGTGCGGCTCATCGCGGACGTGCTCAGGCCCAGCCGCCGCGCGGCGCCGGTCACGCTGCTCTCCGACAGCAGCGCGTCGAGCGCGGTGACGAGGTTCAGGTCGATGTCTTCCATGCGGACAGGATACGCCACTGCGGGGTTTGGCATGGCGTTCGATGCAACGATGGATTGCATTCGATGCGTCTGGCGCCTGTCGAGGTGTGCGCCTATAGTGGGTGCGTCACGAAACAGGGCAAAGGCGAAACACCATGCAATCGACCGAATCGAATCGACGAAACGCCCCCGCGATCCTGCTCGTCGCGGCATCGCGCGGCCTCGGGCTGGCGATGGCGGAGGCATTCCTGAACAAGGGCTGGCACGTGACGGGCACGGTGCGCGAAGGATCGGGGCGCACGAAGCTGCACGACCTGGCCGACCGGTTCGACGGCCGGGTCGAGATCGGCACGCTCGACATCTGCGAGCCCGCGCAACTCGCCGCGCTGCGCGAGCGCCTGTCGGGCCGGCGCTTCGACATGCTGTTCGTGAATGCCGGCACGACCAACGATCCGAATGAAACGATCGGCGAAGTGACGACCGACGAATTCGTGCGCGTGATGATCACGAATGCGCTGGCGCCGATGCGCGTGATCGAGACGCTGCAGGATCTGGTGACCGACGACGGGCTGATCGGCGCGATGTCGTCGGGACAGGGCAGCGTCGCGAACAACGTGACCGGCATGCGCGAGGTGTATCGCGGCAGCAAGGCGGCGCTGAACCAGTTCATGCGCAGCTTCGCGGTGCGTCAGGCCGATACGCGCCGCGCGCTCGCGCTGATGGCGCCCGGCTGGGTCCGTACCGAACTCGGCGGCCCCGACGCGCGCCTGACCATCGACGAAAGCGTGCCGAGCCTCGTCGACGTGCTGCTGGCGAAGCGGGCGCGGCCCGGGCTCGAGTACCTCGACTATCTGGGGCGGACGGTGCCCTGGTAAGCAGGGTCGCGCAAGCTCGCGGCGGCCGGCCGGGTTCCGGCTTGCCGTGAGCGTGCCGTGCGGGATCGGGCCCGATGTTCGCGGCCCGGCCGCGGCGCTGCGAAGGCCGGGCCGATTCAATACAATGCGACGACGCGTCAGCGATACGGTGCCGCCTCATCGCGTTTGAATCCGTCCGGTTCATGGCGGATGGTGTGCGCTCCCGTCGTGACGGCCTGGTGTCGAACTTGGAGCGCAGCATGAACGAACCCTATCTGCAGGTGATCGCGCATTACTTCGCGAAACCCGGCAACGGCGACCGCGTGGTCGAACTGCTCGCGGAACTCGCGCCGGCCACGCGGGCCGAGCCGAAGAACCTCGACTACGCGTACTTCCGGTCGCCGGAGCATCCCGACCACATCGTGATCCTCGAGCGCTACCGCGATGCGGACGGCCTCGATGCGCATCGGGAAACGCCGCATTTCCAGCGGATCGGCGTCGGCGCGATCATTCCGTTGCTCGACCGTCGCGACGTGATCCGCTACATGGTGCAGCCGGACGCCGGCACGGCGACGCCACCGGGAGGCACCCGATGAACCCGTTCCAATTCCGTACCGTTCCGACGCAGATCGTCGAATTCGGCGCCGCGCGCCGGCTCGGCGCGCTGTTGCGCGAACGCTTTCCGGCGCTCGCGCGGTTGTGCGTGGTCACCGACGCGTTCCTGCATCGCAGCGGCGTGCTCGCGCCCGCGCTGGAAAGCATCGCCGCGCACGGCTGGCAGGTCGCCGTGATCGACGACGTGATCGCCGATCCGCCCGAGCACGTGGTGCTCGAGGCGACCGAGCGGGCCGTCGCGGCCGATGCCGAAATCGTGCTCGGCCTGGGCGGCGGCTCGTCGATGGACGTCGCGAAGCTGATCGCGGTGCTCGCGCCGGGGCAGCAGGCGCTGGCCGACATGTACGGCGTCGACAAGGTCTCGTGCGCGCGGCTGCCGCTCGTGCAGATGCCGACCACGGCCGGCACCGGCTCCGAGGTCACGGCCGTGTCGATCGTGACGGTCGGCGAGGCGCGCAAGATGGGCGTCGTGTCGCCGCATCTGTTCGCGGACGTCGCGATCCTCGACGCGGAACTCACGCTCGGCCTGCCGCGCGCGGCGACGGCCGCCACCGGCATCGACGCGATGGTGCACGCGATCGAGGCGTACACGTCCGCGCGGCTGAAGAATCCGGTATCCGACATGCTGGCCACGCACGCGCTGACGCTGCTGTCGCGCAACCTGCTTGCCGCATGCGACGACGGGCAGAACCGGCGCGCGCGCGAAGCGATGCTGGTCGGCGCGATGTTCGCGGGGCAGGCGTTCGCGAATGCGCCGGTCGCGGCCGTGCACGCGCTGGCCTATCCGGTCGGCGGCATCTTCCACGTGCCGCATGGGCTGTCGAATGCGCTCGTGCTGCCGCACGTGCTGCGCTTCAACGCACCGGCCGCCGCGCCGCTGTATGCGGAACTGGCGGCCATCGTCGCGCCGTCGGCCACGGGCAGCGACGAAGCGAAAACGCATGCGCTGATCGCCGAGATCGACCGGCTGATCGTCGCGACGGGCATTCCACGCACGCTGCGCGAGGTCGGCATCGGCGAGGCCGATCTGCCGAGGATGGCGTCGGACGCGATGCTGCAGACGCGCCTGCTCGTGAACAATCCGCGCGAGGTGACCGAGGCCGACGCGCTGGAGATCTACCGGCAGGCGTGGTGACGGGCGGCGCAGGCACGGCGTCGGCCGTCACGGGGCACACGCGGCCTGCCGTGCGGGCCGTGCTGCGGCATGCGCATGCCGGCGCACCGGCCGCGCGTCCGCAGCCCTCCGTCCTTACAGGCGCGACGCGTCCGCGCCGGCCGCGACCACGTACGCCGAGGCCTGCCTGGTGCCGTCCGGCTTCGTCTGCAGGTACACGCCCTGGATTTCCGGCTCGAAGCCCGGCAGCGCGTTGATCCCGGCTTCGAGCGCGCGGAAGTAGTCGAGCGCCGGGCCGCCCCACACTTCACCCGGCACCACGCAGAAGATACCGGGCGGATAGGGCAGTGCGCCTTCGGTCGCGATCCGGCCTGCGATGCGGTCGAGCGTGACGAGTTCGACGTTGTTGCGGATCAGCTCGGCATTCGCGGCCTGCGGCAGCATCGCCTGCTTCGGGAACTGCGCGCGCCGGAACATCTGCTTCTGCAGATGCTTCATGTCGTGGCTGCGGTAGAAATCGTGCATGCGCTGGCACAGCTGCCGCAGGCGCATGGTGCCGTACAGCTCCGGATATGCTTCGCACAGCGATGGAATCGCTTCGCGCAGCGGCGTGTCCTGGTCGAGATGACGCTCGAATTGCGCGAGGTGCGCGACCAGATGCTGCAGCTTGCCGAAACTCTCCGACGGCGTGAGCAGGAACAGGATCGTGTACAGGTCGGCTTTCTCGGGCACGACGCCGTGCTCGCGCAGATAGCGCGCGAGAATCGGCGCCGGTGCGCCGAACGGCGCGTATTCGTGCGTATCGCGATCGATGCCGGGCGTGGTCAGCAGCAGCTTGCACGGATCGACGAAATACTGGTCGTCCGCATAGCCTTCGAAGCCGTGCCACGCGTCGGCCGGATGGAAGCGGAAGAAGCGCAGGTCGTCGACGATCTGCTCGGTCGGGTAATCGGCCCACGGGCGGCCGTCGATCTGCTGCGGGACGAACGGGCGGATCTGGCGGCAGGTTTTCAGCAGCAGCTTGCGCGCATCGACGCCATGTGCGACGCAGTCGCGCCACAGGCGCTTGCCGGCCGGGCCCGCGTGCATCTGCGCGTTGACGTCGAGCGCCGCGAACATCGGGTAGAACGGGCTCGTCGACGCGTGGATCATGTACGCGTTGTTGAAGCGCCGATGATCGCAGAAGCGCTTCTGGCCTTCGATGTGGCTGTCCTTCTTGTGGATCTGGGACGTCTGCGAGAAGCCGGCCTGCTGCTTGTGCACCGACTGCGTGACGAAGATGCCGGGATCGTCGGGGCCGAGCGTCAGCATCAGCGGCGAGCAGTCCTGCATCATCGGGATGAACTGTTCGTAGCCGACCCACGCCGAATCGAACAGGATGTAGTCGCACAGATGGCCGATCCGGTCGACGATTTCGCGCGCGTTGTAGATCGTGCCGTCGTAGGTGCCGAGCTGTATCACCGCGAGCCGGAACGGGCGCGGCAGGTCGGCGCGCTCGGGCGCGACGTCGCGGATCGCGTCGCGAATGCGCGCCTCGCCGAGCGCCGCGCTGTCGACGCCGCCGATGAGGCCCCACGCGTTGCGCGCGGTCTCGAGATAGACCGGCCGCGCGCCGGACAGCACGAGCGCGCCGAGGTGCACCGACTTGTGGTTGTTGCGGTCGAACAGCACGAGATCGTCGGGCGCGAGCAGCGCGCTCGTGACGACCTTGTTCGACGTCGACGTGCCGTTCAGCACGAAGTAGGTCTTGTCCGCGTTGTAGATGCGTGCGGCGTTGCGCTGCGCCTCCAGCGCGGGCCCTTCGTGGATCAGCAGGTCGCCGAGCCGGACGTCCGCGTTGCAGAGATCGGCGCGAAAGAGGGTTTCGCCGAAGAAATCGAAGAACATTCGGCCGAGCGGATGATTCGAAAAGAACTGGCCGCCCTGGTGGCCCGGGCAGTCGAATTCGACGTAGCCACGCTGCACGTATTCGCGCATGACCTTGAAGAACGGCGGCAGCAGGTTCTCGCTGTAGATGTCGGCGGCGGCGGAAATCTGCCGGCCGTAGTAATGGCGGCCGCCGTGCCGAAGCTGGATCACGCCGCTCGCGCGCGGCAGGACCGACGGCGGCACTTCCTGGTCGGGCTCGACCGCGACGAAGAACGGAATCGCGAAACCGGTTCTTTCGACGGTTTTCAGCACCTTTTCCGCGGAATCGATTCCGACGACGATTGCCGCGATATTCGTGAAATCGGTCTGAAATACGTCGACCTGTTCGTGCGTGGTGAGGAAGGCGCCGATCAGCGCCGGCTCGACTGCGATTTTCAACAGGCTCACGCGAACTCTCCGGTAAATGACCTGAAAACGGGAGCCGCATTCATATCGGCGCGCAATCCAGGCCCGACACGCGCTGCAGCCGATCGAAACGGTCCCGCGAATGCTGAATGCCGAATGCGCACTGCACCAGAAGCCTTGCGCGGCGCGGCGCCGCCGCGATCGGGCCGGGTCCGGCGCAGCCGATCGTAGCAACAAAATCCCGCGAATTCAATCGAACCGAATCGGCAATGTCATTGCGGCATGAGCATGATCAAACAATCCGGAATTGGCATGCTGCGGTGCACATAAAAATGATCCAATGATGAAATCCGATTTGAAAGGCGCCGATGGTTTTACCGAATCGTCAGCTTTTCAGAGAAAAGCATCTATGGCATAGTCGGCTCCGAATTGGATGGCGAATCAAGCCGGAATTGCGAGCGTCTCATGCCGCTGCCCGTGGCCTGCTGTCCGCGTGCTCGTGAGACGAACGATACCAATCGAAGCAACGCAACAGCGAGGGTCAACATCATGAATACTTCTGTCGGCGGCATTCGTCGTCTGGGCATGCGTGCGCTACTGGTCGACGACGAAATCGCGCAGGAAACCGCAACCGGGCGCGCGGTCCGCACGCTGAGCGCGGAGCTCGCGCAACGCGGTATCGACGTGTTGACGGCCACGTCCGCCGACGATGCCATCGTGCTGATCCGCTCCGATCCGTCGATCCAGTGCGTGCTGCTCGACTGGGATCTCGGCGTGGACGGCCACGGGCCGTCCGAGGCCGTGGTCGACGCGATCCGGCATCGCAACGGCAGCGTGCCGATCTTCCTGCTGGCCGACCGCAGCGTCGCGTCGTCGGTACCGGCCGCGGTGATGGGCAAGGTCGACGATTTCGTGTGGCTGCTCGAGGACACGGCCGACTTCATCGGCGGGCGCATTCACGCGTCGATCGAACGCTATCGCTCGACCGTCCTGCCGCCGATGTTCGGCGCGCTCGCGAAGTTCTCGCGCGTCTACGAATACTCGTGGCATACGCCCGGTCACACCGGCGGCACCGGCTTCCTGAAATCGCCGGTCGGCCGCGCGTTCTTCGAATACTTCGGCGAATCGCTGTTCCGCTCGGACCTGTCGATCTCGGTGGGCGAACTCGGCTCGCTGCTCGACCACTCGGGCCCGATCGGCGAAAGCGAGCGCTACGCGGCGCGCGTGTTCGGCGCGCATCGCACGTATCACGTGACGAACGGCTCGTCGACGTCGAACCGCATCATCCTGATGGCGAGCGTGAGCCGCGACCAGATCGCGCTGTGCGACCGCAATTGCCACAAGTCGGCCGAGCATGCGATGACGATGTCGGGCGCGATTCCGACCTACCTCGTGCCGACGCGTAACCGCTACGGGATCATCGGGCCGATCGCCGCGGAGCGCCTCACGCAAACGGCCATCCGCGAGGCGATCGCGTCGAACCCGCTCGCGGCCGGGCTGGCGGATCGCCAGCCGAAGCACGCGATCGTCACGAACTCGACGTACGACGGCCTCTGCTACAACGTGACGCGTGTCGAGGAGCTGCTCGGCGCGAGCGTCGACCGGCTGCACTTCGACGAGGCGTGGTACGGCTACGCGCGTTTCAATCCGATTTACCGCGACCGTCATGCAATGCACGGCGACCCGCGCGACCATCATGCGGACCGGCCCACGGTGTTCGCGACGCAGTCGACGCACAAGCTGCTGACCGCGCTGTCGCAGGCGTCGTACATCCACGTGCGCGACGGCCGCAGCCCGATCCCGCACGGTCAGTTCAACGAAACGTTCATGATGCATGCGTCGACGTCGCCGAACTACGCGATCATCGCGTCGAACGACGTCGCGGCCGCGATGATGGACGGCCCCGGCGGCGCCGCGCTGACGCGCGAGTCGATCGAGGAGGCGGTCGCGTTCCGGCAGATGATCGCGCGGATGAACGGCGAATTCGGCGCGAAGGGCGACTGGTTCTTCGAGTGCTGGCAGCCCGACACCGTGCTGGAGGCGCGCACGGGCCGCACGCTGCCGTTCCACGATGCGCCGCCCGAACTGCTCGCGAGCGACCCGGCGTGCTGGGTGCTGCGCCCCGGCGCGCAATGGCACGGCTTCGGCAACGTCGAGGACGGCTACTGCATGCTCGATCCGATCAAGGTGTCGATCGTCACGCCGGGCGTCGCGCCGGCCGGCGGGCTGATGCCGGTCGGCATTCCCGCGAGCGTCGTCACCGCGTATCTCGATGCGCGCGGCATCGTCGTCGAGAAGACGACCGATTTCACGATCCTGTTCCTGTTCTCGATCGGCATCACGAAGGGCAAGTGGGGGTCGCTCGTCAGCGCGCTGTGCGATTTCAAGCGCGACTACGACGCGAACCTGCCGCTCGACATGGCGATTCCGTCGCTCGCGAAGGCGCATGGCTCGCGCTATGCGGGCATGGGGCTGAAGGACCTGGCCGACACGATGTTCGCGGCGATGGAGCAGCTCGGCACGACGCGCCTGATGTCGGAGGCGTTCTCGATCCTGCCGAAGCCGGAGATGAGCCCGGTGCGCGCGTACGAGCATCTCGTGCAGGGCCGCATCGAGCAGGTGACGCTCGACGAGCTGGCCGGGCGCACGGTGGCCACCGGCGTCGTGCCGTATCCGCCGGGTATCCCGCTCCTGATGCCGGGCGAGAACGCGGGGCCGGCCGGCGGCCCGGTGCTCGGCTACCTGAAGGCGCTCGAAGCGTACGACCGGCGGTTCCCGGGGTTCGCGCACGACACGCACGGCGTGGAGGTCGAGGACGGCACGTACCGCGTGTATTGCCTGACGGCCTGAAGCCCGGCCGGGCGTACGAGCGACCGGCCGCGCGGCGGCCTCACATCGAAGGATCGACACCATGGAAAACGCAGCGCGCATGTCCGACGCGGCCCCGGCGGCCGCGCCGAAAAACCGGATGAACGTCTGGCAGCTCACCATCCTCACGGCGGTCAACATGATGGGCTCCGGCATCATCCTGCTGCCGTCGAAGCTCGCGCAGGTCGGCACGATCTCGCTGCTGTCGTGGATCGTCACGGCCGGCGGCTCGCTCGCGCTGGCCTATGCGTTCGCGCGCTGCGGGATGCTGAGCCGCAAGCCGGGCGGGATGGGCGGCTACGCGGAGTACGCGTTCGGCAAGGCCGGCAACTACATGGCGAACTACACGTACGGGCTGTCGCTCGTGATCGCCAACGTCGCGATCGGCGTCACGGCGGTCGGCTACGGCACCGTGCTGTTCGACGCGACGTTGTCGCCGCTGCAGACCGGCTTGTGGACGATCTTCCTGCTCGTGCTGACGACGGTCGCGAACTTCGGCGGCTCGCGCATCACCGGCCGGATCGGCGCGGTGACGGTGTGGGGCGTGATCATTCCGGTCGTCGTCGTGTCGCTGATCGGCTGGTTCTGGTTCAGCGGCGCGACCTGGGGCGCGGCGTGGAATCCGCACGGCATGCCGTTCGGGCCGGCGGTCGGCAGCTCGATCGCGGTGACGCTGTGGGCGTTCCTCGGGCTCGAATCCGCGTGCGCGAACTCGGACGCCGTGGAGAATCCGGAGCGCAACGTGCCGATCGCCGTGCTCGGCGGCACGATCGCGTCGGCGCTCTTCTACATCGTGTCGACCAACGTGATCGCGGGCATCGTGCCCAACGCGATCCTCGCGAAGTCGAATGCGCCGTTCGGCATCGCGTTCGCGACGATGTTCACGCCGACCGTCGGCACGATCGTCACCGGGCTGATGGTGATTGCGTGCATCGGCTCGCTGCTCGGCTGGCAGTTCACGGTGGCGCAGGTGTTCAAGAGCTCGGCGGACGTCGGCTATTTCCTCCCGGTGTTCGCACGCGCGACGCGCACCGGCACGCCGATCGTCGGCATGGTGATCCTGCTGGTCGCGCAGGTCGCGCTGGCGCTGATGACGATCAGCCCGGAGCTGAGCAGCCAGTTCCAGAAGATCGTCGATCTCGCGGTCGTCACGAACCTCGTGCCTTACGTGATGTCGATGGCCGCGCTGATCACGATCCAGAAGGTCGCGAAGGTGCCGCCGGGCAAGGCGCTGGTGACGAACGTGATCGCGATGGTCGCGACCGCGTACAGTTTCTATGCGCTGTTCAGTTCGGGCGAGCAGGCGCTGATGCTCGGCGGCCTGTGCGTGTTCCTCGGCTGGACGCTGTTCGGCTTCGTCAGCGCGCGCTTCTATCAGATGGAAGTCGATGCGCACGTGAAGGAGCCGGGGAAGTCGCTGCAGGCGTGACGGCTACCGGTCGTGCTTCATCAGTAACGGCGGAAGCGCCTTTTTCAGCAGATCGACGACGGCGCGCACGCGCGGCGGCAGCGGCCGCTGCGCGTGCACCAGCACGTTGAGCGCGAATTCGGGGATGTCGTAGTGCGGCAGCAGGCGGACGAGCCGGCCCTGCGCGAGCGCATCGGCGCACGCCGGGTACTGAACCACGCCGATGCCGCCGCCCGCCGCGATCGTGTCGAACATCGGGCGCCAGTGGCTGGTGGTCATGACCGTCCGGATGCGCGCGTATTCGACCGCGCTGCCGCCGCACTGAAGCGGCACCTGTTCGTTCGCGAATACGCCTTTCACGCGGATGAACGGATGGTTCGCGAGATCGGCCTTCGTGTCGAGCGGGCCGTGCCGGTCGAGATACGACGGTGCGGCGACGAGCACGCGGCCGACCGAGCCGAGGGCGTAGGCGACGAACCCGCCGTCGCCGAGCTGGCCGACCCGGATCGACACGTCGACGCCCTCCGTGACCGGATCGACGATATCGTCGTTCAGCACCAGGTCGATGTGCAGCTTCGGATACGCGGTGCGGATCTGCATCAGCACGCCCGGCATCACGACCTCGCCGAAACATTGCGGCGCCGCGAGCCGGATCGAGCCGTCGAGCGCATTCTCCGTCTTCGAGACCGATGCAACGGCCAGTTCGGCCGCTTCGAGCAGCGCCTTGCTGCGTTCGTAGAAGATGCGGCCTTCCTCCGTGCACGCGAGGGTGCGCGCACTGCGCATCAGCAGCCGCGTGCCGAGATGCTTTTCGAGTTTCTCGATGCGCTCGCTGACGGCCGGTTGGCCCATGTCGAGATCCCGCGCCGCGCCGGACATCGTGCCGCGCTCCACGACCCTGACGTAGATGCGCATCGTCGCCAACAAATCCATGAAGTCGCGCCTTTTGTCTTCCGGTCCGATTTTTACCGATCGACGGATGGTACCAAAGCGGCGGAAGGGCGACGTGTGCGTCGTGCCGATACTGACTATCGGCCGGAGGGCGACCCGCGCCGTCGAAGCCGCGTGCGTTCATCCGCGCCGTGAGCGAAAATCGGTTTCCTTGCGCGCGACCGACAGGAGACCCGACATGACGCAACGTAGCGAAGCGCCACGGACGCACTGCGTCGCATGGCAGATCGTGCAGACGTGGCAAGCGGCGGAATGGTGCCGGCTCGACGAGTCGCAAACGGGCATCGCGCTGTCGGGGGCGGTGGCGGGCGCGATCGACGGTGCGCCGTTTCGCATCGATTACGCGATCGCATGCGGGACCGACTGGCTCACGCGCTCGGCGCGCGTGACGCGATGGACCGGTACGGCGCCGCCACGACAATGGGACATTGCCTGCGATGCCGGGCAGTGGACGATCGACGGCGTCGCTGCGCCGATGCTTGCGGGCGCAACCGATATCGATCTCGGCTTCAGTCCGTCGACCAATACGCTGCCGATCCGGCGGCTGGCGCTTGCCGTCGGCGAGTCGGCCGCGATTCGCACCGCGTGGCTGAGGTTTCCGGATGTCGACATCGTGCGCGGCGAGCAGCGCTATACGCGCACCGCGCCGCACGTGTATCGCTACGAGAGCGGCACGTATGCGGCCGATATCGCGATCGACGACGCAGGCCTCGTCACCGACTACGACGAATGGCGACGCATCGGCGCGACGCCTGCGCCGTGACGCGCCGCATCGCGAATCGCGCGCCTGCACCGTGACGCTTCAACGCGCGCTCGCCACCGACAGCTTGCCCGGGATCAGCTTCAGCGTGCTGAACGCGTCGGCGATGCTCTGCTGGTACGCGACCGTCGCATCGGTGATCGGCTGCACGCCGTAGCCGGCGCGCTTGAGCGCGACTTCGAGCGTCGGCGCGTCGAGGCCGACGAGCGGCGACAGTTGCGCGGCCACGTCGGGCACGTGATCGCGCGCCCAGCGATCGACCGCGTCGACTTCGTCGAGCAGCGCGCGCACCACCTGCGGGTGGGCGGCCGCGTACTTGCGCGCCGCGAGGTAGTACTGCGTGTTGCGCACGAGCCCGTCGCCGTTCGCGATCGCGCGGGCGCCGAGCTGCCGTTCGGCGGCGGCCAGATACGGATCCCAGATCACCCACGCATCGACGCTGCGCTGCACGAAAGCGGCGCGCGCGTCGGCCGGCGTCAGGTAGATCGGCTGGATGTCGGCATACGTGAGGCCCGCATGCTCGAGCGCCTTCACGAGCAGATAGTGGACGTTCGAGCCCTTGTTGAACGCGACCTTCTTGCCGCGCAGTTGCGCGACGGTGCGGATCGGCGAATCGGGCAGCACGACGATCGCCTCGCCCTGCGGCGCGGGCGGCTCGTTGCCGATGTAGACGAAATCGACGCCGCCGGCCTGCGCGAAGATCGGCGGGGTTTCGCCCACCGTGCCGACGTCGATCGCGCCGGCGTTCAGCCCTTCGAGCAGTTGCGGGCCAGCCGGGAATTCGAGCCATTGCACGGTGACGCCCTGGCTCGCGAGACGCTTCTCGAGCGTGCCGCGCGCCTTGAGCACGACGAAGTTGCCGTATTTCTGGAAGCCGATGCGCAATCGCGTGCCGCCGGCGTCGGCGCGTGCGGGCGCGGCCGCGAGCGGCCCGAGCGCGAGTCCGGCCAGCCCGGCGGCCGCGCCGTGCAGCCACCGGCGGCGGTGCGGGTTCGCCGGGGTCGTTTCAAGGTCTGCGTGCGGTGTGTCGTTCATCGAGGCGTCCTGCTGGAGGGTTCACGGGGCGCGCGGGCATGGCGCGATCGGCACGGGACGCGGCCGGCCCGCGCCGGACTCGAGACGATACGACCATGCGGGACGGCGGCCAACCAATGAATCCGCATATGCAAATCAGCCGCCGGACGATACGTGAACGGCGACGCGGCAGGGCGCCGCGCGCTCAGGCGGTGACGAGCAGGCTTTCCTCGATCGAATCGACGCGGTCCGGATAGAACGCGAGGTGCCCGCGAATCGATTCGACTGCCGGATTCGGATGCTCGTACGTCCACACCGCATTGGTCGCGCGTTCGCCGCCGGCCGGAATCGAGTAGTACGCGCAATCGCCCTTGTACGGGCAGTAGGTCGCGTGATCGGTGCGTTCGAGCAGCGACATGTCGGCATCCTCGCGCGGAATGTACAGCACCGCCGGATAGCTGGCCTCGCGCAGCACCAGTGCATGGCGCGTATCGGCGACGACCTTGCCGGCGACTTTCACGACCACGCGCGACGAGTGCGGTTCGATCAGGATCGGATGATCGGGGCCCGGCGACTTCACGGGACGAGACGGCGTATCGGGGTTGAGCGACATGCGTGGGTCCTCCAGGAACGGACGGCGCACCCGCGGGCGCGCCGTGCCGGCATGCGTGCGCCGGCGGATTCCCGCGCACCGGTGCCGGCGTTGGCCAACCGATACGATGCGCCAATTCCGCGGAACCTGCAGGGGGCCGGAAGGATGTCCGCAACCGTGAGCGAACGGCGCTGCGTCATGACGCCGGGCCGGGCGTCGCGGCGGTGTTCCGCGAGCATGTCCACGGCGCTCGCATGGACATTCCCATGCAGGGGCAGCGGGATGCATCCGCGACGATAAGCAACGCGGAATTAATTGGTAAGCGATCGGCGGGATGCGCGCGAAGATCGACGGTCGTCATTCGCATGGCACTTCTTGCTTGCCTCTCTCACCATGAAGAATCCTTTCGTTTCGTCAGCCGCGCGCCGTACGCGCGGCGTATCGCATGCCGGCGCCGCGCTGCGCTGCATGGCCGCGTCGCTGCTGCTGGCCGGCGCCGTGCCGCACGCACTCGCGGCCCCCGCGGGCAAGACACTCGTGTACTGCTCCGAAGGCAGCCCGGCCGGCTTCGATCCCGGTCAGCATACGACGAGCACCGATTTCGATGCGAGCACATACACGATCTACAACGGGCTCGTGCAATTCAAGCGCGGCACGCTCGATCTCGTCCCGTCGCTGGCGACGAGCTGGGACGTGTCGCCCGATCAGCGCACGATCACGTTCCACCTGCGGCGCGGCGTGAAATTTCAGACGACCGCGTGGTTCAAGCCGACTCGGCCGTTCCAGGCCGACGACGTCGTGTTCACGTTCCGCCGGATGCTCGACCCGAACGATCCGTTTCGCCAGGCCTATCCGGTCAGCTTCCCGTATTTCAGCGATCTCGGCTTCGACCGCAACATCGAGCGCATCGAGAAGGTCGACGACTATACGGTGCGCTTCGTGCTGAAGTCGCCCGACGTCGTCTTCGTGCGCAATCTCGCGATGGCGTTCGCGTCGGTGCTGTCGGCCGAATATGCGTCGCAGCTCGCCGCGCGCCATCGCGAGTCGGACATCAACCAGTTCCCGGTCGGCACGGGGCCGTTCCTGCTGCGCACGTACCAGAAGGACGCGCTGATCCGCTACGACGCGAATCCCGACTACTGGAAACCGGACGACGTGAAGCTCGCGCGCCTCGTGTTCGCGATCACGCCCGATCCGGCCGCGCGGTTGCAGAAGCTCGTGGCCGGCGAGTGCCAGGTGTCGGTGTTTCCGCGGCCGGCCGATCTCGAGACGGTGCGGCGCGACCCGAAGCTGACGCTGTTCTCGGGGACGGGCTTCAACGTCGGCTTCGTCGCGTACAACACGCAGCATCCGCCGCTCGATCGCGTCGACGTGCGGCGCGCGCTCGACATCGCGATCGACAAGGCGGCGATCATCAAGACCGTGTTCAACGGCGACGCGACGATCGCGACGAACCCGATGCCGCCCGCGCAATGGTCGTACAACCCGCGCCTGAAGGACGCGCCGCGCGATCCGGCGGCCGCGAAGGCGCTGCTCGCGCAGGCCGGCTTTCCGAACGGCTTTGACCTGACGCTGTGGGCGATGCCCGTGCAGCGCCCGTACAACCCGAATGCCCAGCTGATGGCGCAACTGATCCAGCAGGACTGGGCGAAGATCGGCGTGCGCGCGAAGATCGTCAGCTACGAATGGGGCGAATACAACCGCCGCGCGAAACACGACGGGCAGCACGACGCGATCCTGTACGGCTGGTCGGGCGACAACGGCGACCCCGACAACTGGCTCGGCACGCTGCTCGGCTGCGACGCGGTGCACGGCAGCAATCTCGCGAAGTGGTGCAACAAGGACTTCGAGCAACTCGTGACGGCGGCGCGTTCGAACGCGGATGTCGCGAAGCGCACGGCGCTGTACGAGCAGGCGCAGGTGGTGTTCAAGGACCAGGTGCCGTTCACGCCGATCGCGACGTCGATCGTGTCGCTGCCGATTTCCAGGCGCGTACACGGGCTGACGTTCTCGCCGCTCGGCGGACACCGGTTCGACGGCGTGTGGCTCGATTGAGGGAGATGTCGACGGACGCGAGATGCGCGGTCGCACGGTCGACGTTCGGCGACGACGTACCGGATCTCGATATGGCGCGGCCGCGCTGAACGCGCGCCCGCGCTCCGCGAGGCGCCACTCAGGCCGCCACGTTCCGGATGGCGATCGACGCGACGTCGACGCGGCGCGGCAGGATCGCGTCCGCCGCCGCGCGATCGGCGACGCGTTGCAGTACGTCGATGTCGGCGTCGCTGAGGCTGCGCTGTGCGAGCGCGGCCCGCCGCGCGATATCGGCGGCCGCGTCGGGCGGCAGGCGCGTGAGCGACGCATAGACGCTCGCGTAGTCGGCCGGGTGCGCGAGCGCCCATTGGCCCGCGCGGGCGAGCCGCGCGAGCACGTCCGCGAGCGCCGCGCGCTTGCCGCGATCGTCGAGGGTTTCGACCGGCGACGTGAGGAACGCGAGCCCCGAATTGATGCCGCTGCCGTCGCGGACGATGCGCGCGCCGCGTCGCACCGCGTGCCCGTAGTACGGATCGAACGTGGCCCAGATGCCGATCCGCTTCGCCTCGAACGCGGCGAACGCGTCGACCGGCAGCACGAAGCGCACGTCGACGTCGCGCGGCGCGAGCCCGTGTTCGCGCAGCGCGCCGTACAACTGGTATTGCGAGATGCTGCCGCGCGCGGACGACACGACGACCGTTTGCCCTTTCAGGTCGGCCACCGTGCGCACCGGCGAGTCGGGCTGCACGACGATGCCGAGCGACGTCGGCGAGCCGACGCGCGTCGCGACGATCCGCAACGACGGATCGCCGAGCGCGGCCGTCAGGACGGGGAGGTCGCCGGCTGGCGCGAGATCGATCGCGCCCGCGCGCTGCGCTTCGAACAGCGGCGCGGCGCCCTGGAAGTTGGCCCAGCGGAACCGGTACGGCGTGCCGTCGAGCACGCGCGCCGCTTCGGCCAGCGCCCGCAGGCCGCCGGCCTGATCGCCGAGCACGAGCGTGACGCCCGACAGGTCGGCGCCGGCCGCGCGCGCGGGCAGCGCGAGGCCGCTCGCGAGCGGCGCGGCGGCGAGGGCGGCAAGGCGCTGCAGCGTGCGGCGGCGTGCCGTGGCGAAAGAGTGGGTCATCGGCGGCGTGTCCTCGGTTCGGTGATCCGCGCGCGGGCGGCGCGGCTGCCGGGCAGATTACGGAATCGGTTTCCGGCCGACAAACATCGAATCGTGAAATGCATATTCGCGCGGCACGCCGTTTCGATCCGTCAGCCTTTCAGCGCGTCGCGATCGACCTGCGCGTCGTGCAGGTCGCGCGTGGCGTTGCGCAGCTTCGTTTGCTTGTCGGCGAGCTTGCGTTGCGCGTTGTTCAGCTTTCTTGCGTCGCCGAGCGCTTCGGCTTCGCGGACGCGCGCCTGTGCGTCGCGTACCTCGTCTTCCGCGTGGCGCAGGTCGCGCGCCTTGTCGGTCAGCTTGCGTTCGGCGCGTGCGAGCTGGCCGGCATCCGTGCAGTTGGCCATGATCCGTTCGAGCGCGGCCTGCTGGCGCATCGCCTGTTGCGTGTTGCCGAACCGTTTCGCGTTGTCGATCTGCGTGTGCAGCGCGCGGATGCGTGTCGAGCAGTCCTGAGTACCGGCGAATGCGCCGGCGCTCGCGAATAGCGCGACCGGGACGGCCAGCGCGACGAGTGTGTTCTTCATGCGGATTTCCTCGATTCGATAAAGCGGCTACGGGCGTTCGCGATGCGACGTCCGTCGGCATGCGTTCAATGCGTCATTCTGGCGAGTCGTCGCGGTGCGGGTAAATAGGACCGGTCTGACATGCGGCGTTCGAGCGCACGCTTGCCGCCTAGCTGCGGCGCCGGTCAGTGCGACTTCGTCGCGATGCGATGGATGCGTGCCGCCTGCGCGACGCGTGCCGGATGCGACGCATGGCAATGTGCGGCCGGTCCGCGGCGCGTGCGCCGGGCGGGCGCGGGCGGATCGGCGGCGGCCGGCGCGGTTGTCGGGATGTCCGCATCGACGCCGGAAGCGGCGACCGCGGCGACTGCCGGCAGCGTCGCCTCGGCGTCGAGCCACGCGCGCGTCGCTTCGGCGATCAGTCCGCGCAGCCACCGACCGCCTTCCGCGCACGATCCGGCTTCGTTCCACGTCATCCGGTACACGATGTCCGGCGGCTCGGCCGGCAGCGCGACCGCGGCGAGCGGCAGCAGCTTCGCGTAGTGCCGCGCGAGCCGGTACGTGGTGGTGAGGATCAGGTCGGTGCGCACGAGCGCATGCGCGGCGAGCTCGAAGTGCGGCAGCGTGACGGCGATGCGCCGCTGCAGGCCCACGCGCTCGAGTTGCCGGTCGATCGCGCCGGACGCTTCGAGCCACGACGGCGTCGGGCACAGCTGCGGCGCCGCCGCGAACCCGGCGGCCGTCATCGCGCCGCGCCGCGCGAGCGGATGCGTCGCGCGCATCAGGCACACGACGCGATCGTCGAACAGGTCGTCCTGCCGGAAGCGCGACCGGCGTGCGGGCCGGTTGTCGATCACGACGTCGAGTTCGCCGTCGGCCAGCGCGCGTTCGTCGTCGAATCCGTCGCCGAGCGGATGAAACACCAGTTGCGCGTTCGGCGCCCGCTCGCGAAACAGCGCGACGAGCTTCGGTACGAACAGCACGTTCAGGTAGTCGGGGCAGCCGATCCGGTAGGTGCGCACCGACGTGCGCGCGTCGAACGTCGGCTGCTGGATGCGGATGAAGTCGATCACGCGCAGCGCGTTGCGCAGCGGCTCGATCAGGCGCGCACCGAATTCGGTCGGCACCATCCCGTAGCGGCTGCGCACCAGCAGCGGGTCGCCGAGCAGCGTGCGCAGGCGCTTGAGCGCGGCGCTCGTCGCCGGCTGCGACATGTTCAGGCGCACGGCCGCACGCGACACGGTGCGCTCGGTCAGCAGCACGAGCAGGATGCGCATCAGCCGTGCATCGAGCACGTCGAGCGCGCCCGCGGCGTCGGGCGCGTCGCGGAGCAGGGGCGGCCGGTCTAGCGGGTTCCGCATGCCGATACGCGTCCCGGCGAGACGGGGCGTGCGCGCCGCACGGTAACCGGCCGGCGGCCCGTCATTTCGCGAAGGTTCCCGGCCAGCCGACGATCCGCTTCGGGCGCGGCGGCGCGTACGTGCGGACCTTCGACGTCTTCAGCTTCAGTCGCACCAGCGACTCGGCGAGCGCGACCGCCGCCGACACGCCGTCGACCACCGGCACGCCCGTGCATTCCTCGATCTGCCGATCGAGGCCGGCCATTCCGCCGCAGCCGAGGCAGATCACTTCCGCGCGATCGTCCCGCACCGCGCGCTGCGCCTCGCCGACGATCGATTCGATCGCGCGGGCCGGGTCCTCCTCGAGCTCCAGCACCGCGAGGCCGCTCGCGCGCACCGACGCGCAGCGCGCATCGAGCCCGGCGAGCTTCAGGCGATCCTCGATCAGCGGCACCGTGCGGTCGAGCGTCGTGACGACCGAGTAGCGATGGCCGAGCAGCATCGCGACGCTGGCGGCCGCTTCGGTGATGTCGACGACGGGCACCGTCAGCAGTTCCTGCAGCCCTTCGCGGCCGTGTTCGCCGTAGCCGGCCTGGATCACCGCATCGTACGGTTCGTCGTAGTTCAACACGCGATCCATCACGGCGATCGCCGCGAGGTAGCTCTCGAAGTTGCCTTCGATCGACTCCGCGCCGAAGCGCGGCGTCAGCCCGACGATCTCCGTGCCGGGCGACGCGGCGGCCTGCGCCTGCGCGGCGATCGCGTCGGTGATCGACTCGGTCGTGTTGACGTTGACTACCAGGATCCTCATCGTGACTCCGTATGCGTGTATGTCAGTGTTGCGCGCAGGCGACCGCGATGTGTTCGCCCGAGCGCGCTTCGTAGTGCCGTTTGCGATCGGCCAGCAGCCAGTACACGCCGCCCGCGATCGCGGCGCCGAGCAGCCACGAGAACGGCGTCATCGCGCCGAAGGCCGGCACGACGGCGAGCGCGATCGAGATCAGCGCGGACGGCACGAGCGCCGCGAGCGCCTTGCGGTTCACGCCGCGCGTGTAGAAGTAGGCGCCGCTCGGCGCTTCGGTATAGAGCTCGGGCACGTTCACGCGCTGCTTGCGCACGAGCCAGTAGTCGACCGTGATGATCCCGTACAGCGGGCCGAGCAGCGCACCGAGGCCGGACAGGAAATAGACGATCACGATCGGGCTGTTGTACAGGTTCCACGGCAGGATCAGCACGGCGATCGTCGCGCTGATCAGGCCCGCGCGGCGGAACGACAGGCGGTGCGGCGCGAGGCTCGTCAGCACGAAGGCCGGCGCGACGAAGTTCGCCATGATGTTCACGGCCACCGTCACGATCAGGAACGCCAGGCAGCCGAGCACGAGGAACAGCTTGTTCGGCACCGTCGCGATGATTTCGGTCGGGCTGTGGATGATGTGGCCGTTCAGCTCGAACTGCGCGCCCGCGAGCACGAAGCTGATCGTCGCGAACACGAGGATGTTGACCGGCAGGCCCCAGAAATTGCCGACGCGCACGGTCTTCGCGCTCGGCGACGAACGCGCGAAATCGCAGAAGTTGAGCACCAGCGTGCCGTAGATCGCGAGCCACAGCGAGCCGCCCGCGAAGATTTCCGTCCACATCTTCAGGCCGGTCATCGGCTTGCCGATCGACATCGCGAGATGGCCGCCGGTGCGGCTGATCATCCATGCGGCGAGCGACAGCGTCGTGACGAGGATCACCGGGCCGGCGAGCCCTTCGTACTTGCGGACCGTTTCCATCCCGTACGTGAGGATGCCGATCTGTACCAGCCAGATCGCGACGAACGTGATCCAGCCGAGCGTCGACAGCCCGAAGATCGCATTCCGGTCGAACGCGGCGAGGCCCGGCCAGATCGCGGTGAGCAGCACGCGCAGCACGACCGACGCGAGATAGGTCTGGATACCGAACCATGCGATCGCGATCACCGCGCGGATCATCGCGGGCAGCAGCGCGCCGTAGATGCCGAAGCTCATCCGGCTGATCACCGGGAACGGCACGCCGGTTTTCTGGCCCATGTAGCCGGTGAGGTTCATGAAGCAGTACACGAGCACCGCGCCGATCGCGAGCGACGCGAGCATCTGCCAGCCCGACAGGCCGAGCGCGAACAATCCGATCGCGAACGAGTAGTTCGCGATGTTGTGCACGTCGTTGGTCCATAGCGCGAAGATGCTGTAGCGGCCCCATGTGCGGCCTTCGGCCTTGGTCGGCGCGAGATCGGGATTGTGCAGCCGCGGGCTCAGCGCGGGATCGCGCGCGGCCGTGTCGTCTCGATGCGATGCGTCGTCCGCGCCGAGCCCGAGGCCCGTGCGGTGAATGGCTTCCAGTTGCACGCCGTTGTCTCCTTCCATGTGCGGGGCGCGAAACCGCGCCGCGGGTGTACGCAGCGCGGGCCGGGCCGCCGTGGACGTTATGTCTCGGATTTGTTCGCGAGTATGGGCGGCCGCCCCGGCGATGGGAAATTAAATATTCGGCTGGGCGTCATTCGAAAAATGAATGCGACGCGCGCGGCCGCGGCGGCGCGGGAAGGCACGCAAATTGCGGGTCGATGGGTTCCATCCACATCGACATCAGCGGAGGTGTCATGCAGCGATATTCATTTCGTCACGTATCGCGAGCCGTCTTCGCCGGCATCCTGATCGCGGGCTTGGCGGCAGGCGCGGGTTGCCAGAAGAAGGGAGACAACGGCGCAGCCAGTTCCGACTCGGGCGCAGCGAGCGGCATGTCGGCCGCGCCTTCGACCGCGCCCTCGGGCATGCCGAGCAGCGGGGCGGCCGGCAGCAGCGGCGATACCGGTGCAAGCATGCCGGGCGCGGCTTCCGGGCCGGCCGGCGCGAGCGGCGGCGGCTGACGCACGGTCGACGGTCGGGCGGGCGGCGCGCGAGCGTGCCGTCCGCCCGCGGGTGCCGTGCCGGCGGCACGCGCGCCGGATGGTGCGCGTGCGGAGCCGTGCGCATGAAAGATTTGCAAGGACCGTTGTAGCGATTTCCTGCCCGGCGGCGCTGGCACGATGCCGGCGCCCGTGGGCCGGCCAAGGAGGTGCGATGCAGAACGCGGAATCGAACCCTACCCCGGAAAAGCAGCGGGAACAGATCGAGAAAAGCCCGGTGAAGACGCCGGCGGCCGGCGACATGCCCGACGCGGCGACCCAGGCCGCGCAGGTCGCGCGGCGTCCGCTGACGCCGGAGGCGGTCGCCGGGAAAATGCCGACCGGCCTGCCGGCGATCGACGTCGACGCGCATGCGGTGGACAGCGGCGATCCGGTACGCCGTGCCGCCGGCCGGATCGTCACGCTCGACAACGCGAACATGGCGATGACCGACAACACGGTCGACGTCGACGGCAAGGGCATGGAGGCCCGCACCGGCGCGTCGGAACTGCAGGACAACGTGATTTATTCGAACGCGTCGCTCGACGAAGCGATCGATACGCCCGACGAAGGGCTCGGCGGGATCGAGAGCCGGCCGTCCGGCAACATGCCGCAGATCGCGACGCGGCCGGGCTGGCGCGTGCGCCATGTCGGCGACGTCGATATCGAGCACGGCGACGGGACGCGCGCCGAGCACGTGATCTGCCTCGAACGGTCCGACGGCTGATCCCGGGATTCGACGCCACGCGGCGGCCGTTGCATGTTGCACCGGCCGCCGCGACCGTTTCCGGCCCTTACTGCGGCCCCAGTTCCTGCGCGGACGTATCGGCGTCGTTGCCCTGCGCGACGAGCACGTGGATATCGTTCGGCGTCACGTCGCCGACCCCGCCCGACGGAATCGTCAGAAGCAGCCAGTCGGCGTTGTTGCCGATGCTGACCGGCGCGGTCTTCAGGATCGGCGACTTGCTGCCGGCCGTCGTGACGATCACCTGGTAGGTGCCGCCGTTCAGGTAGACCGAATCCTGCGTCGTTGCCGGCACGGCGTTCTGGTAGGCCGCGCCCGCCATCGTCGGGCTTTGCGTGGTGATGTCGGTGCCCGGCGGCACGACGTAGACGTCCACGTTCTGCGCATTCGGCGATGCGTTGAAGCTGCGCACGCGCGCCTTGTCCGACAGCAGCCCCTTGTCGTATGGATCGTCGATGACGGAGATCAGCGACGTCGTGCTCGGCAGCGCGATCGTCGTGTAGTGGTGACCGTTCGCCGCGCTGAACGATTGAGACGCGACGGTCGAGGTCGTGCCCGACACGTCGTAGCTCGCGGTCTGCGTGCCCGAATCGATGTCGTGATAGCGCGTCACGCCCTTGTATGCGACGCCCGACTGGTCGATCTTCGCATTCAGGTAGTAGTCGAGGTTCGGGCCGGCCGGCACCGCGTTGATGAAGCGCGCCTGCGGCTTCGAGATGCCGAGTACGGTCCCGGCGTCGTCGCCGCCGCCGCATGCTGCGAGCACGGAAATGACCGAGCACAGGGCCACTATCGTTCGTATTGATTTCATGTCGTCCTCTCGTTCAGGAAACCTGCATTGCGATGCGGGACCGCCGCGCAAAGCACCGCGCGGGTCGCAGCGCCGGTTGGAAGGAAGATGGCTGTCCGCCGGAGGGCGGGCGCGGGGATGACGCAATCGACGTGCCTGCGCGGCGCGAAAATCGGCGAACGGCGGCGGCGTGGCGGCGGGAAGCGCGCACGCGCCGGGAGGGCGGCGTGCGCGGAATGACGCGGGGGACGTTGGGGGCGGACCGCGCTAGCGGCGCGGTTGTAAAAAGGCAGTGTTGCGCGTGCGGCGCGAGGCGTCAGCGGTTCACGAGCCGGGCCGGATAGGCGAGCGCGAGTGCGCAGCCGACCAGCATGCACGCGGCGAAGCCGACCAGCCCTGCGCTTTGCGAATGGAACGTGTCGCGCAGCCAGCCGATGAAGTAGGTGCTGCCGAATCCGCCGAGGTTCGCGATCGAACACGCGAACGCGATGCCGCCGGCGGCGGCCGAGCCCTTCAGGAACGTCGACGGCAGCGCCCACACGACCGGCATCGCGGCGGCCGCGCCGGCGTTGATCAGCGAGAACAGCAGCACCGTGCCGAGCGTGCCGTGCGACGACGAAGCCGCGATCGCCAGCGCGACGGCCGACACCATGAACGGGACGACGATATGCCAGCGGCGCTCGCGCGCGCGATCGGAGCTGGCGCCGCAGTACAGCGTGGCGAGCACGGCGGCGGCGTTCGGGATCACCATCAGCCAGCCGATGTGATACGCGTCCTTCACGCCGGTGTCGCGCAGGATCGTCGGCAGCCAGAAGCTCACCGCATACAGGCCGAGCAGCACGCACAGATCGATCAGGCCGAGTGCCCACACCTTCGGATCGGAGAAGGCCTTGCCGAGCGCGTGGCTCTTGTTGCCGGCCGGATCGGCGTCGAGATTCGCGCGCAGCACCCGCTTCTCGTCGGCGTTCAGCCATTGCGCGGATTCGATGTCGTTGGGCAGCCAGCGCAGCACCGCGAAACCGAGCAGCACCGACGGCAGCGCCTCGAGCAGGAACAGCCACTGCCAGCCGCCGAGCCCGTGCACGCCGTCGAACGCACGCATGATCCAGCCGGAGATCGGGCTGCCGATCATGCTCGACAGCGGCAAGCCGACCATGAACAGCGCGACGATCCGTGCACGACGCGCATCGGGATACCACTGCGTCAGGTACAGCAGCACGCCCGGCAGGAAACCGGCTTCGGCGGCGCCGAGCAGGAAGCGCACGACGTAGAACTGCATCGGCGTCTGCACGAACATCGTCGCGCCGGACAACAGGCCCCACGTGATCATGATCCGCGCGATCCACAGCTTCGCGCCGACGCGCTGCAGCACCAGATTGCTCGGGACTTCGAACAGGATGTAGCCGGCGAAGAACAGGCCGGCGCCGAGGCCGTACACGGTGTCGCTGAACTTCAGCGCATCGAGCATCTGGAGCTTCGCGAGCCCGATGTTGATGCGGTCGAGATAGGCCGCGAAGTAACACAGGCAGAAGAGGGTGATGAGGCGCAGCGTGACCTTGCGATAGAGAGCGCCGTGCAGCGCGTCGTCGGCGGAAACGGCGGCGCTCGGGTGTGCGGTAGACATGGGACTGCCCCTGTTCGAATGTGACGGATGAATGGGTGGCTCGATCGACGCGAGCGGACGTTCCGCTGCGCACTGGAGTCTGTATATCACGTCAAATACATAGCGTACACACTAGAAAATACCGAATCGAACGGGCACGAATCCGGTCGTCGTGTTGTCAGTATAAGACCGGGGAAAGCCACGATTTAAAAGGGCTTATGGACGATATGAAGCATGCGCTGAAAAGGCTGGGGCACGCGTGCCGGTATGCACGAAATTCGTGCGTATGCACTCAAAATTGAAGCGTGTGCACGAAAGCCGGCAGCAGTGCGCGCAGGGGCCTGCGGCAGCCGCCGCGCCGGTGCGCGGCCGGCCCGGCGCGCCGACGCGACGAGCGGGCGACCGTTGCACTCGGGCGACCGTCACGCGCAATCTGCATGCGATGCCGCGAATCGTGATGCACCGCAATGACGCGATCGTTCTGCGCCGGCCGCGTTGATTCGAGGGTGTACACTGCTTGTCTTTCATTTGCATGCGGGCGCGGGCCCGCACTCTCATGGCGTCTTCCAAGGATTCGTACGATTTTCACGATCAGGTCGGGCATCTGCTGCGCCGCGCGTATCAGCGGCACGTGTCGATTTTTCAGGAAGCGATCCCCGATTCGGATCTCACGGCCGCGCAGTTCGTGACGCTGTGCGCGGTCAAGGAACGGCAGGCGTGTTCGCTGAACGACATCGTCAAGGCGACCGCGATCGATCAGGCGACGATTCGCGGCGTCGTCGAGCGCCTGAAGACGCGCGCGCTGATCGAGGTGTTGCCCGACCCGAACGACGGCCGCAAGCTGATCGTGCGCACGACCGCGGCCGGCCTCGCGCTGATCGATCGCACGGTGCCGTTCGCGCGGCAGGTGACGGAGCGCACGTACGGCACGCTCAATCCCGGCGAACGGGTCGCGCTGCAGTTCCTGCTGCGCAAGATGATGGAAGAAGACGGCGACGCGTGACGAGCGGCGCAGGCCACGCTACGTCGCGCCCGCCGTGGCTGATGCGCGGGTCGCGTCGGCGTGCATCAGCCGGCCGGCCTCGCGCAGCGCGGCGCGCACCGTTTCGGGCGTGAACGGCGGCGCGTAGAAGCGTACGCCGGTGGCATCGAACAGCGCGTTCGCGACCGCGGCCGGGCCTGGCACCGATGCCGATTCGCCGGCACCGAGCGGCGGTTCGCCTTGCCTCGGCATCAGCACGACATCGACGTCCGGCACTTCCGCGAACGTCAGGATCGGGTAGCTCGCCCATTCGCGCGACGCGACCTTGCCGTCGGCGAACCGCACGCGCTCCTTCAGCGTGCGGCTCAATACCTGGATCACGTTGCCGTGGATCTGGTGGCGCACGCCGTCCGGGTTGATCATCGTGCCTGTGTCCTGACCGACCGTCACACGTTCGATGCGGATCTCGCCCGACGCGCGATCGACGCTCAGGTCGACGATCCAGGCCGACCACGCCGCGCCGAAGCCGGGGAAGCGGCTGTGCACGTAGCGCGCATACGCGATCCCGCGGCCGCGCACGAGCCGCGATTCGTCGCGTTCGTTCGGCGCGCGCGTGGTCCATCCCGCGCGATCGGCCACCGCCTGCAGCAGCTCGGTCGCACGCGCGTCCTGCAGGTGGCGCAGCCGGAATGCGAGCGGATCGACGCCGGTCAGCGCCGCGCATTCGTCGACGAATGCATCGTGCGCGAACGAGTTCGGCAACGCCGACACGCCGCGCAGCCACGCTGCGCGCACGAGCGGCGCGAGATCCTCGCAGACGAAGCGGCGATGCGGGCTCGCATACGGCGACACGGCCGTACGGTCGCCCATCTCGAACACGCGCGGCTCGGGCGCGATCGCGCCGGTCAGCAGCGCCGCGAGCAGCGGCGCGTCGTTCGACGGGTAGCGCGTCGTGAAGTCGTAGCCGAGCAGGCGGCCGTCGCGCGTGACGGTGCCCGTCACCTGCATCGACTGGCCCGCGCCTTTCGGTTCCCACAGATGCTCGTCCGCGCGCGACAACTGCACGCGCACCGGCCGGCCGACCGCGCGCGACAGCAGCAGCGCGTCGCCGCACACGTCGTCCGCGCCGTTGCGGCCGTAGCAGCCGGCCGCTTCCATCCGCACGACGTCGACGTCGGCTTCGTCGCGCGCGACGAGCGTCGCGAGGTCGTAGCGCAGCGACACGGGGTTCTGCGTGCCGGACCACACGGTGATTCGCCCGTCGCCCGGTGCGCGGTAGTCGGCGAGCGCGCACGACGGGCCGATCGAGCCGTGCATCTGGAACGGCCACGCGTAGGTGCGCGACAGCGTGAGTGTGTCCGGTTCCGTTTGCGCGGCGTCGACGTCGCCTTCGTCGAGCAGTACGCGGCGTCTGGCCTGCGCGGCGGCGATCGCGGCGGCCGGCTCGTCGAGCGACGGCAGCGCGGGAAGCGGCCGCCACGTCACGCGCAACTGGCGCGCGGCGCGGATCGCCTGCTCCTCGCGCTCGGCCACCACGCCGACGAAATCGCCGATCGCGACGACGGCCACGAGCCCCGGCACGTCGGCCACCGACGCGCGATCGACGCCCACGAGCGACGTGCCGACGAACGGACCGCTGTCGTGGCCCGCGTACGGCGGCCGCACGACGCGGCCGTGCAGCATGCCCGGCACGCGCATGTCGTGCACGAACGTGAGCTGGCCGGTCGCTTTCGCGGGCAGGTCGACGCGCGGCGACGAGCGGCCGACGATACGGTATTGGGTCGGGTCCTTCGTGCGGGTGTTCGGGTCGAGCGTCAGCGCGATCCGCTGCCCGGCGACGAGCGCGGCGAACGTCATCGCCTGCCCATCGACTGAAATCGTTCCATCGTCGATGTCCAACTGCGCGGCGTCGACGCCGAGCCGCTCGGCCGCGAGCGCCAGCAGCGCGTGACGGGCCTGCGCGGCCGCGCAGCGCAGCGGCGTCGCGGAAATCTGGATCGTCGCGCTCGCGATGGTCGGGCCCTGGTTCGGTGTCGCGGCCGTGTCGCCGAGCACCATCGTCACGCGCGCGGCCGGCACGTCGAGCTCCTCGGCGACGATCTGCGCGAGCGACGTGCGGATGCCGGTGCCGAGATCGACGTGCCCGTTGAACGCGAGGATGCGGCCGTCGTCGAGAATCGCGACGAAGATTTCGGGCAGCGCCGGCACGTAGGACGACAGGCTGCCCGGCTGACCGGGCGCCGGCTTCACGGGCGGCGCGGGCGGCCGGATCACGGTCAGGCCGCCGGTGCGCGCGAGCAGTTCGGAGCGGTTCACGGGGAGAGGTCCTGTCGAGGGGCGGCGCGGCCGGCGGGCGATGGCGTCGGGAAGCGTTCGGGCGGCGGCGCGCGTGGCGTCAATCTAGGTCGTCAAAAGCGCAGCGTCAATCGCGGGCGACGCGCGATGCACGACGCACGCGCACTCGCGCCGCCCGCGATCCGTCGCGACTCAGCGCGCGCGGGCCTGGACGGCGTCGATCGCCGCGATCGCATCGTCGAGCGGCATCACGGCCGCATATTTCTGCTGCATGTCGAACAGGTTCGCGTCGTGCGGCGCGATCGCGCGATCGCCGACGCAATCGGCGAGCACGAGCGGGCGGAACCCGTGCGACATCGCATCGACGACGCTCGCGCGCACGCAGCCGCTCGTCACGGCGCCGGCGACGAGCAGCGTCTGCACCGCGCGCTGCGCGAGCCACGGCGCGAGCTGCGTGCCGAAGAACGCGGACGGCACGGTCTTGCGCACGACGAGTTCGCCTGGCGCGGGCGTGAGTTCGGGCACGATCGCGCTGTTCGGATGATGCTCGGTCAGCGTCGCCATGCCGGGCACTTTCAGCGAGAACACGTTGTCGTCGCTGCCGTCGTCCGCGTAGACGATGCGGCTGTGCGCGACCGGCCAGCCGCGTTCGCGCGCCAGCGCGAGCGCATGCGTCGTGCGCGCGATCGCCGGCGCGATGTTGCCGCCGCCGAACGTCGCGGGATCGGCGAAGCCGACTACGAAATCGACGATCAGCAGGCCGAGGTTGCCGTGCGGCGGCAGCGGCGTGCCGAAGCCCTGCTGGCGATACACGTTCGCTTCGGCGTGACGGGAAAGATCGTTCATGGTGTCGGGCACTCGTCGGTCAGGCGGGTTGATCGGTCACGCGGCCGTCGCGCACGACGGTCTCGCCGTCGAGCTCGACCGTGCAGCGGCGCAGCGGGATGTCGATGTGGCAGGTGGTCGTGCGGTTGCCGCCGCCTTCGTTGTTCGGGCCGAGCGAGAACAGGAAGTTGCCTTCGAACGCGCGCGCATCCATCCCGATCGTCGCCTCGCGGTCGTAGAGCCCGAGCGTCGACCAGCGTGCGCGCGGCTGCAGCCCCCAGCCGATGTGCGAGATCGCATAGCCTTCGGGGTCGGCGAACGTTTCCATGTAATCGCGCAGCAGGTCGGCGTCGACGCCGCCTTCGATGCGCGTCGCGTAGCCGCCTTCGACGGTGAGCGCGATCGGCTCGCGCACGTAGTGCTTCTGCGGCAGCAGGATGTCGCCGCGATCGATCACGATCGTGCCGTGTGCGGCGCGATCGTTCGGGTAAGTCAGCGCGAAGCCGCTCGGCCAGTGGTCCCAGCGGCCCGGCGCGTCGACGAAGCCGTACTCGGCGGTCGGCGGAAACTCGCCGAGCGGGCATACGAGCGCGGTGCCGGCCGCCGAGTTCACGCGCATCTCGCGCGCGGCCGCGATCTTCTTCGATGCGGCGAGTACGCGCGTGCGGTCGGCCAGGGTCGGCACCATCCGCACGAGCACTTCGGGCGGCTCGACCGCGAGCAGGATCTTCGTGCCCGATTTCAGGATGTCGTGTTGCTCCGGCGAGAACAGCAGCGTCATCAGGTCGAGCACGAGATCGCTCTCGCGCAGCGCGGCGATCGCGGCCTTGTTGCCGGTCAGCGGCGTCGTGCCGAGGTAGGCGAGCGGATCGCGGCTGAACGCCTTGTCGCCGTTGACGGGCGGCAGGTCGAGCCGGTTGACGATCGCGCCCAGAGATTGCGTCGCGATCAGCGCGCACGACAGCGTCTGCGGATGGGTGGCCGCGCTCGTCAGGATCGTGACGGTCTGGCCCGGTTCGAGGCGCGACAGCGTGAGGACCTGCTTCCACGCGTCGATCAGTTGGGTGTCGCTGACTGGCATCGTCGGCTCCGGTAAAGGCGTGAAGGAAATGGGCGGGCGCCGCGCGCTCAGGCCGCGAGCGGTGCGCCGAGGAAATCGCCGAACGCCGCGTAGAAGCCCGCCGCGTTGTCCCACGGGATCATGTGGCCGGCATCCGGCACGCGCACGTGCCGCATCGACGGCGTCGCGCGCTGCAGTTCGGCGACATCGTCGTCGCGCACCACGTCGCCGCGCTCGGCCGTGATCAGCAGCGACGGCACGGCCAGTCGCGCGGCGTCAGCGTGGAAATCGTCGGTGTGGAAGCCTTCGTACGACGTGCGCACCGCGCGCTCGTCGCAGGTATGCAGCCATTCGGCGCGCAATCGCAGTTCGGCATCGGTCCAGGTCGGGCAGAACGCGCGCATGCCTTCGGCGTCCGTGCCGGCGCGCGCGAGCGCCATCGAGTCGATGTACCACGGCAGCTTGCCCGGATAGTCGCGGCGGTTCGGGCCCGACACGGGTGGGTCGACGAGTACGACCGACGCGAGCCCGCGGATGCCGCGCCGGGCCGCGCGCGCGGCGATCCGCGCGCCCATCGAATGGCCGACGAGGCTCGTGCGCGGCAAGTCGAGCGCGGCGACGAACGCCGCGACGTCGTCCGCCTGCGCATCGAGGCTGTAGTCGAGCGCCGGCGATGCTTCCGACAGCCCGCGGCCGCGTACGTCGAGCACGTAGGTGTCGAATGCCGCGCCGAAGGTTTCTCCGACGAAGCCCCAGGTGATCGCGGGGCTCGTGATGCCTGGAATCAGCACGATCGCCGGGCGCGATGCGCGCGCGCCGGTCGCGCCGCCGTAGCGCAGATAGTGCTGGCGGATGCCGTTGGCGCGGACGTTCGCACCGTACAGGAAAGTCGAGGGCATGGGGCGTCTCCGAAGTGGCGGCGGCACTCAGTACGCGCCCGAAAGCAGCGCGCCGGCGCCGGGCACGACCGGCTCGAGATCGAGTTCGCGCAGCATCGCGTAGGTGGTCGCGATCGCGGCGGTGATCACCGGCTTGCCCGTCATCGCCTCGACCTTCGCGACGGCCGGCAGCGACGGCATCTGCACGCACGCGGACAGCACGATCGCATCGGCGTCCCGGTACGGCAGCGTTTTCACGATGTCGGGCAGGCGCGCCGGATCGTGACGGCCGACGTCGAGGTTGTCGGGGATTTCCAGCGCGCGGTAGGCGAGTACGTCGAAGCCTTCGTTGCGGATGTAGTCGACCACCAGCTCGGTGAGCGGCAGCATGTACGGCGCGACGACGACGATCCGCTTCGCGCCGATCACCTTCAGCGCGTCGACGAGTGCACCCGCGCTCGTCAGTACCGGCGCCTGCGCGCCGTTGTCGGCCGTGTGCTTCGTGAGGCGCGCCTGCGACACGCGGTGGTAGCCGTGCCCCATCGCCATGATCGCGACGAGGCACGCGTAGCCGAGCACGTCGACGCGCGCATCGCTCAGTTCCACCGCGCAGCGGTCGGATTCGGCATCCATCGCCGCGAGCTCTTCCTTGACGACCTTCTTCATCCGCATCCGGCTCGAGTGATACGTGAAGCGCTCGGGACGGATTGTTTCGCGCAGCCGCAGCATCGCGGGAATCTCGGTTTCCATCGTCGTGTTGGAACTCGGCACGATCTGGCCGATGCGGTAGGTCTTGCTCATGACGGGAGGCTCCGTGTCGGTGAGGGTGGGGCGGCTCGCGGGCGGGATCGCCGGATGTTGGGCAAAGTCTAGTGTGTACATTTGAAAATGGCAATGGATCAAAATGACGTCAGACATGGTTGTATTGTTATCGTGCGCGGGGTTCAGGCGAATAATTGGTGTTTTCCCGAATGCGGTGGCGTCGATCGACAATCCGCTTGTCCTGAATAAATTGAGTGTGTACGCTACATAAACGCCATTCAATCCGCCCGTCCTCGCGCCGCGTTCGGCAACGGGCCCACGATCAGGAGATCCGCATGAGCAAACCCCGTATCGCAATCATCGGCGCCGGCCTCGGCGGCACGGCCGCTGCGGCGCTGCTGCAGCGCGGCGGTTACGACGTCGCGCTGTACGAGCAGGCGCCCGCGTTCTCGCGTCTCGGCGCGGGCATCCATCTCGGTCCGAACGTGATGAAGATCATGCGGCGCATCGGCTGCGAGGACGCGCTGGAAACGATGGGTTCGCATCCGGATTGCTGGTACAGCCGCGATTGGCAGACGGCCGACGTGCTGTCGCGGATTCCGCTCGGCGACTACGCGCGCAAGACCTACGGCGCGAGCTACCTGACCGTGCATCGCGGCGATTTCCACGCGCTGATGACGCAGGCGGTGACGCCCGGCACGATTCGCTTCGGCAAGCGGCTCGCGGCGGTGGAGGACACCGGCAGCGAGGTGCGCCTCACGTTTGCCGACGGCAGCGTCGAGACGGCCGACATCGCGATCGGCGCGGACGGCGTGAACTCGCGGCTCCGCGAGCATCTGCTCGGTGCGGAACCGCCGCGCTACACCGGTTATGTCGCGCACCGCGCGGTGTTCCCCGCGTCGCTGCTCGGCAACAAGCCGTACGACATGTGCGTGAAGTGGTGGTCGGAGGATCGCCACATGATGGTCTATTACGTGACCGAGAAGCGCGACGAGTACTACTACGTGACGGGGGTGCCGCAGGCCGAGTGGCCGGAAGGCGTGTCGATGGTCGACAGCAGCCGCGACGAGATGCGCGAGGCGTTCGCCGGTTTCCATCCCGACATCCAACACCTGATCGACGTATCGCCGTCGATCACCAAATGGCCGCTGCTCGAACGCGATCCGCTGCCGCTGTGGAGCCGCGGCCGTCTCGTGCTGCTCGGCGACGCGTGCCATCCGATGAAGCCGCACATGGCGCAGGGCGCGGCGATGGCGATCGAGGACGCCGCGATGCTCGCGCGCTGTCTCGACGAAGTCGGCATCGGCGACCATGCGGGCGCGTTCGCGCTGTACGAGGCGAACCGCGCGGCGCGTGCGTCGAAGGTGCAGCTCGTGTCGCACAACAACACGTGGCTGCGCACCAACGAGGATCCGTCGTGGGTGTTCGGGTACGACGTGTTCGACGTGCCGCTCGAGGCGCCGTCGCGCGGCAACGTGGCGGCCGCGGCCTGACGCGCGGCGCCGGTGCCGGTCGGCACTGGGCAGCCGTTTCGCCGGCGCGGGCATCGATGCGTCGCAACGCGCGCATTTCGGCGTGTTATATGTCAGGCGCGTCGGCAGGCGCCAGCCGGCGGTCGTGTCCGCCGCCGGCCGACTCCGGCCCGCACGCCGTATTCCGGATCCATTCATGTCCCATCCCGCTTCTCCGTCGCGGCCGCTGGCGTTTCGCGTGAACGGCACGCCGCATACCTTCGCCGACGCCGCGCCCGACGCGCCGCTGCTGCTGGTCCTGCGCAACGATTGCGCGCTCAACGGTCCGAAATACGGCTGCGGGCTCGGGCAGTGCGGCGCGTGCACGGTGCTCGTCGACGGGCAGGCCACGCGTTCGTGCGTGGTGCCGGCCGCCGCCGCGCACGGACGCGACGTCACGACGCTGGAAGGGCTCGGGTCGTGCGACGCGCCGCATCCGATCCAGCGCGCGTTCATCGACGAGCAGGCCGCGCAATGCGGTTATTGCCTGAACGGAATGATCATGAGCACGAAGGCGCTGCTCGAGCGCAACCCGACACCCGACGATGCGGCGATCCGGGATGCATTGCGTTTCAACCTGTGCCGCTGCGGCACGCATCTGGAGATCATCCGCGCGGTGCGTCGCGCCGCACGCTATCTGCGAGGCGGCGATGAAGCATGATGCGGATTTGCCCGCGGCGCCGGCGTGCGTGACGGAACCGGCGCCGCACGATGAAGCGGCCGCCGACGCATCGCGCCCGCACCGCGCGCGCTACGCGTGGCCGCTCGGCGATGCGCACACGCATGCCTCGTTCGAGATCGAAACCTGGACCGCGCCCGACGGCCGGATGACGGCCTGGCGCTATCGCGCGCAGGCGCCCGGCGCAGGCGCGGGCGATGCTCGCGCAGCGGAGGAACGCGCCGATCCCGGCTCCGCATCGCCATTCGTGTACCGGCACGCGCAGACGTCGATCGAGCTGGCCGATGCAGATGGCGCGATTCCCGGTCACGCGCACGTCTTTGCCCGCGAATCCTTCGTCGACGAACTCGCGGGCGCAATGCGGCGCGATCCGGTCGCGTTGCGGTTGCAGCATCTCGATGCCGCGCGGGACGCGGGCCCGCGCGAAACGATCCGGATGGTCAGCGAACGCGCCGCGTGGGGCGCGCCGGTTGCGGCGCGGGCGAACGCGCCGTCGCGCGTCAGCGGCCGCGGTTTCGCATTCGACGGCGAGCGTGCCGATGCGCGCGCAGCCGCGTCCGGCGACGATGGCGGCCACGAATCGCACTGGTCGGCGTGGATCGTCGATCTCGAGGTCGATTGCGCGACGGGCGATGTCTCGGTGCGGCGCGTCGTGGCCGGGCAGGGTGCCGGCGAGCCGGGCGACGCATCGACGGCGGGCCTGCCGGCGTGGCAGATCGAGGCCGCGATATCGCGCGTGATGGGGGCACGGTTGTCCGCGCGGCCCGCATACGACGAAACCGAGGCCGGCGCGCGGCCCGACGCGTTCGCGCACGAGCTGGTTGCAGTCGATGCAGCCGCGCATCGCGCACACGGCGACCTGTCCGCATACGACGCGCGGCGAATCGAACAGGCGGCCGCACCGGCCGCGGCCGCGATCGCCAACGCGCTGTACGACGCGACCGGCGTGCGTTTTCGTGCGCCGCCGTTCGACGCCGCGCACATTCGCGCCGCGCTCGCGCAACCGGCGCCGGCCGATGTGGATGCCGATGCCGGCGACCGGCCGCGGCCCGCCGCACGCCGCGCATCGCGGTGGCGCCGCTGGCTGGCCGGCGGCGGCATCGGCGGCGTGGTCGGCGGGCTGATCGGGCTCGCGTGCGCGATCCTGCCGGGCCCGGCGCCGATCGCGCCCGTTGCGCCGGGCGGCGTGGACGGCGCGATGTGGAGCGCGGCGACGCTCGAACGCGGCCGCCAGATCGCGCTCGCCGGCGATTGCGCGGTATGCCACACGGCGCCGGGCGGCGCGACCAATGCGGGCGGGCTCGCGCTCGACACGCCGTTCGGCACGATCTACACGACGAATCTCACGCCCGATCCGGAAACCGGCATCGGCGCGTGGTCGTATCCGGCGTTCGCCCGCGCGATGCGCGAAGGCATCTCGCGCGACGGCTCGCACCTGTATCCGGCCTTTCCGTACACCGCGTTCGCGAAGCTGAGCGAGCCCGATCTGCTCGCGCTCTATGCGTACCTGATGTCGCAGCCGGCGGTGAAGCACGAGCCGCCGAAGACGAAGCTGCCGTTCCCGCTCGACCGGCGGGGTCTCGTGGCCGGCTGGAACTGGCTGTTTCACGATGCGCGGCCATTTGCGCCGGACCCGGCGCGCTCGGCGACGTGGAATCGCGGCAAGTATCTGGTCGACGGCGCCGGGCACTGCGGCGCCTGCCACACGCCGCGCAACGCGCTCGGTGCGGAGAAGGGCGGCCTTGCCTACCTGGCGGGCGGCGAAGCGGAAGGATGGGTCGCGCCGCCGCTCGTCGCGTCGCCGGCTTCGCCCGTACCGTGGACCGAAGGCGCGCTGTTCGACTATCTGCGCACGGGGTTCTCGGCGCAGCACGGCGTCGCGGCCGGGCCGATGGCGCCCGTCGTCGCGGGGCTCGCGGCGCTGCCCGAGTCCGACGTGCGGGCGATCGCGCATTATCTGGCGTCGCTGTCGCCGCCCGTCGATGCGGCAGTCGCCGCGGACGCGGCCAGCCGCCACGCGCGCGGCGCGGAAACGATCGCGACGCTCGGCCTCGAGAACGGCCGTCGCGCGTTCGACGCGGCGTGCGCGGTCTGTCACGCGGAATCGGGCGGCGTCGGGCATTTCGGCGTGCGGCCGCTGATGGGGCTCAACACGAGCGTCAGCCAGGCGACGCCGGACAACCTGCTGCGCGTGCTGCACCACGGGATCGACCGGCCGGCCACCGACGGGCTCGGCTACATGCCGGGCTTCGGCGATGCGTTCGACGATCGCCAGATGGCCGAGCTTGCCGCCTACATTCGCGCCCGCTACGCGCCGGGGCAGCCGGCGTGGCGAAACCTCGCTGAAGCGTCCGCGAAAATCCGGCAGGCGGGCGCGCATTGACCGTCGCGCCGGCGTGAGCGCCCCCGCCGGCGGACGCGCCGGGCGAAATGACCTGCCTGACGAAAACGAGGGTCGACGACGGCTGTAAATCTTGCCTGATTCGGCCATCGTTTAACCATTCGAAACAATGTGTTCACCGAAAGGGGCATGATCTCCGGCGATCGAGCAGGCATACTGTCGCCTATGTTGCTCAATGCACGTCGCCCGGCGTGCGCTTGCCCTCCATGTCCATTCCAGTCTCTTTTCGAACCTTGCGATGGTTGACCATTGCGGCTGCTGCATGCTTGCTCGCCGCGTGTTCGACTGCTTCCGACGTGACGGCGACGTCGAACCCGAACGTGTTCACCGTGACGACGCACACGGTCGGCGTGTCGACGACGTGGGCCGACGCCCACGAGAAGGCCGTCAGCGAAGCCACCAACTACTGCACGCAGCGCGGGATGCGCGCGAGCATGAAGCAGGAGTCGCTGAGCGGCGGCCGCCGCATCGACGCACGTTCCGAACTCGCGTTCGAGTGCCATCCGACCTTCGAGACGGCGTCGAACCCGCGCGGTTGACCGAGCGGCGGCATGATGACGCCGCCCGCGTTCTCCTTCCCCCGCATGCAAACCGACCCGCGACGCCATTCGGGCGCATCGCGGGTCGGCGCACGTCCGGCGGCGGCCGGGCGGGTCAGGACGGCTGCGCCTCGTACAGCTTCACGCACGCGGAGAAGTCGAGCGCGCCGAGCCCCTGCTGGCTCATCGACTGATACAGCTGCTGCGCGAGCGCGCCCATCCAGACCGGCTGATGCGCGCTGCGCGCGGCTTCGGTCGCGAGCCCGAGATCCTTCAGCATCAGGTTCGCCGCGAAGCCGCCCGCATAGCCGCGCGCGGCCGGCGCCGTGTCGCTCACGCCCGGATACGGGTTGTACGCATCCGAACTCCAGCAGCGGCCGGTCGACGTGTTGATGATGCCGGCCAGCACGGCCGGCTCGATGCCGAGCGCGGCGCCCAGCGCCATCGCTTCCGCGACGCCCATCATCGAGATCCCGAGCAGCAGGTTGTTGCAGATCTTCGCGATCTGCCCGGTGCCGGTGCCGCCGCAGTGCACGACGTTCTTGCCCATGTCCAGCAGCACCGGGCGGATGCGCTCGAACAGCGCACCGTTCGCGCCGACCATGAAGGTCAGCGTGCCGGCCTGCGCGCCGCCGGTGCCGCCCGATACGGGCGCGTCGGCGAGCGGGAAGTCGCGCTGCGCGGCGGCGTCGGCCACCGCGCGCACGGTGCCGGGATCGATCGTGCTGCAGTCGATCAGCGTCGCGCCGGCGCGCGCGCCGGCCAGCACGCCGTCGTCGCCGAGGTAGACGGCGCGCACGTGCTGCGCGGCCGGCAGCATCGTGATCACGACGGCGCCGCGCGCGGCCGCGTCGCGCGGCGAGCCGGCCGCCGTCGCGCCGGCGCGCACCGCGGCGTCGACCGTGTGCGCGTCGAGGTCGAACACCGTCAGCGCGTGGCCGGCCTTGAGCAGGTTGGCGGCCATGGGGCCGCCCATGTTGCCGAGTCCGATGAATGCAATGTCCATGTCGAGGTTCCCTGTGCGTTGCATCAGCGCAGCGCGATCGTCGTGTTCACGCCGCCGGCCGTCGCGTCGTCGTCGAACCAGCGCGCGGTGACCGTCTTGGTCTGCGTGTAGAACTGCACGACCTGCTTGCCGTACGGGCCGAGATCGCCGAGCTTCGAGCCGCGCGAACCGGTGAAGCTGAAGTAGGGCACCGGCACCGGAATCGGAATGTTGATGCCGACCTGGCCGACGTCGATCTCGCTCTGGAACTTGCGCGCGGCCGCGCCGCTCTGCGTGAACAGGCCCACGCCGTTGCCCATCGGGTTCGCGTTGACGAGCGCGATCGCGTCGTCGAGCGTGTCGGCCTCGAGCACCACCACCACCGGCCCGAAGATTTCTTCGGTGTAGATCGACATGTCGGTCGTCACGCCCGAGAAGATCGTCGGGCCGACGAAGTTGCCCTGCTCGTAGCCGGGCACCTTCACGTCGCGGCCGTCGAGCAGCAACGTCGCGCCTGCTTTCACGCCCGCGTCGATCAGCGACAGGATGCGTTCCTTCGCCGCCTTCGACACGACCGGGCCGACGTCGGTGCCGGCTTCGGCGCCCGCGTTGACCTTCAGCGCCTTCGCCTTGTCGACGAGATCGGGCAGCCAGTCGCGGGCCTTGCCGACCAGCACGACGACCGACGTCGCCATGCAGCGCTGGCCGGCCGCGCCGAAGCCCGCGCCGACGAGCGCGTTGATCGTCTGTTCGCGGTGCGCATCGGGCAGCACGACCGCGTGGTTCTTCGCGCCCATCATCGACTGCACGCGCTTGCCGTGCTGGCTGCCGAGGTTGTACACGTGCGTGCCGACGCGCGTCGAGCCGACGAACGAGATCGCCTTGATGTCCGGGTGCGTGCACAGGCGGTCGACTACCGTCTTGCCGCCGTGCACGACGTTCAGCACGCCTTGCGGCACGCCGGCCTCGATCGCGAGTTCGACGAGCTGCATGGTCGACAGCGGGTCCTGCTCCGACGGCTTCAGCACGAACGTGTTGCCGCATACGATCGCCATCGGGAACATCCACAGCGGGATCATCCCGGGGAAATTGAACGGCGTGATACCCGCGCACACGCCGATCGGCTGGCGCAGCGTGTAGGTGTCGACGCCGCCCGCGACGTTCTCCGCGAATTCGCCTTGCTGCAGCGTGCCGATCGAGCATGCGTGCTCGACCACTTCGAGGCCGCGGAAGATGTCGCCCTGCGCATCGGGCAGCGTCTTGCCTTGTTCGGCCGTCAACGTATGCGCGATCCGTTCGAGATTGCGGCGCACCAGATCCTGGAACTTCAGCATGATGCGCAGCCGCGCGCCGATCGGCGTCGTCTTCCAGGTCTGGAACGCGCGCTGCGCGGACGCGATCGCGGCATCGACCTCGTCGAGCGTCGCATACGGCACGCGGCCGATGAGTTCCTGCGTCGCGGGGTTGACGATGTCGCCCCATTCGGCGCTTTGCGAATCGACGAACGCGCCGTCGATCAGCAGCTTGGCGGTGGGCAGGGCGAGGGTGGTCTGGGGAACTGCGGCGTTCATGGAACTCTCCGGGAATCGGTGGTGCGAAGGAAAAGAGGGCTGCGTCCGCCGCGCGTGCGGCCACGGCGGACGGCAGGTCGAACTGAAATCGGACGAATGCGTGCGGCGGACTAGGTGCGCGCCGGACGCATCAGCGCGGTACACGCGAGTGCGAACACGCCGAAGCCGACGAGGTACGCGATCACGTAGTGCGGCTGGCCGCCGCCGGCCTTGAGCAGCGACGTCGCGATCATCGGCGCGAAGCCGCCGCCGATCACGCCGGCCAGCTGCACCGACAGCGAGATGCCGCTGTAGCGGATTTCCGCCGGGAACTGCTGCGCGAACAGCAGCGATTCCGGCGCGTAGAGGATCGGGAACACGACGCCGAGGCCGAGCACGATCGCCCACCATGCGTACGACGTCTGCTGCGTGCCGAGCATCGTGAAGAACGGCGCGGCGAACGCGCACATCAGCACGAGGCCGAGCGCGAACATCCGGCGCTGGCCGATGCGGTCGCTCAGATGCCCGCACAGCGGCATCGTGACGAGCGACAGCACCGCGCCGGCCGTGATCGCATGCAGCATCTCGGCTTTGGGCAAATGCAGTTGCTGGGTCGCGTAAGCGAGCGCGAACGTGACGACCATGTAGAACCAGGTGTTCTCGGCCGCGCGCGCGCCGACGATCGTCAGCACTTCGCGCGGATGGCGGCGCAGCGCGGCCGTCACCGGCGATTTCTCGGCCTTGCCTTGGCGCTGCATCTTCTCGAAGTCGGGCGACTCCGGCACCTTCGCGCGGATGAACCAGCCGAGGCCGACGAGCGCGATGCTCGCGAGGAACGGCACGCGCCAGCCCCACGACAGCATGTCGGCTTCCGGCAGCGCGGCCACCGCGGCCATCGCCACCGACGACAGGATCAGGCCGAGCCCGACGCCCGTCTGCGGCAGGCTGCCGAACAGCCCCTTGCGGCCCTTCGGCGCGTGCTCGACGGCCATCAACACCGCGCCGCCCCATTCGCCGCCGACGGCCATCCCCTGCAGGAAGCGCATCGCGATCAGCAGCGCGGCGGCCCAGTAGCCGATGCGGTCGTACGACGGGATCATCCCGATGATCATGCTCGGCACGCCCATCAGCAGCAGCGTGATCATCAGCATCGACTTGCGGCCGATGCGGTCGCCGAAGTGGCCGAACACGATGCCGCCCATCGGCCGCCCGATGAAGCCGACCGCGAACGTGCCGAATGCGGCGAGCGTGCCGACGACCGGGTCCAGCGACGGGAAGAAGATGCGGTTGAACACGAGCGCGGCGGCCGTGCCGTAGAGGAAGAAGTCGTACCACTCGATCGTCGTGCCGGCCATGCTGGCCCAGCCGGCCAGCAGGTAGTGCTTCGCGGTGCGTTCGGGGGCCGGCGTTGCGACTGCCGCATGCTCGTCGAGGGTGGATCGGGTCTGCATGGTGTCTCCGTGGTAGTTATTGCCGCGGCTCGTGGTCCGCAGGTCACGGTCGAGTATAGTTATGCGCAGATTCACGATGTACCGATAAAGAAACCGGTTGGATGTGCATTTATGCATATCGACGACCGGCCCGGAGACGCCCGCCTTTTCCTTCGCCGATGCGACATGCCACCGAGCCGGTTTCCGGCAACCTGAACTGGGACGACCTGCGCTTTTTCCTCGAGGTTGCGCGCACGCAGCGCGCGAGCGGCGCCGCGAAGCGGCTCGGCGTCGACTACACGACCGTCGCGCGGCGCATCCGCGCGCTCGAGGCCGCGATGGGCACGCTGCTGTTCGACAAGTCGCGCTCCGGCGGCTTCGCGCTGACGGCCGAAGGGCAGCGGCTCGTCGCGTATGCGGATGCGATGGAGACGACCGTGCAGTCCGCGTGCGACCAGATCGCGAATACCGGCGAGGCGCTGTCGGGCCACGTGCGGATCGGGTCGACCGAAGGGTTCGGCTGCTTTTTCCTCGCGCCGCAGCTCGCGCGGTTCCGCGCCGCGCATCCGCACGTGACGGTCGACCTGCTGCCGGTGCCGCATTTCGTCAACCTGCCCAAGCGCGAGGCCGATCTCGCGATCACGCTCGAGCGGCCCGAACGCGGGCCTTACGTGGTCACGAAGCTGTGCGACTACCAGTTGCGGCTCTATGCGACGCGCGACTATCTGGCGAACCACGCGCCGATCACGTGTACGGACGATCTCGCGCAGCACGCGTTCATCAGCTACGTCGACGATCTCGCGTTCAGCAACGAGCTGCTGTACCTGGACCGCGCGGTGCCCGGCGCGACGGCCGGTTTGCGCACGACCAGCGTGATCGCGCAGTATTTCGCGGCGCTGCAGGGCGGCGGCCTCGCGATCCTGCCGTGTTTCATGGCGGCCGCGCAGCCGGCGCTCGCGCCCGTGCTGCCGAATGATGTAGTCGTCACGCGGTGTTTCTGGCTGACGTGCCGCGAGGATCTGCGCAAGCTGCGGCGCGTGACCGCGCTGTGGGATTACCTGCGTGCGGCGGCGGACGCGAATCGCGCGTTGCTGTCGGGGGAGTCGGGGATGCTGCGCTTCGTCGGCGAGCCGGAATAGCGGTCGAAGGGCGGGGCGCGACGGCGACGCGGCGATCGATCTGGATGACAACACGGCCGGCGGCGATTCGACCGGCTAGCGGGGAGAAGGCAAATGGCTTTGACGCATGCGGGCAAGGTTTTCGTGGTGTGCGTGGTGGTATTCGGCGTGACCGCCTATTGGCTCGCGTCGCGCATGGTGCGCCGACAGACGGGCGGCAAGCGCGGCTCCGGCGGCGCGGTCGCGTTCTGGTGGCTCGTATGTTTTTGCCTGGTGTCGCTGTTGTTCCCGTTCGTGTACTGGATCGGCGACGAGCTCTACGCACTGACGGTATCGCCGAAATACGAAGCGACCGTCGTGTCCTACCAGTCCGAGTGGGATACCTGCGAGCGCCGCGACAGTTCGGGGCGAACCTCGTCGTACCGGTGCATCAAGTACACGTCGATCCTGGAAGCCGTGATGCCGGATGGCGAACGCATCGTGCTGCCGGGCAACATCCGTTCGGGGGCCGTGCCCGAAATCGGCGAGAAGATCGATGTCGTGTTGCCGCAAGGGGCTCATCAGTGGCACGAACGCAGCGTGCGGAGTATCGGGCTGCTGGCCGGCGGCACGGTGATGGTCGCGATCATCGGGTATTTCGTGTACCTGATCGCGGCGTACGGGGCCGGGAAGAAGATCGACGGCGCGGCACGCTTTGGCGTGGCGGCGGTGCTGAACGGGCTCGTGCCGCTCGGTGCGCTGCTGATGGAACTCGCCTTGCTGAGCGTGCCGTACCGTTACTGGGCGCACGGGAATCCGCAGCGATGGCCGGTGTGGGTGCTCGCGCTGTGCCTGCTGTTCGCGCTGGCGCTGCTGCCGTTGCTGCTCATCTACGCGCGAACCGCGTGGCGGGCGGTGGTGAAGTAGCGGAGGCGCGGCATGCCTGTACCGCGCCTCGCGAGCGCGGCGCGGGGGCAGGTCGCGTCGCCGGCGCTCAACCCGTGCAGCCCAGCCGATCCGCCAGCTCGTTCAGATCCCTGACGTCGAAATCCCACGCTTCGTCGGCTTGCAGGTCGGTCGTCTGGCCGGGCCCGTGTTCGGTCGGCCGCAGCACGAACGCGGTCGACAGCCCGAGCCGGCGCGCGGCCGCGAGATCGCCGTTGTGCGCGGCCACCAGGCACAGCTCGGCCGGCGCGAGACCGAGAATCTCGACCGCTTCGGTATAGACGGCCGGCGATGGCTTGTACGCGCGCGCCACCTCGGCGCCGAGAATCGCGTCCCACGGCAACCCGCCGTGTTTCGCGACGTCGACCATCAGCCGGATGTTGCCGTTCGACAGCGGCGCGATGATGTAGCGTCGCTTCAGACGCTGCAGCCCGGCGACGGCATCGGGCCACGGATCGAGCCGATGCCATGCGAGATTCAGTGCGTCGATGTCGGCATCGGGCACGTCGTCGATGCCGAAGCGGTCGAGCGTGCGCACGAGGTTCTCGCGATGCAGCACGTCGAGCCGCACGTAGCGGCGGCGCCCGCTGCGGATTTCTTCCATCGACGGCGAATACTCGGCGCGCCACGCATCGGCGAACGCGAACGGGTCGAGCGTCGGCGCGTGGCGCGCCAGGAATGCGGCGGCACCGCGTGCGACACCGCTTCTCCAGTCGACGATCGTTCCGAAGACATCGAAAACGAGCGCCTTGATTTCGGCAGGATTCGTCATGGTGATCCAGTGAAGGTCGTTCGATGAGGGGTCACATCGCCGTGCCGCCGGATGGCGCGACGTCGGTTCGATCGACATTGAATCACGGATACGAAAACGCGGCCCGGGAGGCCGCGATGCGTGGCTCGGTATTTCCGTCGCGGTGCGGGTCGCTGCCGCGGCTGCGTGGCCGAGCACATCCGGAAGGATCGACGGGCGGCGCGCCTGCGCCTTCGTGCAGCGCAGCAACCCTGTCGTCGCACCGGCCGCCGCCCGCGAGCCGCGCGGCAACCGAGCGTATCCCCTGATGCAAGCAGGCACGCCGGTTGTGCCGGATTGGTGTTAAATACATTTCGGCGCGCCCAGGCACGGCGCGCAAACGGGGCGCACCGTGCATCGGCGTAAACCCGAGGCGGGACAGGGCACGAAATATCGATAACGAATCGGGCGCATCAGACCCGGTCGGACAGACGGCAGGATTCATCTTGAATACCGAACCGCAAAGTTCTCGCTACAGCTTCGGGCTCGCCGCGGAAGTGCTCGCGTCCGAGCAGAGCGTGCTGAGACTGATCACGCGCAACACGCCGCTGCCGGAACTGCTGTCCGAAGTTTGCCGGCGTGCCGAGGTTTTGCTCGGCGACGGCGCGTCGTGCACGATCCTGCTGCTCGATACGGACGGCGTGCACGTGCGCGTCGGCGCGGCGCCGTCGCTGCCCGCGCAGTACAGTGCGGCGATCGACGGCGCGGCGATCGGGCCGGCGGCCGGCTCGTGCGGCACCGCGATGTACGAGCGCCGGATGGTCGCCGTCGAGGACATCGAAACCGATCCGCGGTGGGCCGACTATCGCGCCATTGCATTGCCGCTGGGCTTGCGCGCGTGCTGGTCGGTGCCGTTCGTCGACGAGGCCGGCGTCGTGCTCGGCGCGTTCGCCATCTATCACCACCGGCCGTGCCTGCCGAGCGACGAGGAAACCGCGCTGTTGCGCGATATCGGCAACAGCGTCGGCCTCGCGGTGCACCAGGACCGGATCGCGCGGCAGCTTGCGCGCAGCGAGGAACATCACCGGCTCGTCGTCAACAGCCTGAACGAAGGAATACTCGTCGTGTCGCGCGACGGCGTCGTGGTCGCGAGCAACCCGAGCGCGAACCGGATGATGCGCGTGAAGGGCGATCTCGTCGGGCGCCGGCTGTCGACGGTGATCCTGCGCAAGCTGCGCGAAGACGGCACGCCGATCGCGCCGGACGACTGGCCGAGCCGGATCGCGCTCGTGACGGGCACGCCTCAGCTCGGCTACACGGTCGGCTTCGGCCTCGCGGACGGCGACATCATCTGGGTGCGCGGCAACGCGGTGCCGATCGTGAGGCCGGGCGAGACGCAGGCCGACTCGGTGCTCGTGTCGTTCAACGACATCGGCCCCGTGCGCGAAGCGCAGCAGCAGTTGCGCTACATGGCGACCCGCGACGCGCTGACGGGCCTCTACAACCGCCGCTGGCTCGGCGACCGCATGCGCGAGCTGTTCGGCGTGCACGATGCGGCGGCCGGGCCCGCGCGCGTCGCGATCCTGTTCATCGATCTGGTCGGCTTCAAGAAGGTCAACGACACGGCCGGTCACGACGCGGGCGACGCGCTGCTGCGCAGCGTCGCGGCGCGGCTCGCGGCCTGTGCGGACGGCCGCTACGCGCTCACGCGCGTCGGCGGCGACGAGTTCGTGATCCTCGTCGACGACTGCGACGATCCCGAGCATCTCGCGGTGCTCGCGCGCGAGGTCATCGACGCGATCGCGAAGCCGTTCGCGATCGCGAACAACGAATACTGGCTCGGCGTATCGATCGGGATCAGCGTCGCGCCGCGCGACGGCGACGACGCCGTGACGCTGATGCGCAACGCCGATTCGGCGATGTACGACGCGAAGCAGCGCGGCCGCAACCACTTCACGTTCTTCACCGCCCAGCTCAACCTGCGGCTGCAGCGCCGCTTCGCGATCGAGCAGTCGCTGCGGCGCGCGCTCGCGTCGGACATGCTGCGGCTCGCGTATCAGCCCGTCGTCGATGCGCGCAGCGGCCGCACGGTCGGCGCCGAGGCGCTGCTGCGCTGGACGAGCCCCGAGCTCGGGCCGATGTCGCCGGCGGAATTCATTCCGGTCGCGGAAGACACGGGGCTGATCGTCGCGATCGGCCAGTGGGTGCTCGAAACCGCGTGCCGGCAGGCGGCCGAGTGGCGTCGCACGATCGCGCCGGACCTGATGCTGGCGGTCAACCTGTCGCCGCGGCAGTTTCACGAAGGGCTCGTCGAATCGGTCGCCCGCTGTCTCGCGCATACGCGGCTCGATCCGTCCGCGCTCGAACTCGAGATCACCGAAGGCGTGCTGATGAACGACACGGACACCGTGCTGCCGATGCTCGAAGCGCTCACGGACATGAACGTGCGGATCTCGGTCGACGATTTCGGCACCGGTTATTCGTCGCTCGCGTACCTGAAGCGTTTTCCGTTGCACAACCTGAAGGTCGACCGCTCGTTCGTGTCGGGCGTGCCCGATCATCACGACTCGGTCGCGATCACGCAGGCGGTCGTCGCGATGGCCCATTCGCTCGGGATGAAGGTCACGGCCGAAGGCGTCGAGACGCAGGCGCAGTCGTGGTTCCTGCAGCAGATCGGCTGCGACATGCAGCAAGGCTATCTGTTCAGCCGCCCGCTGGACGCGAACGACTACGCGCGCCGGCTCGGCGCCGCCTGAGCGCGCCGGGTGTCCTGCTGGCGCTAACGCGCGCCGAACCCGCCGGCGCCCGGCGGCGGATCGATCTCGACCCGGTTCTTGCCTTCGTGCTTCGCGCGATAGAGCGCGCGGTCGGCCGCCTCGATCAGGAGTGTCGTCGGCAGGCCGGGCGTGGGCACGATGCTCGCGCCGCCGATGCTGATCGTCACCGTGTGGTTGCCCGTCGACGAGTGCGCATGCCGCAGGCGCAGCGCTTCGACCGCGAGCCGGATCTTCTCGCCGAGCAGCCGTGCGGCGCCCGGCGACGTGGCCGGCATCACGACCGCGAATTCCTCGCCGCCGAAGCGCGCGGCGAGATCGCCCGACTGCCCGAGGCAGCGCTCGATCGTGGATGCGATCTGCTTGAGCACGTTGTCGCCCGACACGTGCCCGTACGTGTCGTTGTACAGCTTGAAGTTGTCGACGTCGATCATCAGCAGCGACAGCTCGCTGCGTTCGCGCGCGCCGCGCCGCCACTCGGCGGCCAGGTATTCGTCGAGATAGCGCCGGTTCGACAGCCCGGTCAGGCCGTCGGAGTGCGTGAGGCGCCGCAGTTCGAGATTGGCCTCGAGCAATTGCTGTTGCGACTGCCGCAACGCGCGATAGGCTTCGTCGCGCTGCAGCAGGTTCATGTACGAGCGCGAGTGGTAGCGGATGCGCGCGACGAGTTCGATGCGATCGGGCAGCTTGACCAGATAGTCGTTCGCGCCGGCCGCGAACGCGGCGCTCTTGATCACCGGCTCTTCCTGCGTCGACAGCACGATGATCGGCACGTCGCGCGTCGCCGGATTCGCGCGGTACGCCCGCACGAGGCTCAGCCCGTCGATGCCCGGCATCACGAGGTCCTGCAGGATCACGGTCGGGCGCGTCTCGATCGCGGTGGCCATCGCGTCGTCCGAGCGCGGGCAGTAGTGGAAGTCGATGCCTTCCTCGTCGACGAGCGCGCGCCGCACGGCCTCCGCGACGATCGTCTGGTCGTCGACCAGCAACACCATCGCCGGCGCGTCGGCGGGCGACGCGGTCGAACCGCCCGGCGGGCGAGTCAGGTCAATCGTCATGATCGATGCGGGTCGTTGCGGTTGTCGCGGTCGTTGCAGAAGCAGGCATGGGTGTTGCGCACGGTCATCGTCGGGTTCAGAGCCGCGCGAGCGCCGCCAGCTCGCCCGCGATGCGCCCGAGCGGCAGGATCGCACGCGCCGCGCCGAGCGTCGCGGCCGCCTTCGGCATGCCGTACACCGCGCTCGTCGCCTCGTCCTGCGCGATCGTATGGTAGCCCTTCATCCGCAGCGCCTTCAGGCCGATCGCGCCGTCGCGTCCCATCCCCGTGAGCAGTACGCCGATCACGCGGCCGGGCCAGTGCTCGGTCAGGCTGTTGAAGAACACGTCGACCGACGGCCGATACGGCGTGGCGGCCGGTTCCCGCGTGTATTCGAGCGTGCCGGCGCGCGTGATGCGCAGGTGGTCGTCGGTCGCGGCGAGCAGCGCGACGCCCGGCTGCGGGCGGTCGCCTTCGCGCGCGACGCGCACGGCGAGCCGGGTCTGACCGTCGAGCCATTGCGCCATGCCTTCGGCGAACGCGCGATCGACGTGCTGCACGATCACGATCGGCGCATTGAAATCGGCCGGCAGGCTGCCGAGGATCGACGCGAGCGCGCCGGGGCCGCCGGCCGATGCGCCGATCGCGACCAGCGGGCCGCCGCCGCGCGCGGCCGCGCCGGCGACGCGCGTGCCGCCCGGCGCGTCGAGCAGGCGGCCGATCTGGTCGATCTTCGCGAGCAGCAGTTTCGTCGTGTCGCCGGCGGCGCCGTCGCCGAGCCGCGGCGTGTCGACCGCGTCGAGCGCGCCGGCGCCCATCGCCTCGAACACGCGCCACGCGTTCGCGCCGATGCAGCTCGTCACGATCAGGATCGCGCACGGTCGTTCGGAACGCATGATCCGACGCGTCGCTTCGATCCCGTCGAATTTCGGCATGATCAGATCCATCAGCACGATGTCGGGCGGCTGCGCGGCGCACAGTTCGACGGCTTGCGGGCCGTCGGTCGCGACCCACAGCACGCGGTGCTCGGGCCGTCGCGCGATCGCGCGGCGCATCGCCTCGACGGCAAGCGGGAGGTCGTTGACGATGCCGATGTTCACAAGCGGAATTCTCCGGTCGGTTCGTAGTGTTGGAGGTGGGCCGGGTTCATGGAGGGGGGCAGCCTGTTCGGCGCTCGCTGCCGGGCGGCATCGGCGGCCGGACGGCGCGGCATTCTTTTCGGTTGACGACGCCCGAATGCTGTCATGCAGCGCGGGCGGCGGCAATCGAAAAATGAACGCATGATGCCGTTTCAGTGCGTTTCCTCTATGACTGTGCCGCATTGCCTGCAAGCGGGCCAGTGATCCTGTCCGGACAGGCCGCAAAAGTCCGCATGTTACCGTGCCGGCATCGACAAAAAAGAAAACGGGATCCCGAGGAGCGCGCCCGAAACCCTGCTCGTCAGCCGCGCGTCGTTCGCACCGGTCGCGATCGGGCGCGACGGCCGTTTGCCGTAGAGGATCTACATCGAGAGCGCGTATGCGTCGACCGACCGCGCTTGCCCGGTCGAACGCGATGCGCGGCGCGGGCGGCATTTCAACCCGATCTCGTGTGCCGCCCGCGACGAGGCCGAAGCCTTCATGACGGAAACCGATCGCGCCGACGAGGCGCGGCGGCCAACTTGCCGAGGCGCCTCGCGCAGACTGACGACCGGCAACCGCGCGAGGGCAGGTTTTGACATGGGCGCGGTCGAGCCGGCCGCGTAGCGGGCCGTACCGAGCCGTACCGGGCCGTCGAGGCATCGGGCCGCGGCGCACACGCGCCGCCGCACCGTCAATGGCTGCGCGCGTAGCCCTGGATCAGCGCGCGCATCATCCCTTCGACCGTCGCGTCGCGCAGATCGCCTTCCTGCTCGGCTTCCTCGACGAGCGCCGCATAAGCGGTCGCGAGCGTCACGCGGTCGACTTCATGGCGTTGCTCCATCAGCGTCACCATCCCGTCCTTCGCCAGATGAGCGGAGAACGCGCGGCTGCCGATGGTCTGGAATACGTCAATCATGGCGGCTCTCCCGTACGTTGCCGATGCCTTTCAGTGTAGTCGCCGTCCCGGGGCCGCGCCACGCGCGCGGGCCGACCCGATTCGTCCGATGAAATGCGTCCGACACACGGCGCGCGCACGGTATCCGCAGGCTTCAACGTTTACCCGAATCGGCAAATTGTCGACTTTTTATCGATAAAGTCTCGTGTTAGATTTCGCCGTCCGAGCCCGATGCAAACCGGGCCGCCTACGCGTTGCCGACGTGCCGCGCGTCCAGACACACGGAGGAGAAATGCTGGTGCTGATTGGGGTGCCGATCGTCGTGATCGGCTTCGCGCTGCGCTTCAATGCGCTGCTGGTGGTCACGATCGCGGGGCTCGCGACGGGGCTGGCGGGCGGGCTGAATCTCGTCGACATCGTCGGCGCGTTCGGCAAGGCGTTCGCCGAGAACCGCTACATGGGGCTGATCTGGCTCACGCTGCCGGTGATCGCGCTGCTCGAGCGCAACGGGCTCAAGGAGCAGGCGAAGCGGATGATCTCGCGCGTGCAGGCGGCCACCACGGGCCGCGTACTGATGCTGTATTTCGTGCTGCGCCAGGCGACGGCCGCGCTCGGTCTCACGTCGCTCGGCGGCCACGCGCAGATGGTGCGGCCGCTGATCGCGCCGATGGCCGAGGCCGCCGCGGTCAGCCGGCACGGCGAGCTGCCCGAGTCGGTGCGCCAGCAGATCCGCGCGCACGCGTCGGGCGCCGACAACGTCGCCGTGTTCTTCGGCGAGGACATCTTCATCGCGATCCAGTCGATCCTGCTGATCAAGGGCTTTCTCGAACAGAACGGCATCGCCATCGAGCCGCTGCACCTGTCGGTGTGGGCGATCCCGACCGCGATCGCCGCGCTGCTGATTCACTGCACGCGCCTCGCGCTGCTCGACCGCCGGCTCGCGCGCGGCTTCGGCCTGGTGAAGCAGGAGGGCGCGCGATGATCGGCCTCGAATCGCTGTACACGCTCGCGGGGCTGATGTTCGCCGCGTTCGCGTACTTCAACCTGACGGACCGCACGAACCCGCGGCGCGTCGTCAATTTCGCGTTCTGGGCCATCTACGCGGTCACGTTCCTGTTCGGCGCGCTGCTACCGCATTTCGTCACGGGCTGCCTCGCGATCGCGCTTGCGCTGATCGCCGGTTCGGGCAAGCTCGGCCGCGGCCGGTCGGACGAGGCCGGCGAAGCGGCGGCCGTGCGGCGCGAGACGCTCGCGCAACGCTTCGGCAACCGGTTGTTCCTGCCGGCGCTGCTGATTCCGGTCGTCACGCTGATCGGCACGTTCGCGCTGAAACTCGTGCCGTTCGTCGACCCGAAGAGCGTGACGCTGATCTCGCTCGTGCTGGGCACGATCGTCGCGTTCGTCGTCGCGCTCGCGATGCTGCGCGATTCCCCCGTGCATGCGCTGAAGGAAGCGCGCCATACGATGGATGCGGTCGGCTGGGCCGCGATCCTGCCGCAAATGCTCGCGGCGCTCGGCGCGCTGTTCGCGATCGCGGGCGTCGGCGGGGTGGTGTCGGGGCTCGTGAAGGAATGGGTGCCGATCGATTCGCCGTTCGCGGTGGTCGCCGCCTACACGGTCGGCATGGCGCTGTTCACGATGATCATGGGCAACGGCTTCGCCGCGTTCCCGGTGATGACGGCGGGCATCGGCCTGCCGCTGATCGTCCATCAGTTCCACGGCAACCCGGCGATCATGGGCGCGATCGGGATGCTGAGCGGCTTCTGCGGTACGCTGATGACGCCGATGGCCGCGAACTTCAACATCGTGCCCGCGGCGCTGCTCGAACTGAAGGACAAGAACGGCGTGATCAAGGTGCAGTGGCCGACGGCCGTGCTGCTGCTGGCCGTGAACACGCTGCTGATGTACGCGTTCGTATTCCGCTTCTGACTCGATGGACGAGATCCTCATGACCGACCGACTCACTTCCGAACTCGCGTCGAAATTCGCGTCGCTCGCGCTCGCGCATCTGACCCGCGAATATCCGAACAAGCTCACGCATGCGCTCGAAGGTCCGCACGACGTGCAGGGGCCGCGCGCATTGCACCCGATCTTCTACGGCAGCTACGACTGGCACTCGTGCGTGCACGGCTACTGGCTCGTGCTGCGCGTGCTCGAACGCTACCCGGCATTGCCGGAAGCCGAACGCATCGTCGCGACCGTCGACGCGCATTTCACCGACGCGAACGTCGCCGGCGAGCGCGCGTATCTCGCGCGGCCGCACAACGCCGGCTTCGAGCGGCCGTACGGCTGGGCGTGGCTGCTCGCGCTCGCCGCGCAGCTCGAGCGGCTCGCGCTGAAGGGCGTGCTGCCGCAGGCCGCGCGCTGGGCGAAGACGATGGCGCCGCTGGCCGACCTGTTCGTGTCGCGCTTCGAGACTTTCCTGCCGAAGGCGACCTATCCGCTGCGTGTCGGCACGCACTTCAACACCGCGTTCGCGCTGGCGCTCGCGCTCGATTTCGCACGCGACACGCAGCGCGACGGGCTTGCCGCGCTGATCGTCGATACCGCGAAGCGCTGGCACCTGAACGACGTCGCATGCCAGGCGTGGGAGCCGTCGGGGGACGAATTCCTGTCGCCCGCGCTGATGGAGGCCGAACTGATGCGGCGCGTGCTGCCGGCCGCCGAATTCGACGGCTGGTTCGCGCGCTTCCTGCCCGACCTCGCGCGCGGCAAGCCCGCGACGCTGTTCGAACCGGCGACCGTCAGCGACCGTAGCGACGGCAAGATCGCGCACCTCGACGGGCTGAACCTGAGCCGCGCGTGGTGCCAGCGTTCGCTGGCCGGTGCGCTGCCGGCAGACGATGCACGGCGTGCGAAGCTGCTCGACGCGGCCGACCGGCATCTCGCGAGCGCACTCGCGCACGTGGCCGGCGACTACATGGGCGAGCACTGGCTCGCGACGTTCGCGTTGCTCGCGCTGGACGCATAGCGCGCGAAGCCGCGCCGGCGGGAAGGGCCTCGGCGCGCGGCCGATACCCGCCGCGCGGGCCGCTCCGTGCAGCATGTGCGGCGCGAAGCGACCGGCTTTGCATCGTGCGCAACACCGCTTTCCACGACACGACCGACGCGCGGCGGCGGCGACTCGCTACACTGCCGTACCGGTTGGACGGGCCCCGGCATCAGGCCCGCGAGCAAGGAGACAGAAGAGGATGGACACCCCACGCGCAGCGGTCGTCACGTACCGCGGCAATGCGATCGAGAACACGCACGTCGCCCACGTGGCGATCGTCGATGCACGCGGCCGGCTGCTGGCCCGGTTCGGCGATCCGTTCCGGATGACGCTCGCGCGCTCGGCCGCCAAGCCGGCCCAGGCGCTGTCGGTGATCGAGACGGGCGCGCCGGAACGTTTCGGCTTCGACGACGCGGACATCGCGCTGATGTGCGCGTCGCACAGCAGCGAGGACCGTCACATCGAACGCACGCGCGCGATGCTCGAGAAGGTCGACGCGCACGAATCGGATTTGCGCTGCGGCGGCCATCCGCCGTTGTCCGACGCGGTCTACCGGTCGTGGATCAAGCGCGACTACACGCCGACCGGCGTCTGCAGCAACTGTTCGGGCAAGCATGTCGGGATGCTGGCGGGTGCGCGCGCGATCGGCGCCGCGATCGCCGATTACCATCTGCCCGACCATCCGATGCAGGTGCGCGTGAAGCACGCGGTGGCCGACGCGTGCGGCCTGCGCGACGACGAAGTCGACTGGGGCATCGACGGCTGCAACCTGCCGACGCCGGCGTTCTCGCTGGATCGGCTGGCGCGCCTGTACGCGTCGCTGGCCGACGGCGCGGACGCGGTGGAAGCGGGCGGCGCGCTCACCGATCGCGTGCGTGCACTGGCGCGCATTCACCGCGCGATGACCGCCTATCCGGAACTGGTCGCAGGCGACGGGCGCTATTGCACGGTGCTGATGAACGCGTTCGGCGGGCAGGTGGTCGGCAAGCTCGGCGCGGATGCGTGCTACGGGATCGGCGTGCGTGCGTCCGAACGCACGCGGCAACTCGGCGCGGACGGCGCACTCGGCATCTCGGTGAAGATCGAGGACGGCAATCTCGACGTGCTCTATATGGTCGTCAGCGAAATCCTCGAGCGGCTGCAGATCGGCACGGCCGAGCAGCGCGCGCAACTGGCCGGTTTCCACCGGCCGCCGATGCTCAACACGCAGGGCGTCGAGTTCGGGCACGCGACGTTCCCGTTCGAATTGCAGGCGGCCTGAACGCGGCCGCCGCGCCGATGCCGTCGGCCCACGATCCGGGCCGCGCATCGGCGTGCGCTACGCGCGTGCGTCGCGAATCTTCGCCAGCTCCCGCTCCGACAGCTCGCCGATGTGCGCGAGGTGTTCCGCGAGAAAATCCTTCAGCACGCGCAGCTTCGCCGAGCTGCGCCGGTTCGCCAGATACGCGATGTAGATGAACTCGCCGGTCAGCCGGTTCTGCAGCCGATAGCGCGGCAGCACGGCTTCGAGTTGGCCGCTCGCGAGCAGGTCGCGCACCAGCCAGATCTCGAATTCCGCGATGCCGAGCCCCGCGCAGGTCGCTTCCAGCAGCAACTCCGAATGGTCGGTGACGAGATTGCCGGCCGGCAGCACGCTGTGCTGCGTGTTGCCGCGCACGAGCGCCCAGCGCGGATCGCCTTCCGGATGCACGTAGCGCAGGCAGTTGTGGTGCTTCAGGTCGTCCGGCGTCGCCGGGCGTCCGCAGCGGTCGAGGTAGCCGGGCGTCGCGCACAGGATGCTGTCGTTGCGCGACAGCCGGTGGACGACCAGGTTGTCCAGGTAGTTCTCGCCTTCGTGGATGTCGAGATCGAAGCCACCGGCCACGAGGTCGTTGTGGTTGTCGGTGAGCCGCACGTCGAGCTGGATCGTCGGATAGCGCGCCAGAAACGGCGCGATCAGCGGCGCGAGATGGCGGCGGCCGAACGCGACCGGCGCGGTGAGCTTCAGCGGGCCGCTCGGCTGCGCGTTCAGCTCGGCGACGACGCGCAGCGTGTCGTCGAGATCGGCGATCAGCGTGACCGCGCGCTCCAGATAGATATGGCCGGCTTCGGTGAGCGTCACGCTGTGCGTCGAGCGGTGCAGCAGCGCGACCCCGAGCGCCTCCTCGATCGCCGTCACCTTGCGCGCGACCGTCGACGTCGACACGTGCATCTCCTTCGCGACCGCCGAAAAACTCCCCGTTTCGACCACGCGCACGAACGCGCGCATCGCGCCGAGGTGATCGATGCCGGTTTCTCTCGCGCCTTTTTTCATTCGATTCTCGCTGTTGCGTCACACGCAAAACCGCTTTCGATAATACAGAAGGGAGCTTGTTTTTGCAAAGGCATAGAATGCGAACCCGTCGCGTCGGCAAGCGGCGAACGACGAGCGGCACGAGACATCCAGGAGGGCACGATGAGCGAAAACGGCTTCCGCGTCGAAGCGGATCTTTTAGGCAAACGAAGTATTCCGGACGCCGCCTATTACGGCGTCCACACGCTGCGCGCGAAAGAGAATTTCGACATTTCGGGCCGCACCATTGCGTCGCTGCCGTACCTCGTGATGGCGCTCGCGGCCGTGAAGGAAGCGGCGGCCGACGCCAACTGCGAACTGGGCCTGCTGCCGCGGCCGTACCGCGATGCGATCGCCGCCGCGTGCGTCGAGATCCGCGAAGGGCGGCTGCACGACCAGTTCGTCGTCGACGTCATCCAGGGCGGCGCCGGCACGTCGACCAACATGAACGCGAACGAGGTGATCTGCAACCGCGCGCTCGAAATCATGGGGCACGCGCGCGGGCAGTACGAATATCTGCATCCGAACGAGCACGTCAATCTCGCGCAGAGCACCAACGACGTGTATCCGACCGCGATCCGGATCGCGACGTGCTTCGCGGTCGAACATCTGCTCGAAGCGATGGCGCGGCTGCGCGATGCGTTCGCGGAGCGGGCCGATGCGTTCGCCGGTTTGCTCAAGCTCGGCCGCACCCAGTTGCAGGACGCGGTGCCGATGACGCTCGGCCAGGAATTCTCGACCTACGCGGTCATGCTGACGGAAGACATCGCGCGGCTGCAGGAGGCCGGCTGGCTGATTCGCGAGATCAACCTCGGCGCGACCGCGATCGGCACGGGCATCACCGCGCACCCGCAGTACGCGGAGAAGGCGCTGGCCGCGCTGCGCCGGATCACCGGGCTCGACCTGAGCACCGCGCCGAACCTGATCGAGGCGACGCAGGATTGCGGCGCGTTCGTCCAGGTGTCGGGCGTGCTCAAGCGGATCGCCGTCAAGCTGTCGAAGATCTGCAACGACCTGCGGCTGCTGTCGAGCGGCCCGCGCGCGGGCTTCGGCGAGATCAACCTGCCGCCGGTGCAGGCCGGCTCGTCGATCATGCCCGGCAAGGTGAATCCGGTGATCCCGGAAGTCGTCAACCAGGTCGCGTTCGAGGTGTTCGGCAACGACGTGACCATCACCTTCGCGGCCGAGGCCGGCCAGCTTCAGCTCAACGCGTTCGAACCGGTGATCGCCAGCGCGCTGTTCCGCAGCTTCAGCCACCTGACGGCCGCGTGCACGACGCTCGCGCAGCGATGCGTGAGCGGCATCACCGCGAATCCCGAGCGGCTGCGCGAGACGATGGAGCGCTCGGTCGCGCTCGCCACCGCGCTGAATCCGTACATCGGCTACAAGCGCGCAACCGCCGTGGCCGCCGAAGCGCACGAGAGCGGCAAGTCGATCCGCGAAGTCGTGCTGGCTCACGGATTGATGACCGACGCGCAACTGGACGAGGCGCTGCAGCCCGAAGCGTTGATCCGGCCGCGCGCCTACTGATTCCGCCCGCGCGGCGCCGGCCGATGCCGCCGGCGGCCCGCGCGTGGCCGTTCCCCGCAGCGCCCGTCGACGGGCGCGATACATCAAGAAACGGAGACACACCATGAAGCACGCCAGCGAGCGCCCGGCCGACACGGCCGGCGGCGCCGATCCCCGTCATGCCGACCGCGATGCGATGTTCGCGTCGCACGAAGCCGGCTATGAACAGAAGTTGAAGCCGCGCCACGTGCAGATGATCGCGATGGGCGGCGCGATCGGCACCGGCCTGTTCCTCGGCGCGGGCGGCCGCCTGCAGAGTGCGGGGCCCGCGCTGGCGCTCGTGTATCTCGTGTGCGGCGTGTTCGCGTTCCTGATCATGCGCGCGCTCGGCGAGCTGGTGATGCACCGGCCGACCAGCGGCAGCTTCGTGTCGTACGCACGGGAGTTCATGGGCGAGCGCGCGTCGTTCGTCGCGGGCTGGATGTACTACCTGAACTGGGCGACGACCGGCATCGTCGACATCACCGCGGTCGCGATCTACATGAAGTACTGGGCCGTGTTCACCGACGTGCCGCAATGGGTGTTCGCGCTCGGCGCGCTCGGGATCGTGTCGGTGATGAACATGATCGGCGTGAAGGTGTTCGGCGAGATGGAGTTCTGGTTCTCGATCGTCAAGGTCGGGACGCTCGCGCTGTTCCTCGCGGTCGGCGCCGTGTTTCTCGCGAGCGGGCACCCGGTCGCCGGCCAGATGCCGGGGCTGCATCTCGTCGCGGATCACGGCGGGATCTTCCCGCACGGCATCCTGCCGGCCGTGCTGATCGTGCAGGGCGTGGTGTTCGCCTACGCGAGCATCGAGCTCGTCGGCGTCGCGGCGGGCGAGACCGCCGATGCGCGCAAGGTGTTGCCGAAGGCGATCAACAGCGTGATGTGGCGTATCGCGCTGTTCTACGTCGGCTCGGTCGTGCTGCTGACGATGCTGCTGCCGTGGACCGCGTACAGCGCGCACGAAAGCCCGTTCGTGACGTTCTTCGGCAAGCTCGGCGTGCCGTACGTCGGCACGGTGATGAACGTCGTGGTGCTGACCGCCGCGCTGTCGAGCCTGAATTCCGGCCTCTATTCGACCGGGCGCGTGCTGCGCTCGCTCGCGATGGGCGGCTCCGCGCCGCGCTTCGTGTCGCGGATGAACGCGCGCGGCGTGCCCTATGGCGGCATCCTCGTCACGGTCGCGGTCAATGCGATCGGCGTGCCGCTGAACTACATCGTGCCGGCGCAGGCGTTCGAGATCGTGCTGAACATGGCGTCGCTCGGGATCATCACGACCTGGGGCTTCATCGTGATGTGCCAGATCCTGTTCCGTCGCGCGGTCGATCGCGGCGAACTGAGCCCGGTGTCGTTCCGGATGCCCGGCGCGCCGTTCACGTCGTGGCTCACGCTCGGGTTCCTGGTCAGCGTGCTGGTGCTGATGGCGTTCGATTATCCGGGCGGCACGTGGACCGTCGCGATGATTCCGGTCGTCGTGCTCGCGCTGGTGGTCGGCTGGAAGCTGGCGAAGCGCGGCGCCGTGCGCGAGCAGGCGGCGGCGATGCCCGCAACGGCGCGCGCCGTTGCCGAGCCTGCGCAGAACGCGTAATGCCATGCACCGCAGGCGCCGGTCCGGTTGCGGGCCGGCGCCCGCGGTGCGTCCGGTTCAAGTCCGGTTCAAGCCGGCGCGCTCGCCGACCCATCGGCCGAAATCGCCGGCCATCTCCGCGGTCAGCTCGTGTCCGGCCGCATACAGCCGCGTGTCGTGCGCGACACCGAGCGCGGCGAGTTTCGCATCGGCCTTGTCCGCCCACGCGGCGGGCAGCTTGTCGTCGAAGCGGCCATGCACGATCAACGCGTGCAGCGGGCGAAGCGCATCGCGCGGCGCGATCAGCGGATCGATTTCCGGCAGGATGCGCCCGCACAGCACGGCGAACGCGCTCACGTCGCCCGGCGACGTGAGGCCGACGCTCGCGCTCATGATGCCGCCCTGGCTGAAGCCGGCGATCACGGTTGCCGACGCGGGGGCCGCGCCATCCCGCGCGCGGAGCGCGTGCAGCAGCGCGATCAGTTGCACGCGGCTCGCGTCGGCACGCGCCGCATCGATTTCAGGGCCGTTCGGGCCGAAACGCACCGGAAACCATGCATGCTGATTCGGCCCGAACGTGAGCGGGCCGCGCACGAACGCGATTTCGATGCGCGGATCGATCGCGTCGGCCACGTTCAGCAGGTTGGTTTCGTTGCCGCCGACGCCGTGCAGCAGCAACAGGCGCGCGGCGGGGCGGCCGGCGGCCGGGCGCAGCCGGTACTGCAGCCCGGATTCGGGATCGGTGGTCAGCGGCAGGACGTCGGTCATTGCGTGGGTCCGAAAAGGAACGATGCGACAGTCTAGAGCGGGCGGATCGGGAGGGGAATCGCCGGGGCGGGATTGATTGTTTCCTGGCAGGAATGAATGGGGCCACGGTGCGTTGCGGGAACGAATCGCGAGGCCATGCCGCCAGGTATGGACCAACGGCCCGGCAACCCATCGACGGTAGTCCGGTCGGACGACTCGTCATTCTCACGTGCGGTTGATAAAATAGATACATTTTGTAGATACGTGAGGGCGCGAAGATGGATACGGCAAAGATCTTCAAGCATGGCGGCTCGCAGGCCGTCCGGCTGCCGAAGGATTTCCGCTTCGATACGGCCGAGGTGCGCATCCGCCGCCATGGGGCGTCCGTCATTCTTGAACCGGTGCCGCAAGACTGGGCATGGCTGACACCGCTGATCGGCCCGGTCGACGCCGATTTCGAGGCTGCCGCGACCACGCAGCCGTCCGCTCAGGAGCGTTCGGGCCTGGATGTGTTCGAATGAAGTTCCTGCTGGACACCAACGCGGTGATCGCCATTCTCAAGGGCGAGCCGGCGATGCTGGCCCGTCTGCATGCGTGGCAGCCGGCCGATTTCGGGATTCCTGCGATCGTCGCGCATGAGCTTTATTACGGCGCGTACAAGAGCCGGCGAGCGGCAGCGAACGTCGCGCGTGTCGACGCGCTTCAGTTCGAGGTCGTACCGTTCGACACCGAGGACGCGCAGCATGCGGGCGAAATTCGTGCACATCTGATCGCGGCCGGCGCGCCGATCGGCCCTTACGACGCGTTGATCGCAGGGCAGGTGCGCGCCCGGCATCTCGTGCTCGTCACGCACAACGTCCGCGGATTCGGGCGGGTTCCGCGGTTGCAATTCGAGGACTGGCTCGCCGAACCGAACGAAGGCTGAGCGGCGGATCGCGCAAGGGCGACATCAACGAACCTGCGAGGCGAACGCCGCATCGATCATAAAAAGAAACCAAAACAAACCGGCTCGCCGATAATGCGCAAACGTTTTGCCGGCATTCAATAAAACGGATTTTGCGGGGCATGAATAAAACAATGAATATCCGCCATTACGGCGACGCATCGAGCGCCGCAGCCGCGCCGCGTATAGCGGCCGGAAGTTAACGGCAAATCTGCAAAAAACTTTAGGATTTTTCCCGCGCAATTATTCATTCCAATTTCCTCAATGAACGATTGATTTTCAGTCATCGGACGGTCATACACCTTCCCCGATAATTCGGCGCTCACATTCTTTCAATAGACCAAAGGGCGATCGAAGCCGGATCGCTGCGGGGAGCTGTACTCATGACCATCCGTCATCGCATTACGCTGCTAGTCGTCCTGACGTTCTTCGCGCTGTCCGCGATCGGCATCTATGCCGTGTACCAGACGCGCAAGAGCGCGTCCGAGGTGCGTCAGGTCACCCAGGGAATCGTGCCGAGCGCGCTCGCGTCGGCGGATCTCGTCGCCGACGTGAAGAACATCCAGATCGCGACGATGACGCTCGTCTACGCGCCCGACGCGAACACCGCCGCGCAGGCCCGCGACGAGCTGAAGGCGAAGCAGGCCGCCCTGCGCGCCGCGCTCGACGCGCAGGCGAAATCGGCGGTCGGCCGCGCGCAGGAAGGGCTCGTCGCGCAGGCGAAGGACAGCGCCGCCAATTATTTCGCGGCGATCGACGACACCGTGAAGATGAAGGCGGACGGCAAGGCCGAGATGGCGCAGGCCTATCTGTTCGCGAACGTCGCGCAGTATCGCGACGAACTCGAAAGCATCGTCGACACGCTGCGCGTCGAGAAGAACCGCCAGAAGGACGACGCGATCGGCGCGCTGAACGGGATGCTCGCGACCACGGCGACCGCGATCGCGGCCGTCGCCGGCACGGTGATCGTGCTGCTGACCGCGCTCGGCCTCGTGCTGTATCGCCAGATCACGCGCCCGTTGATCGGGATGCAGACGGCGATGAGCGAGATCGCGAGGAGCCAGGATTTCACGCGCCGCGTGCCGGTGGGCCGGATGGACGAAATCGGCCATTCGATCGTCGCGTTCAACGGGATGATCGAGAAGATCCAGGAGAACGCCGCGCAACTGAAGCAGAAGACGGCCGACATCCAGGCGATGCTGCAGAACATGCAGCAGGGCATCCTGACCGTCGTCGAAGGCGGCGTCGTGCATGCGGAGTATTCGGCGTACCTCGAAACCATCTTCGAAACGAACGACATCGCCGGCCGCGACCTGATGGCGCTCGTGTTCGACGATTCGACGATCGGCGCCGACGCGCGTTCGCAGGTCGATGCGGCCGTGCACGCGTGCCTGGGCGAAGACAGCATGAACTTCGGGTTCAACGAGCACCTGCTCGTCAACGAAGTCGCGAAGCGGATGCCGGACGGCCGCGAGAAATGGCTCGACCTGAGCTGGTCGGCGATCACCGACGAGACCGACACGGTGGTGCGCCTGATGCTGTGCGTGCGCGACGTGACCGAGATCCGCGAGCTGACCGCGCAGGCCGGCGAGCAGCAGCGGCGCCTCGAGATGATCGGCGAGATCCTGTCGATCAGCCAGGACAAGTTCCACGACTTCGTGCACAGCGCGAAGGGCTTCCTCAGCGAGAACGAGCGGATGATCCGCCAACACGAACGCGCCGATCACTCGATCGTCGCAGCGCTGTTCCGCAACATGCACACGATCAAGGGCAATGCGCGCACCTACAGCCTCCAGCATCTGACGAACATCGTCCACGAAGCGGAGCAGGCGTACGAATCGCTGCGGCGCGCGGACAGCGGCCCCGAGTGGAACCGCGACGCGCTGATGGACGACCTGGCGCGCGTGCGCGAAGCCGTCGACCACTACGCGACGATCAACGCGGTCACGCTCGGCCGCAGCAGCGAGCCGGCGCAAAGCGGCGCCGATTTCCTGATGGTCGAGCGCGCGCGCATCAGCGAAAGCCTGCGCGTGCTCGACGGCGCCGATCCGGCGAATGCGTCCGACTGGCACGCGGCGCGCGATGCCGTGCGGCGCATGCTGAGCCAGCTCGGCACCCAGGGTATCGGCGAGGCGCTCGGCAGCGTGATCGAGTCGCTGCCGTCGCTCGCGGCCGAGCTCGGCAAGCCGGCGCCGGTCGTGCATATCGACAGCCACGGCCAGCGCGTGCGCAGCGAGATCGTCGCGACGCTGAAGAACGTATTCATGCACCTGCTGCGCAATTCGATCGACCACGGGATCGAATCGTCCGACGTGCGGCGCGCGGCCGGCAAGGCGGCGTCCGGCACGATCGACATCGCGGTCGGCGTGGGCGGCGGCGAGCTGTGGTTCGTACTCGCCGACGACGGCCGCGGCCTCGCGCTCGAGCGGATTCGCGGCATCGCGCGAGAGCGCGGCTGGATCGATGCCGACGACGCGGCGGCACTGTCCGACGAGGAAGTCGCGGAGCTGATCTTCCGGCCGGGTTTTTCGACCGCGCAGACGGTGACCGAAGTATCCGGACGCGGCGTCGGCATGGACGCGGTGCGCAATTTCCTGAAGCGCGAAGGCGGCGATATCGCGCTGCGCTTCACCGACGATCGCGTCGGCGCGCCGTATCGCGCGTTCGAGACGATCGTGTCGCTGCCGGCGCGCTTCGCGGCGGACGGCGCCGCGCAGGGCGCGGGGCCGGCCCAGCGGGCGCGCATCGCGGATATCGGCGCAGCGGAGTGACGGCGTGATCGTGCAGGCGTGGATGATCCAGATGGCCGCCGCGCTGGCGGGCGGCGCGGTCGTCGCCGCGGCGGCGGCGATCGTGTTTCGCGTGATGCGCGGGCGGCACGTCGCGGCGCTGGCGCGCGAGGCCGATGGGTTGCGCGACGCGCTCGACGCCGCCCGCGCACGCGCCGAGGAAGCGGCGTCGGCGCATGCGGAAGCGGCCGACGCATGGGCGCGGCGCGAGGCGCAGCTCGAGGAGGCGCTGACACGCGAGGCATCCGCGCACGGCGCACAGCGCGACGCGTTGCAGGCGCTGTCGGCCGATCGCGCGGCGCTCGCGCAGCACGCGATGAAGATCGCGGACGAAGCCGCGCGCCTGCGCGGGCTTGCCGGCACGTTCGAGCGCTGGCACGAGCAGATGATCTCGCTGACCACGCAGAACCAGGACATGCGGACGAAGAACCAGGAGCTGTCGGCGATCGTCGCGCACGTGTCGATCGTGTCGCTGAATGCGTCGATCGAGGCCGCGCGCGCGGGCACGGCCGGGCGCGGCTTCTCGATCGTCGCGAGCGAGGTGCGCGGGCTGGCCGCGCGCTCGCAGCAATTGTCGAACAGCTATCGCGACAGCCTGAACCGCAACGATCTCGTGACGGCCGCGACGTTCCAGGACATCCAGGCCGGCGGCAAGATGATCACGGCCGCGCTCGCGACCGTCGAGACGCTGGCCGGGCAACTGCACGCGCGGATCGAAGGAGAGGCCGCGTGATCGGCGCGCAGGCGAGAGCCGGTTTCGAGCGGATCTTTTTCGACGCCGCGCGCACGCGGCTCGCATCCGGCGGCGCATGCGACATCCGGCCGGCCGCCGGCCACGAACATGACGCGCCCGATCGCGTGCAGGCGACGTCGCGATCGAAACCGACGGCGCCCGAGCATGTGGTCGTGCTGACGATCTCGGCGCTGCACTTCCGCCTGCTGCTCGCGCTGCGCTTCAGCGACGACGACGCGACGCGCCGCCATTTCGTCGGCGCGGCGGCAGGCGCGGGCAACCAGCGGCCGCTGACCGACGCGTTCATGGAAGCCGCGAACCTGTGTTGCGGCGCGATCAACCAGGCGCTGACCGTGCCGTTTCCCGATCTCGGGATGTCGACGCCTTACCTGCTGAGCGGCGCGAGCATCGACTACATGCACGCGCTCTCGCCCGATTACGTGGCCGCGTACGACCTGACGCTCGACGACGTGCGGGTCGGCGCGACGCTGTGCGTGTGCGCGAACGCGCCGGTCGATTTCCATGTGCCGGAATCGGCCACGGTGGAAACCGGCGGCGAGCTCGAACTGTTCTGACCGACCATCAGGAATCCATCAGATGACCGAAGACCAACCCGTCAGCAAGGTGCTCGTGCTCGACGACAGCCGCGTGCATGCCGACGCGATCAAGCGTTTCTGCGACGAGCACAACCTGGTCGGCCTGACCGTGCGGCGCAGCCGGTTGCTGAAGGTGCTGCGCTCGAACATCGATCTCGGCGCGATCCTGCTGGCCGAGGATTACGGCGGCTCGCCGGCCGAGAGCGCGATCATCGCGACGCAGATCGACGCGCTGCGGCCCGAGCTGCCGATCATCCTGCGCCGCGAATCGCTCGCGTCGCGCGACGGGCTGCCAGATGCGCTCGCCCGTGTCGCGTGCGCGGCCTACGTCGCCGACGACATGACGCCGCTCGCGCGTGCGATCGACGAATACCTGTTCGGCCGCGACTACCCGAACGCGCTCGTGCGCGGCATCTCGGAGATCACCGAGGCGCGCCTCGACAGCCTGTTCCCGGGCATGACGATCGAGCACGACACGCCGTGCATCGTGCGCGACCAGATCATCTTCGGCGAGGTGTTCAGCCTGATCGCGCTCGAAAGTGCGTGGTGCCGCGGCTACATGCTCCTGCAGACGAGCGAGCAGCCGCTGCTCGACATGCTCGGCGGCACGCGCGACGGCAGCCGCGCGCCGGATTTCCGCGACGTGAACAGCGTGCTCGGCGAGCTGACCAACCTCGTGTGGGGCGCGTTCAAGAACCGCTATCTCGGCGACGCCGAGGCGCTGGCGCGCCATCCGGTGCAGGTGCCGCTCGTCGTCAATCACAAGCAGAAGTTCATCTCGTTCGGCGGCGATTGTCCGCAGCTTTGTTTCAAGTACCGGATGACCGATCCGGCATCGGGGCGCTCGGTCCGTCTCGACCAGCGTTTCGTGTTCAGCCTGAGCTGGTCGCCGGAGGATTTCCGCGAATCGGTGCAGGACGTCGGGCCGATGGTCGAATCGGGCGAACTCGAACTGTTTTGAATGTTGAAGTCGGCAACGACGAAAAGGGGAATACGACATGGCAAAGATTCTGGTGGTCGACGATTCGGGCACGGTGCGCGACGAAGTGGCGGGCTTCCTGCGCAATCACGGGCTCGACGTCGCGACGGCCGTCGACGGCAAGGACGGGCTCGCGAAGCTCAAGGCGACGCCCGGCGTGCGCCTCGTGATCAGCGACGTGAACATGCCGAACATGGACGGCCTGACGATGGTCGAGAAGATTCGCGGCGAGCTGGCGAACACGGCGGTCAACGTCGTGATGCTGACGACCGAAAGCAGCCCGGCGATGAAGGAGCGCGGCAAGGCCGCCGGCGTGAAGGGCTGGATCGTGAAGCCGTTCAAGGGCGACGCGGTGCTCGACGCGCTGAAGAAGCTCGCGGGCTGACGCGCGCGGCCGGCGGGCCCGATGCCGCGCCGGCATTCGACGCTGCGGTTCGGGTTGCGCGGCCGCGGCGTGGCCGGTCGCCGGCGCAATTTACAGCGCGCCCCGATGTCCGTATCCTGCCGGTTGCCGAGGGCGGCGTGCCGGTGTGTCATGCACGGCACGCCCGGCATTGACGACATCGGGAACGGAACACCTTCCAATGAAAACCGGAATCGGTCGGCCCGCGCGCCTGCGCGGCGCGTGTGTATCGCTGGTCGCCGCGCTGGCGGGCGGATGCGCGAACACGGGGCCACGGAACGCACCAACGGCGGCCGCGGGCGGCGGCTCGTCGTACACGTGCAATCCCACGCAGGCCAACGGGCAGGCGTCGGCCGGGCGGGGCGCGAACGGATGCTATTTCGTGCTGCACGACCCCGCCACCAGGCAGGCGCTGCCGAACACGCGCTATGCGTTCGCGCTTTACACCAGCGCCGCCCAGGACAGCCGGGAACTCGAAGTCGAAGGCGCGACCGACGCGCAGGGGCGCACGCTCTACATGCGTTCCGACGCGCCGATCGATGCGGCGCGCATGGTGCTCGTCCGCACGATCGGCGACGGCCCGACGGGACGCATTCCGGTGCTGGTCCGTCCGACGGACGGCAAGCGCGTTCCGTTCGCGCGGTACAAGGTGACGGGCTGCAACGGGCCGTACGAAGGCGTGACCGACGAAACGGGGCGCGGCGTGATGTATCGCTGCAAGACACAGTCCCGGATCGACGTGTCGTTCTATCGGTCGCGTCCGTAGCGCGAAACGGATGATGTCCGTATCCGGCCGCGCTGCAGCCCGGCACATCGAGACGCTGATCGCAAAGGGCGTCGTCTTTACCGTCGTGGGCACGTGCATGCTGATCGGCGTCGCCCTGTATGCGCAGTCGACGCGTGAGTTCCTGCGCACGTCGGTCGTCGTGCCGGGGCGCGTCGTCAAGCTGAACGCGGGACCGCATCATCCGGAGATCGCGTTCACGACGCTCGCGGGCGAGCATGTCGAATATCCGCAGGGCGGCGACGTCAGCGTCGAGGACGGCGCGACGGTCGAGGTGCGCTATGCGCCGGACGCGCCGGAGATGACTGCGCGGATGAACACGTTCGGCGCGATCTGGGGCGATGTGCTGACATTCGGCGCGATGGGGTTGGTCTCTTTCGTCGTCGGTGTCGGTCAGTTGCGGTCGGGCGTGCGTGTGTGGCGCAGCGGGCGCAAGCGGGAGTGACCGCCTGCTGCGCGCTGAAACGCGTCGAATCCGGCAAGCAGAACATCATGAAACGCACGTGACACTATGGGCCGATCCGGTTGTCGCGCACACGATTGCGTGTGCGGCGTCGCAGTATGTTGCCTCGTTACTTCACAGGACATTCCCGCATGACAATTCGCTTGATACCGTGGCTCGTCGCGATCGGCGCTGCATTCGCGGGCTTCCCCGCGCACGCGGCCGGCACCGCGCATTCGCTCGACCAGGTGCCCGGGAAGCTCGGTTCGCCCGAAGCACGCGCCGCGTACGCGCGCGACATGAGCGGCGCGGAAGCGGACGGTTTCGGCGTGCACCTGCCGCCCGGCTTCACGAAGGAGAGGCTGGTGGCGCAGCTTGCCCCGGGCCAGCCGCTTGCGCGTGTCGTGCTGGTCGGCGCGAAACCGTGGCCGCAGCGCCCTGGCGCGTTCGTCGCGATCGTCTGCGTGGCGCCGACCGACGAGTCTGCGCGCGAGGTGCTGCGATTCAGTGCGCCGACCGATTGCGAAGGCTTCGAGAGCCACGCCGACGCCGATGACCGGAAGGAGCTGGTCTGGCTGGGCGTGTTCGAGCGCGGTCCGGACGGCGTGCCGCGCCTCGTCGCGCGCACCGAAGAGCCGCTCGAACAGGCGACCGACTGGAGCAACACGAATCTCGACAGACCCGACTACCTCGAGCAGACGAAGCAGTCGCGCGATGTCGCGTTACGGCCCGAGCGGTGGTCGCGGTTCGATCTCGCGCCGTACACGCTGCGGGCGGGCGATGCCGCGTTCGGGGTACGGGCGGGCTGGTCGATCGGCTATTCCGGCGGCGGCGCATCGTTCGAGGCGTTGTACCTGTTCCGGATCGACGGCAAGACGCTGCGCGTCGTGTTCGCCCAGCCGATGATGTTCTACCGGGATATCGCCGGCGACTGGCATCGCGACGGCACGCGCGATCACGACATCACGGAAGGCAGCAATGCGCTGAGCGTGCTGTCGACGTCGACGGACGGCTTCCACGACTTGCAGTTGCGCGAGCGCGGCGGCAAATGGCGCCGGACGTTTCGCTGGTCGGCGACGGATGGCGAATATCAGCCGCGCTGACGCACCGGCCCGTTAGCGGGCGGGGGCCGCCGCCGTCGCGAATTCGTCGACGACCGCCTCGATCACCGCCTGCACGCGCGCGGTCTTGTAGAGATCGGCATGGGCGACGAGCCACACGTCGAAATGATTGCACCGCTGCGGCATGAGTCGCACCAGTTCCGGCTCGGCGTCGGCGCGGAAGCACGGCAGCTCCGCGATGCCGAGCCCTGCCAGCGCGGCTTCCACCAGCATCATCGTCGACGAGGTCTGGAACATCACGCGGCCGCGTGAAGTCGGCTCGCCGCACAGCGCGTCCCACATCGTCGGCACCACCGGCTGCTGATACATCACCAGATCGTGCCCGTCGAACGCGCTGCCCGCGACCGGTTCGCCGCGTTCGGCCAGATAGCGGTGCGATGCGTAGATGCCGGTTTCGAGATGCCCGAGCCGCCTGACGATCAGGTCCGGCGATTCCGGCCGCAACGTGCGAATCGCGAGATCCGCTTCGCGGCGCGTGAGGTTGGTGATTTGCGCCGACGTCACGCACACGACGTCGATGCCGGCATGCCTGCGCCGCAAGCGGGCGATCGCGGGAACGACGAAGCGCTTGCCGAGCGTGTCGGTCGTGGCGACGCGCACGGACCCGGCGAGTTGCTCGTCGAGCCCCATCACGCGGCGTTCGATCGTCAGCGACGCCCGCTCCATCGTTTCGGCCGGTTCGAGCAGCGCTTCGCCCGCGGTCGTCAGCACATAGAGGGACGGTGTGCGGAGAAACAGCCGGGCCGAGAGTTCGTCCTCGAGCGCGGCGATCCGGCGCCCGACCGTCGCCTGGTCGACGTTCAGTTGCGCCGCGGCGCCGCGCAGCGTGCCGGTGCGCGCCAGCGCGAGGAAGAAGCGGGCGTTGTCCCAGTTCATCAGAATGTGCTCCGAGAAACCCCGCCATCGATGGCGGGAAGGCAAGGCGTGCGGTTGACAGGCAGGTTCTGCCACGGGTCGGGATCGCCTGCATGATTCTTGTCTACCGCTACCGGGTGAAGTCGCTCAACGGACAATCGGGCAGCCAGCGGCGGGCGGCATCGAATGATGCAAATCTGCATCAGGCAAATGCGAAATTATCACTTTTCCGCATCAGGCGCGCGGTCCTAGACTCCCGGCATCTGCCTGGAGGTGTCATGTCCGATTGCCATTCCGTTTCCGTTCCTGTCGCCGCGGCGGCGCCGAGCCGCCCGACGGCGCGCGAGCAGCGCTGGACGCTGGCGCTCGTCGCGGTCGGCATGTTCATGGCGGTACTCGATTCGACGATCGTCAACGTGGCGCTGCCGGCGATGCGCACGAGCCTCGGCGCGACGGTCGCGGAGCTCGCGTGGATCGTCGACGCGTACACGCTCAGCTTCGCCGCGCTGATTCTCGCGGGCGGCGCGCTGTCCGACCGGTTCGGCGCGAAGCACGTGTATCTCGCCGGGCTGGCGCTGTTCGTCGCCGCGTCGGCGGCGTGCGGCGTCGCGTCGTCGGTGGCGGTCCTCGTGGTCGCGCGTTTCGGGCAGGGCATGGGCGCTGCGCTCTTCTTGCCCGCGTCGCTCGCGATCGTGCGCAGCACCTTCGACGTGCCGGCCGAGCGGGCGCGGGCGATCGCGGTGTGGGCCGGCATCGCGTCGGTCGCGGTCGCCGTGGGGCCGGTGCTCGGCGGGATCCTGGTCGACGATTTCGGTTGGCGCAGCGCATTCCTGATCAACGTGCCGACCGGCGCCGTGGCTTTTGCCGGCGCGGCGGCGCTCGTCCGGGCATCGGCCGCGCAGGACGTGCGCCGGTTCGACTGGGCCGGCCAGTGCGTCGGGGCGACGGCGCTCGGTGCGCTGTGTTTCGCGGTGATCGAACTGCCGACGCGCGGCGTGGGCGCCACCGAGGTCCGGTGCGCGCTGCTGATCGCCGCGCTCGCCGCCGCCGTGCTGGTCGTGGTCGAGCGGCGTGCCCGCGATCCGATGGTGCCGCTCGCATGGTTTCGCAACCGCATCTTCGTCGCGATGAACCTGATGGGCAGCCTCGTCTATGTCGGGTACTTCGGGCTGCTGTTCGTGCTGAGCCTGTACCTGCACGGGCGCTTCGGCATGAGTGCGCGGCAGACGGGGCTGACGCTGTTGCCGTTCGCGCTGAGTCTGTCGCTCGGCAATCTGCTGTCGGGAAAACTGCACGGCCGGGTGCGTCCGGTCACGCTGATGGCGAACGGCCTCGCGATGGCGGCGCTGGCCGTTCCCGCGATCGCGCTTGCGCTCGCGCTGCGTGCGCCGTGGCCGGCGGTCTGGACGGCCATGGTCGCATTCGGCACCGGGACCGCGCTGTCGGTGGCGCCGATGATCGCGACGGTGCTCGAACAGGTGCCCGCCGACGCGGCGGGCGTGGCATCCGGGTTCCTCAACGCGGCACGGCAGGCCGGCAGCCTGCTCGGCGTGGCCGTCGCAGGCGCCGCGACGATCCTGTTGCCGGATCCGACCGATGCGCTGTGGGCAGTCGCGGCGCTCGGCTGCGTCGCCTATGCGATTGCCGCGCTGGCTGCGCGGACGGCAGATCGCGCGCAAGCCGCGCAGCCGCGCCGTTGACGCACGAGCGGCAGGGGCGTGGCGCAGTGGCCGGCAAGCCGCTGCGCACGCGCATGCGGCGGCGCGGCTGGACGCGCCGCGGAATGTGGAGGACCATTTCCTCGTCATGCCGCGAGCGGGCGGGCGCGACGGTCACGCGTTCGCCTCGCCGCGCCACCTGTCGAACCCCGTCCAGCGGAGCCCCATGGAACCCGATCAACAGACCGCCGATCCGATCCTGCTGCGCGACACGCACGACGGCGTCGTCACGCTGCGCCTGAATCGCCCGCAGCAGTTCAACGCGTTGTCCGAAGCGTTGCTCTCGGCCCTGCACGATGCGTTCGATACGCTGGCTGCCGATCCGCACGTGCGCTGCGTCGTGCTGGCGGCCGAAGGCAAGGCGTTCTGCGCCGGCCACGACTTGCGGCAGATGCGCGGCAAGCCCGAACTCGACTACTACCGCACGCTGTTCGCGCAGTGCAGCCGCGTGATGCTCGCGATGCGCGCGTTGCCGGTGCCGGTGATCGCGCGCGTGCACGGCATCGCGACGGCGGCCGGCTGCCAGCTCGTCGCCGCGTGCGACCTCGCGATCGCGGCCGACACCGCGCGCTTCGCGGTGTCCGGCATCGACGTCGGGCTGTTCTGCTCGACGCCGGCCGTCGCGCTGAGCCGCAACGTCGCGGCCAAGCGCGCGTTCGACATGCTGATGACCGGGCGCTTCGTCGATGCGGCGACGGCCGCCGCGTGGGGACTCGTCAACGAAGCCGTGCCCGAGGACGCGCTCGATGCGGCTGTCGCGCGCAAGGTCGCGGAGATCGTCGCGAAGAGCCCGGCCGCGGTGCGGGTCGGCAAGCAGATGTTCTATCGTCAGCGCGAGATGCCGCTCGACGAAGCGTATGCGTACGCGGGCGACGTGATGGCACGCAACATGATGGAAGAGGATGCGGGCGAGGGCATCGACGCGTTCCTCGACAAGCGGAAGCCGACGTGGCGTTCGTGATGTTTCGCCGGAAGGGGGCACGGAGCGCATCGGCGCCCGTCGTTGCACGACGCGCAACGACGTACCGCGTCGTCGCCGGTGCGCGTGAGCGGGCCGCCGGTATGTAGCGCGACAGGTGCGGCGGTGCGCTCGCGTATCACCGAACCGCCGAACCGCCGAACCGCCGAACCGCCGAACCGCCGAACCGCCGCCGGTCAGCGCCCGTAGCTGCCGGTCCGCGGCGCCGGCTGCACGCTCGACGCGCCGGGTGGCACGATCACCACCGGCACGCGGCGCGCGAGCGCGCACATCAGCTCGTAGCCGATCGTGCCGCTGGCTTCCGCGACGTCGTCCACCTTCACCTGGTCGCCCCACAGCTCGACGCTCGAGCCGATGCCCGCGTGCGGGCACGGCGTCAGGTCGACGGTCAGCATGTCCATCGACACGCGGCCGACGACGCGCGTCATCACGCCGTCCACGGCGATCGGCGTGCCGGTCGGCGCGTGGCGCGGATAGCCGTCCGCGTAGCCGCACGCGACGACGCCGATCCGCATCGGCCGGTCGGCCGTGAAGCGCCGGCCGTAGCCGACGGTCTCTTCGGGGGCGAGCGTCTGCACGCCGATGATCCGGCTGGTCAGCGTCATCGCGGCCGTCAGCGGCGTGTCGGCGATATGGCGCGACGCGCCCGTCGGCGAAGCGCCGTACAGGATCGTGCCGGGACGCACCCAGTCGCGGTGCGCGTGCGGGTGCCACAGCACCGCCGCCGAATTCGATACCGAGCGCTCGCCCGGAATCCCGGCCGTGGTCGCGTCGAACTGCTCGAGCTGCCAGTCGACCTCGCCTTCGTCGGCGTTCGCGAAATGCATCATCAGCGTGATCTTGCCGATCGACGGCGCGCGCGCCGCGCGCTCCCAGGCGGCGCGGAACGCGGCCGGCCGGTAGCCGAGCCGGTTCATCCCGGAATTCATCTTGAGCTGGATGTCGATCGGCTGCCGCGGCTTCGCGGCGATCAGCAGGTCGAGCTGTTCGTCGCAGTGCACGGCGACCGTCAGCCGGTGGCGATCGGCCAACTCGACGTCGGCCGGCTCGAAGATCCCTTCGAGCAGCAGCACGGGCTTGTCCCAGCCGAGCTCGCGCACGCGCACGGCTTCGTCGAGATCGAGCAGCGCGATGCCGTCGGCGGCCGCGAGGCCCGGGTAGATCCGTTCGATGCCGTGGCCGTACGCGTTGGCCTTGATCACGGCCCACACGCGCGATTGCGCAGCGGTGCGGCGGATGAAGTCGAGGTTGTGGCGGACGGCGTCCGGGCGGATATGGGCGACGATGGGACGGGGCATGGCAAGGGCTCGGGTCGGATGTCGTTCGGCGCACGGCGGCGCGGAGGAAACGGCGGGCTTGGCGCGACCGCGTGCCAAGCCAGTGTTGAGCGCTATCTTATTGGTGATCGACCAGTTTTAATTAACGTATTTGTCGACGATTTGGTGGAAATTTTGGTGTCATAGCAGGCCGGGCTCGTTGCCGGCGGCCTGCGCGGCCGAGTCTCCCGTCTAGAAAACCGGTGCGCGAACGGCACGGCGCGATGCTAAGCTCTCGGCGATCTTGTCATTGTTCAATGTAATCATAATGGAGGAGACCTGGATGACGACGTCCCAGCTGTGCCTGTTCATCGTCGCATTGTTGCCGTTCCCGATGACGTTTCTCGCCAAGGCCCGCAAGGGCTACGACAACCGCGCGCCGCGCGCGTACCTGGCGAAGCTCGAAGGTTGGCGCGCACGCGCCCAGGCCGCTCATCAGAATGCGTGGGAAGCGCTTGCGCTGTTCACGGCCGCGCTGGTGGTGGCATGGCACAACGGCGCGAACGTGCATCGCGTCGACCAGCTCGCGATCGCGTTCGTCGCGATCCGCATCGTCTATGCGCTGATGTACCTGCTGAACTGGGCGTCGCTGCGTTCGCTCGTGTGGTTCGGCGGGATGGCGTGCGTCGTCGCGCTGTTCTTCGCGACGCCGTAAGCAGCCAGGCGACGCGACGCCGGCCTCGCATGCCGGCCCGTCAGGCGCCGCTCGTGCCTCGCGCGTGACTGTCGTTGGATGCGGGCGCAACCATTTTCGAGACGAACGGCGGCGCGTTCGCTTCACTGCGCAGGAACGCGATCAACGGATCGAGCAGCCGGTGCCGCGTCGACGGATGGCGGCGCAGCACGAAGCGCCACGACGCGTCGCGCGCGAGGCCCGGCACCAGCGGCACCAGGCGCCCGCTGCGCAGTTCGGGCTCGATCAGCGGCACGCGGCCGAGCGCGATGCCCGCGCCGCCGACGGCCGCGCCGATCACCTGGCTGAAACTGCTGTAGCGGACGATCTTCGTCTCGAAGTCGCTCGGCAGGCCGAATTCCGACGCCCAGTTGCGCCAGTCGATCTCGGGGTTGTCCTCGTGCATCTCCTGCAGCAGCCGCGAGCGGCATACGTACCCCGATGCGTACGGAAACAATTCGGGACTGCACACCGGAAACACGGTTTCCCGCATCAGCACGTCGTCGTCGGCCCGCAGCCGGTGCGCGGGCACGTGCACGATCGCCAGATCGACGCCGCTGCGCGCGAAATCGGGCTCGTCGTCGAGCACGACCGCGTGCAGCGGGGTGTCGGGATGAAGCGACGAGAATTCCGCCAGCCGGCGCGCGAGCCACATCGACGAAAACGGCGCGTTGGCGGAGACGGTGAGCCGTTGCGCGGTGCCGCGAATCTCGGCGCACGCGTCGGTGAGACGCGACAGCGCGTCGCCGACGGCCGGCAGCAGGCGCGCCCCGGCCGGCGTGAGGCTGATGCCGCCGAGCCCCGTGCTGCGTTCGAGCAGCCGTGCGCCGAGCGATTCCTCGAGCGAGCGGATCTGATGGCTGACCGCGCTGGTCGACACGTTCAGCTCGACCGCCGCGCGCGCGAACCCGCCGAGGCGAACGGTCGCCTCGAAAGCACGCAATGCGCTGAGGGGAGGTAGGTGCGACATGCGGGGTATTGTAGTTGACTCAACACCCGTTGAAAAATCATCTTTTGCCGCGCGCGGGCGGCGCGGGTAGCCTCGATCCGGTCAAGAACAACGCAACGAAACACCGACTGGAGGGCTTCATGTATTTCGACCGACGACTATGGGCGATGATGGCGGGACTGCGCTGGCGGGTGGCGGCGGCCGTCGCGCTCGGGCTGCTCGCGATGGGTGTCGGCATCCTGCGCTTCGTATTTCTCGGTCGCGTGCTGGCGCTGGTTTTTTCCGGCGCGCCGGCGCGCGACATCGGCGAGGCCGTCGCTGCAACGGCGGCTTGCGTGCTGCTGCGTGCCTGGCTCGATCATCGCCGCACGGTGCTCGCGCAGCATACGGCGGGCCGCGTGCAGGCGACGCTGCGCGCGCGGCTGTTCGACCGGATCGCCGCGCTCGGCCCCGCATGGTTCAACGGCGAACGCACGGGCGGCGTCATGCTCGCCGTCGTCGACGGCGTCGAGCAGTTGCAGACTTTTTTCGGCGTTTACCTGCCGCAGCTCGTGATCGCCGCGTGCGCGCCGCTGATGATCTTCGCGGTGCTCGCGTGGTGGGACGTACCGACGGCCGCGATCCTGTTGGTCGCGGCGCTCGTCACGCTGGCGCTGCCGCAGCTCGTGCATCGCGCCGACAAGCGGGCGGCGCTCGCCCGTTCGGCCGCGTTCAAGGCGTTCGGCGAGGAGTTTCTCGACGCGGTGCAGGGCCTGCCGACGTTGAAGGCGTTCGGACAGAGCACCGCGTTCGGCGCGAAGCTGGCAGCGAAGGCGCGCGCGCTGTCGGACAGCACGTTCTGGGTGCTCGCGCTCGGCCTGCTGACGCGGTTCTTCACGGATCTCGGCACCGGCCTCGGCGCGGCCGCGGCGATCGCGGTGGGCGCGTGGCGTGTGCGGCACGGCGACATGAGCCTTGAAGCGCTGCTGATCGTGCTGATGGCCGGCAGCGAGATCTTCCGGCCGCTGCGCGACCTGCGTGCGGTGCTGCATCAGGGGATGATCGGCCAGTCCGCGGCGCATGCGATCCATGCGCTGCTCGACGCGGGCAGTCGGGCGCCGGCCGCCGACGCGCCGCGGGTGGCGGGCCTGCGGCCGGAGATCGCGTTCGACGACGTCAGCTTCGCGTATCCGGGGCGCCGCGCGGAGGCTCATGCGGCGCTGAGTTTCTCGGTGCGCGAGGGCGAGACGGTGGCGATCGTCGGGCCGAGCGGGGCCGGCAAGTCGACCATCGTACGCCTGCTGCTGCGCCAGCACGACGCGCAAGGCGGTGCGGTCCGGATCGGCGGCCACGACGTGCGTACGCTCTCGGCCGACCAGGTACGCGACATGATCGCGGTCGTCGCGCAGGACGCGACGCTGTTCGACGGCAGCGTCGCCGACAATCTGCGGCTCGGCCGCCCGGACGCCAGCGACGCGGACATGATCGCGGCCGCGCGCGCGGCCAACGCGCACGATTTCATTTCGGCGCTGCCCGACGGTTACGCCACGCGCATCGGCGAACGCGGGCTCATGCTGTCGGGCGGCCAGCGCCAGCGCATCGCGATTGCCCGCGCGCTGCTGCGCGATGCGCCGATCCTGTTGCTCGACGAGGCGCTGTCGTCGGTCGATGCGGAGAACGAAGCGCTGATCCAGCAGGCGCTCGACCGGCTCACGCACGGACGGACGACGCTCGTGCTCGCGCACCGGCTGTCCAGCGTGATCGGCGCCGATCGTATCCTGGTGCTCGACCAGGGGCGGGTGGTCGACGAAGGGACGCATGCGGCGCTGATCGCGCGCGACGGCCCGTATCGACGGCTGATGGGGCCGCAACTGGAAGCGGTCGCCGAATCCGTCGGCGCGACGGCGGCCGCCGGTGCGACCGCGCGCGCGTCGTCGGGCCCGCAGGTGCGGCCGCTGAACGACGATGCGGCGACGATCGGTTGGCCGGAAACGTTGCAGACGTTGCTGCGCTTCGTGCGTCCGTGGAAGGCCAAGGTGATGCTGACCGTGCTGTTCGGGATCGGCCGCGTGCTCGCATTCATCGGCGTCGGCGTGATCGGCGCACGGGTGGTCGGCGCGGTGCCGACGGGGCAGGTCGGCAGCGGGCTCGTGGTCGCGCTGCTCGCGATCGCGCCGGTCGCGGCCGTGCTGCACTGGCTCGAATCCTGGCTCGCGCACGACATGGCGTACCGGCTGCTCGCGGAAATGCGCATCGCGCTGTTCGCGACGCTCGAACGGCTCGCGCCGGCCGGACTGCTGCACCGCCGTTCCGGCGATCTCGTGTCGCTCGCGACGCAGGACGTCGAGACCGTCGAATATTTCTACGCGCATACGCTGGCGCCGGCTTTCGTCGCGGTGCTCGTGCCGACCTGTGTGCTGGCGTTGCTCGTGTCGGTCGCGTGGCCGCTCGCGCTCGTGCTGTTGCCGTTTCTGCTGTGGGCGGGGCTCGCACCGGTGCTGGCGCGGCGCGACGTCGACCGGCTCGGCACCGGTGCGCGCGAAGCGCTCGGCCAGCTCGGTGCGCACCTGACCGAAACGATCCAGGGGCTCGCGGAACTGACCGCGTTCCAGGTGATCGCGCGCCGGCGCGCGGCGTTCGTGGCCGAGGTCGATGCGTACCGCCGGCAGCGCGCGAAGCTGCTCGACGATCTGTCGTCGCAAAGCGCCGCGCTGGAAGTCGCGAGCGGGCTCGGCGGGCTGGCGGTCGCGGCGCTCGGCGCGTGGTTGTGCGCACGCGGCGGGTTCCCGCGCGAATCGTTGCCGCTATTGGTGCTGGTCGCGGTGGCCGCGTTCATGCCGGTGGCCGAAATCGGCCAGGTCGCGCGCCAGCTGGCCGACACGATCGCCTCGACGCGCCGCTTGCGCGCGCTGGAGAAGGAGCCCGTGACGGTGACCGACGGCGCGCACGCGATGCCCGGCGATGCGACGGTGCGGCTCGAGGCGGCGTCGTTCACGTATCCGGGGCGCAGCGTGCCCGCGATCGATCGCGTGAGTTTCGAGGCGCCGCCCGGCAGCACGGTCGCGCTGGTCGGCGCATCGGGCGCGGGCAAGTCGACCGTCGCGAGCCTGCTGCTGCGCTTCTGGGATCCGCAGCAGGGCCGCGTGACGCTCGGCGGCGTCGACCTGCGCGACCTGCGGCTCGACGACCTGCGGCAGCACATCGCGCTCGTTGCGCAGGATACCTACCTGTTCAACGACACGCTCGAAGCGAACATCCGGCTCGCCGCGAACGACGCATCCGACGCGGACGTGCGGCGCGCGATCGATCACGCCGCGCTCGGCGACTTCGTCGCGCGGCTGCCGGACGGGCTCGCGACGCGCGTCGGCGAGCGCGGCGTGCAGTTGTCGGGCGGCCAGCGCCAGCGCGTGGCGATCGCGCGCGCATTCCTGAAGGATGCGCCGGTGCTGATCCTCGACGAGGCGACGTCGCACCTGGACACGATCAGCGAGCAGCAGATCCGCGCGGCGCTGGAGGACCTGATGGCGCAGCGCACGTCGATCGTCATCGCGCACCGTCTGTCGACCGTGCGCCATGCCGACCTGATCCTCGTGATCGAGCAGGGCATGGTGGTCGAGGCCGGACGCCATGCGGACCTGATGGCGCGGCAGGGCGCGTATGCGCGGCTCGTGTCGCATCAGGCGAGCGGGGTCGCGGCGTGAGCGACGCGGCATCGGCGCGTTGCCCGTTGGCCGAGCGTTGCGTCACCTGCATTGAATCGAGCCGGCGGTTGTCGGCGTGACGCGCACGACCGTTCCGGCACGGCGCGCCATCTTCCGCCCCGCGCCGCGCCACGATCCGGCGGGGCATTGTGCTCCGCCATCCTCCCGCTTTCCTCCGATCTATCCGCGCCGCGCGGCCCGGGTTTGTCTCGATGCATTTATCTGTTGCGGACTTTTTTGGCGTCGTAGTATCGCCATTGACAACACTTGTTGCACTAATGTCTAATTAGACATCGCATGTTGCGGTGTGACTCGATGTCGTCGTTCCGCCGGCCCGTCGGCCGGTTACATCGCTCAATCATGCGGAGAGAAACCATGAGTCGCCGTTCCTTCCTGAAAGCCGTCGCGGTCGTCGCCGCGCTCGGCGCCAGCCTCGCGCACGCGGACACCAAGACGCTCGTCGTCGGGACCGATACGTCGTTCATGCCGTTCGAGTTCAAGCAGGGCGACAAGTACGTCGGCTTCGATCTCGACCTGTGGGCCGAGATCGCGAAGGACCAGGGCTGGAAATACACGATCCAGCCGATGGATTTCGCGGGCCTGATTCCGGCGCTGCAGACGCAGAACATCGACGTCGCGCTGTCGGGGATGACGATCAAGGAAGAGCGCAAGAAGGCGATCGACTTCTCCGCGCCGTATTACGACAGCGGGCTTGCGGCGATGGTGCAAGCCGGCGACACGTCGATCAAGTCGATCGACGACCTGAACGGCAAGGTGATCGCCGCGAAGACGGGCACTGCGACGATCGACTGGATCAAGGCGCACCTGAAGCCGAAGGAGGTCCGCCAGTTCCCGAACATCGACCAGGCTTACCTCGCGCTCGAAGCCGGCCGCGTCGACGCGGCGATGCACGACACGCCGAACGTGCTGTTCTTCGTGAACAACGAAGGCAAGGGCAAGGTGAAGGTCGCGGGCCAGCCGGTCAGCGGCGACAAGTACGGGATCGGCTTCCCGAAGGGCAGCGCGCTGGTGCCGAAGGTCAACGCGTCGCTCGTGAAGATCAAGGCCGACGGCCGCTACGCGCAGATCTACAAGAAGTGGTTCGGCGCCGAGCCGCCGAAGATGTGAGCGTGACGGCGCATCGGCGCGCGGCCCCGGGGCCGCGCGGGTCTTGAATCGAACGGGGAGCGACAAGTGAATTTCGATTGGTCGGCGATCTGGGCGGCGTTGCCGGACCTGATGGACGGGGTCCGGTTGACGGTGTTCATCGCATTTTTCGGGCTGGTGGGCGGCTTCGTCGTCGGGATGATCGCGGGCATGTTCCGCGCATACGGACCGAAGGCGATGAACGTGCTCGCACAGGTCTATATTGAATTGATTCGCGGCACGCCGATCGTCGTGCAGGTGATGTTCCTGTATTTCGCACTGCCGCTGCTCGCGCATATCCGCATCGACGGCCTGACGGCCGCGATCATCGCGATCACGGTGAATTCCGGCGCGTATCTCGCGGAAGTGGTGCGCGGCGCGCTGCTGTCGATCCCGAAGGGGCTGACGGAAGCGGGGCTCGCGATGGGGCTGTCGATGCCGCGCGTGCTGTTGAAGATCGTCGGGCCGCTGGCGTTCCGGCGGCTGATTCCGCCGCTCGGCAACCAGTGCATCGTGAGCCTGAAGGACACGTCGCTGTTCATCGTGATCGGCGTGGGCGAGCTGACGCGCAAGGGGCAGGAAATCATCGCGGGCAATTTCCAGGCGGTCGAGATCTGGAGTGCGGTGGCCGTCATCTACCTGATACTGACCGGTGCGATGACGCTGACGCTTCGTCTCGTCGAAAAGCGGATGAAAATCTTATGAGCATGATCGAATTCCAGAACGTGTCGAAGAGCTTCGGCCATGTGCCGGTGCTGAAGAACATCGACCTGAAGATCGACGCGGGCGAGGTGGTCGTCGTGGTCGGCCCGTCGGGCTCGGGCAAATCGACGATGCTGCGCTGTATCAACGCACTCGAGAAAATCACCGGCGGCGAGCTGCTGGTCGACGGCCAGAGCGTGCGCGGCAACGCGGCGACGATTCGCAACATCCGGCTCGAAGCCGGCATGGTGTTCCAGCAGTTCAACCTGTTTCCGCAAATGACCGCGCTCGAGAACGTGATGTTCGGGCCGATGCAGGTGCGCGGCGCGTCGCGCGCCGACGCACGTGACCAGGCGATGGCGCTGCTCGACAAGGTCGGCCTCGAATCGCGCGCGAATCATTACCCGTCGGAGCTGTCGGGCGGCCAGCAGCAGCGCGTCGCGATCGCGCGCGCGCTCGCGATCCGGCCGCGACTGATGCTGTTCGACGAGCCGACGTCGGCGCTCGATCCGGAATTGCGCCACGAAGTGCTGAAAGTGATGCAGGATCTCGCGACCGAGGGGATGACGATGATCGTCGTCACTCACGAGATCGGCTTCGCGAAGCGGGTCGGCACGCGGCTGCTGTTCATGGATCAGGGCGGCATTGCCGAGGACGGCCATCCGGCCGACCTGATCGACCGGCCGCCGACGCCGCGCCTGAAGGAATTCCTGAAGCACGTATCCTGAACGAAACCGAAACACCCGACATGCCGCTTTCCCTTTCACCCGTCATCGCCGGCACGCCGTTCGACATCGGCGTGCGCCTCGGCGAGCTTGCGCGCCCCGTGTTCCATCCGTACATGCAGCAGAGCAGCGCATGGGAGGCCGTGCGCCGCTGGCGCGGCCATCCGTTCGTCGCTGCGCTGCGGCAGGCCGCGCTGGCCGCGTACCCCGACCTCGTCGCGGAACTGGACGGGATCGCGGCGGGCGTCGGCTGGCCGGCCGAGGACATTTTTCTGTGGAATTGCCGCGGCGAGCTGATTCACAACGCGCCGGACGGCTGCACGACGCTCGCCGCGCGCGGCGCGGACGGCGCGCGCTGGATCGCGCACAACGAGGACGGCGATCCATACCTGCGCGAACGTTGCCTGCTCGTCGACGTGCAACCCGCCGGCAAGCCCGGATTCGTCAGTTTCTATTACCCCGGTTCGCTGCCGGGGCATACGTTCGCCGCGAACCGCGCCGGCATCGCGCAGGCGATCAACAACCTGCGGATCCGCACGCCGGCGCCGGGCGTGCCGCGCATGATCCTCGCGCGCGCCGTGCTCGACGCGACGTCGCTCGACGCGGCCGCCGACGTGCTGCGCACGCATGCGCGCGCGAGCGGTTTTCATCACACGCTCGGTGCGACCGGCGATGCGCGGCTGCTGAGCATCGAGGCGAGCGTCGCGCGCTGTTCGGTCGTCGACGTCGCACGGCTTGCGGGCCATGCGAATCATCTGGTGCATCCCGGTTGCGATGCGGAAGCGCAGATCGTCACGCAATCGTCCGGCGATCGCCAGCAGCGCGTCGACGCGCTCACGCGCGACATCGACGCGATCGACGAAGCCGCGCTGCTGCGCGTGCTCGGCGATCGTGCGCCGGAAGGACTGCCGATCTATCGCGACGATCCGGCCGACCCCGACGACGAAAACACGCTGGCGACCGCGGTGTTCGCGATTCGCGACACCGCGATCGACTTCACCGTTCATCAACACGGCACGCAGCGCTTCGCGACGCGCATCGTGCCGTCCGGACGCGCACACCGCGCATCCTGATCCATGAGGCCACGCATGACGACCGTTTTCCATCGCGCCCCGCGCGCCACCTTGCCCGTTGCCGTCGCAGGCGACGGCATCGAGATCATCGATTCGACCGGCAAACGCTATATCGACGCGTGCGGCGGGGCGGCCGTATCGTGTCTCGGCCACAGCAACCCGCGCGTGATCGACGCGATCAAGCGGCAGGTGCAGCAACTGCCGTACGCGCATACGTCGTTCTTCACGACGGACGTGGCCGAGGAACTGGCCGACCGGCTCGTCGATGCCGCGCCGGCCGGGCTCGAGCACGTGTACTTCGTGTCGGGCGGTTCCGAGGCGATCGAGGCCGCGCTGAAGCTCGCGCGCCAGTATTTCGTCGAGAAGGGCGAGCCGCAGCGGCGTCATTTCATCGCCCGCCGCCAGAGCTATCACGGCAACACGCTCGGCGCGCTCGCGATCGGCGGCAACGCGTGGCGGCGCGAGCCGTTCCTGCCGCTGCTGATCGAGGCGCATCACGTGAGCCCGTGCTATGCGTACCGCGACCAGTTGGCGGGCGAAACCGACGAAGCGTATGCGCAGCGCCTCGCGGACGAGCTCGAACGCAAGATCGTCGAACTCGGTGCGGAAAACGTCGCGGCGTTCGTCGCGGAAACGGTGGTGGGCGCCACGGCCGGCGCGGTGCCGCCGGTGCGTACCTACCTGAAGAAGATTCGCGCGGTGTGCGACAAGTACGGCGTGCTGCTGATTCTCGACGAGATCATGTCGGGGATGGGGCGCACGGGCTATCTGTATGCGTGCGACGAAGACGGAGTCGCGCCCGATCTGCTGACGATCGCGAAAGGGCTCGGCGCGGGCTACCAGCCGATCGGCGCGACGCTGGTGAGCGACCGCATCTACCGGACGATCGTCGACGGTTCGGGCTTCTTCCAGCACGGTCATACCTACCTCGGCCATGCGACGGCGTGCGCGGCGGCGCTCGAAGTGCAGCGCGTGATCGCGGAGGAGAAACTGCTCGACAACGTGAAGGCGCGCGGCGAGCAGTTGCGTGCGTCGTTGCGCGAGCACTACGGCGCGCATCCGCATGTCGGCGACGTGCGTGGCCGCGGGCTGTTCGTCGGCGTCGAGCTCGTGCGCGATCGCGACACCAAGGCCACGTTCGATCCCGCGCTGAAGCTGCATGCGGCGGTCAAGCGCGAAGCGATGCAGCGCGGGTTGATGGTGTATCCGATGGGTGGCACGATCGACGGCGTGCACGGCGATCACATCCTGGTCGCGCCGCCGTTCGTCTGCACCGCGCAGCAGATCGACACGATCGTCGAACGGCTGTCCGGCGCGATCGGCGCGGCGCTCGCGTCGGCCGGCGCATGAACCTCGATCTCGGCGAATTTGCACCATGACGAACAGACTGCCTCCTTTCGATCCCGCATCGGCCACCGACGAACAGAAGGCCGTGCTCGCCGACATCCTCAGCGGCCCGCGCGGCAACCTGAACGGGCCGTTCCTCGGCTGGATCGCGAGCCCCGAACTGGCCCAGCACGCGCAGAAGCTCGGCGCGTTCTGCCGCTACCGCACGGGGCTGCCGCTGCGCCTGTCGGAGCTCGCGATTCTCGTGACGGCCGCGCGTTGGCGCTCGCAGGCCGAGTGGCACATCCATCATCCGATCGCGCTCGATGCCGGCTTGCCGGCGGCAACCGCCGACGCGATCCGGCGCGGCGTCGCGCCGGCCTTCGAATCGGACGACGACGCGCTGATCCATGCGTTCGCCACCGAGCTGTACGACACGCGCCGCGTGAGCGATGCGACGTTCGCACGTGCCGAGGCGCGCTTCGGCCACGAGACCGTGGTGAACCTCGTCGCGCTGCTCGGCTATTACGCGCTCGTCGCGATGACGCTCAACACGTTCGGTATGCGCGCAGACGGACAAACTGATTTGCCGTTTCCGGAATAATCGCCGCCGGCGCGTGCGTCGGCGGCATGCCGCGTGCGCGTGCGGATTGCCCGAAAAGCCCGTCAACGCGGGCTTTTCGGCGTTTGAGCCTCGATCGACCGACGTTCGCGGCGTGTCGTCCCGCTGCCCGTCGTTCCGCCTGCGCGTCGATGCAGGAAATTTTCCCCGTCTTTAGAATTTCGCCAAAATAACCACGGGGGAAATATCGATGCGCTGGGTCCTGCTGATCGTGTTCATTGCGTGTGTCGTGTACACGCATCGGCGCGGCAAGGTTCGGCACCGGTTGTTCAGGCAACTATCCGACCACTCGACCTTTACCGCACCGCTGAACTGCTTTTCGTACGCGTTCTCGTCGGTGCCGACCACGCCGTTTCTCGACACCGATCATTTTCCGGAGCTGGCGGTGCTGCAGCGCGAATGGCGCACGTTTCGCCGCGAAGCGCTCGCGTTGCGCGACGCGAGCCGGATCAAGGCGTCCGGCGAGTACAACGACATCGGTTTCAATTCATTCTTTCGTCACGGCTGGAAGCGTTTCTACCTGAAGTGGTACGACGCGCCGCATCCGTCCGCGCAGGCGTTGTGCCCGCGCTCGGTCGAGATCCTGTCGCGGATTCCGTCGATCAAGGCGGCGATGTTCGCGCAGTTGCCGCCGGGCGGCAAGCTCGGGCTGCATCGCGATCCGTATGCGGGCTCGCTGCGCTACCACCTCGGGCTCGATACGCCGAACGACGACGCGTGCCGGATCGTCGTCGACGGCGAGTCGTATGCATGGCGCGACGGCGAAGCCGTGATGTTCGACGAGACGTACCTGCACTGGGCCGAAAACCGCACCGCGCACGATCGCGTGATCCTGTTCTGCGACATCGATCGCCCGATGAAATATCGCTGGGCGCAGCGCGTCAACGATGCATTCGGGCAACTGCTGATGCGCGCAGCCGCGTCGCCGAACGAAACCGGCGATCGCACGGGCGGGCTCAATCGCGCGTTCAGGTACCTGTATGCGATCCGGCGCGCCGGCAAGCGGTTGAAGGCGTGGAATCGCACCGTGTATTACGTCGTCAAGTGGCTGCTGTTCGGCGGGATCGCGGTCGCGATCTTCTGCATCTGACGGGCGAAGGAGGGCGGTATTTTTCTCGTCCGACGATAGTGCGGCGCGGCATCGCCGGTGCTGACGGCGCGCCACCGTGATCAATGCAACCAAATGTATTCATGCGGGATCAACGGGCGTCGGCCGCGTATCATGGCTTGTTCACGTGGATATGATCGGTGAGCAAGCATGACAAGTACCCGTAAAACCATGATGATCGCCGGCGGGCTTCTGGTGGCCGCGGCCGGCTCCGCGTACGTGATGCTCCTGCGCGCGGATCACCGTGCGATCGAAGATGCCGGCATCGGCGATTCGTCCGCGCCGGTTGCCGCGGCGCCCGCGGGCAACGATCACGCGGTGCAGGGCGCGATCGCGCCGCCGGCACCGGCCGCCGCGACGACGCCGAAACTGGCGGCTGCCGCGCCACCTCCGTCCGCGCCCACACCCGCGCCGGCCGCCCCCGCGCGCGTCGGTGCTGCGCCGGCGATTCCGGTCGTCAGCGACAAGCCGCAACCGGTAACGAAACCGGTCGCACCGCCGCCGAAGGTCCACGTCGTGACGGTCGACGAGCAGGATTCGACCCCATCGGCGCAGGTCCCGGCTTCGCCTCCGGCCCCCGCCCCAGGCCCGGCCGCCAAACGCGCTCAGTCAGCTGCGCCCGCGCAGGTCACGCAACGCGCGCCGCGCAAGCGCGACGGCCTCGAACGCCACGCCGCCGCCGCGCCGCCGGTCGTGACGAAATCCGAAACACCGGAGACGGCCGCGCTCGTCAGGGAATCGGCGAAGCTCGACCCGTCGTTGCCGCCGCCGTCGATGTCGCCGGTATCCTCGATGCCGGCGAGCACCGGTTCGTACCGGCAGGGCGGATCGTCGTCCGGCGCGAATCCGGTGGCGGCCGCGATGACCGAGCAACTGGTCAGGCAATCGAGCAGTTTCAAGTCGACGGCGCCTGCGCCGGCGGACGGCAGCCCGACCGCGACCAAGTAAGCGCGATCGGCGTCGGCATAAAAAGGACCCCGCACGCCGACCAAGGCATGCGGGGCCAAGAGAGACAAACTTTGATGTCGTCGGGCTGACGCGCGTCAGGCGGCGACCGCTTCTTCGGCCTGCGGCTGAGCGGTTGCCGCCGGCGCCACGTCCTGGCGGATCAGGTGATCGAACGCGCCGAGCGACGCCTTCGCACCTTCGCCGACCGCGATCACGATCTGCTTGAACGGCACCGTCGTCACGTCGCCGGCCGCGAACACGCCCGGCACCGACGTCGCGCCGCGCGCATCGACGACGATCTCGCCGTGCTTCGACAGCTCGACCGTGCCCTTCAGCCATTCGGTGTTCGGCACGAGTCCGATCTGCACGAACACGCCTTCGAGTTCGATGCGCTGCGTGTCGCCCGAGCGCAGATCCTTGTAGACGAGCCCATTCAGCTTGCTGCCGTCGCCGGTCAGTTCGGTCGTCTGCGCCTGCGTGACGATCGTCACGTTCGGCAGGCTGCGCAGCTTGCGTTGCAGCACTTCGTCCGCGCGCAGTTGCGCACCGAATTCGATCAGCGTGACGTCCTTCACGATGCCCGCGAGGTCGATCGCGGCTTCGACGCCCGAGTTGCCGCCGCCGACCACCGCGACGCGCTTGCCCTTGAACAGCGGGCCATCGCAGTGCGGGCAGTAGGCGACCCCGCGGTTGCGGTATTCGCGCTCGCCGGGCACGTTGATTTCGCGCCAGCGTGCGCCGGTCGCGAGGACGATCGTCTTCGCCTTCAGCACCGCGCCGTTCGCGAGGCGGATCTGGTGCACGTCGCCCGGAATCAGCGCGTCGGCGCGCTGCACGTCCATGATGTCGACGTCGTACTGCTTCACGTGCTGTTCGAGTGCGGTCGCGAATTTCGGCCCTTCGGTTTCCTGTACCGACACGAAATTCTCGATCGCCATCGTGTCCAGCACCTGGCCGCCGAAACGCTCGGCGACCACGCCCGTCGCGATGCCCTTGCGTGCCGAGTAGATCGCCGCGGCCGCGCCTGCCGGGCCGCCGCCGACGATCAGCGTGTCGAACACCGGCTTGTTTTGGAGCGACTTCGCCGCGCGTTCGCCGGCGCCCGTATCGAGCTTCGCGAGGATTTCCTTCACGCTGCTGCGGCCCTGGCCGAACGACGCGCCGTTCAGGAACATCGTCGGCACGGCCATGATCTGGCGCGACTCGACTTCATCCTGGAACAGCGCACCGTCGATCGCGACGTGGCGGATGCGCGGGTTGATCAGCGACATTACGTTCAGCGCCTGCACGACTTCCGGGCAGTTCTGGCACGACAGCGAGAAATACGTTTCGAATGCGTAGTCGCCGTCGAGCGCGCGAATCTGTTCGATCACGTCGTCGTCGAGCTTGATCGGATGGCCGCCCGTCTGCAGCAGCGCGAGGACGAGCGACGTGAATTCATGGCCCATCGGAATGCCGGCGAAACGGATGCCGGCCGGCTTGCCGGGCTCGCCGATCGAGAACGACGGCTTGCGCTCGGCGTCGTCGCGGCGTTCGATCACGGTCACGCGATCCGTCAGCGACGCAATCTCGGTCAGCAGCGCCAGCAGTTCCTGCGATTTCGCGCCGTCGTCGAGCGAGGCGACGAGTTCGATCGGGCGCGTGATTTTTTCGAGGTACGCTTTGAGTTGGTTCTTGAGATTGGCGTCGAGCATGGCGTTTCGGATTCCGTATTGATAATTCTGGTCGGGCACGTCGTGCCGGAGGAGGGCGCGGGCCGCGCGATGCGGCGGCCCGCCGTCGCGCGCCCCGTGCGAGGCGCGCGGCGCGATCGTCAGATCTTGCCGATCAGGTCGAGCGACGGGGTCAGCGTTTCCGCGCCCGGCGTCCACTTGGCCGGGCACACTTCACCCGGGTGCGCCGCGATGTATTGTGCCGCCTGGACCTTGCGCAGCAGTTCGCCTGCATCGCGGCCGATACCGTTGTCGTGGATTTCGCACAGCTTGATCTCGCCTTCCGGGTTGATCACGAACGTGCCGCGCAGCGCCATCCCTTCTTCCTCGATCAGCACGTCGAAGTTGCGCGACAGCGTGAGCGTCGGGTCGCCGATCATCGGGTACTTGATCTTGCCGATCGTGTCCGACGTGTCGTGCCATGCCTTGTGCGTGAAGTGCGTGTCGGTCGACACGCCGTAGATTTCGACACCCAGCTTCTGGAATTCCGCGTAACGGTCGGCGAGGTCGCCCAGCTCGGTCGGGCAGACGAACGTGAAGTCGGCCGGGTAGAACACGACGACGGACCACTTGCCCTTGAAGTTCTCTTCCGAAACGGGCACGAATTCGCCGTTGTGGTAAGCGGTTGCCTTGAACGGCTTGATTTGGGTGTTGATGATCGGCATCTGGACAATTCCTTTTCGTCAGGGGTGAGTGGAGTGTTGCCAGTATCCGGGTTCACCCTGAAGTTGTGAAATTGCTTGTTTCAATCCGCGGCATCGGGATTTTCTATCTGCTTCCGGCCCTTGATTGCATGGGCTTTCACCACGCCGAGCGCAGTCTCTCCAGATCGACGACCGCGCGGCCCTTCCATAGACCGAACACATCGTCAGCAAGTGTCATCGCGTGCTGCGCGAGATACGCATCGATTGCATCGCGGATGATCTCGGCCGGGGAACTGCCATTGATCGCCGCGATGATGGTCAGTGCCGCATGCCGGTCATCCGACAGATCGACGGGAACTCTGGTCATTGCAACCTCCGTTATACGACCCGCCCATCCTGACTGTCCGGCAAGAAAAGGGCAAGGTCGCGGCATGTCCGGATGTGAGTGCCGCTTTCCTGACGAGCCGGCCGACAGCGTAGCGGCGGCCCGGCCTGCTCAAATCCCCGCCATCTTCCGCAACCACGCCGCCAGCCGTCGCGCCCCGTCCGGCAGGTCCGCGTCCTCGCGCGTGCACAGGTAGTAGTCGCGCCCGTCGTCAAGCGCGCGATCGAACAGTTGCACGAGTTCGCCGTTCGCCAGTTCGCGCTGGACCAGCGGCGCGCGCAGCAACGCGGCGCCGAGATCCGCGCGGGCGGCGCTCAGCGTGAGCTGGCCATCCTCGAACATCGGTCCCACCGCGTGCGATACGTGCCGCACGCCGGCGCCCTGCAGCCAGTTGACCCACGTGCTGCGATCCTCGTCGTGCACGAGCGGTGCGCGCGCGAGATCGGCCGGCGTGCGGAACGGCCCGTGACGCTTCAGGAACGACGGGCTGCACATCGGCACCATCGCGCCCGGCAGCAGCCGCTCGCAGCGGTAGCCGGGCCAGTCGCCGGTGCCGAAGCGGATCGACAGGTCCGACGCATCGCTTCGGTAGTTGCGGTGATGCGCGTACAGCACCGTGACGTCGACATCGGTGTTGTCGGCCAGGAACGCGTGGAGCCGGGGAATGAACCAGCCGATGCCGAGCAGCGGAATCAGGCTGACGGTGATCTGTCGCAGCGACGAACGGTCGCGCACGAAGCGCGTCGCGCTGCGCAGCACCGAGAACGCCGCGCTGATCGACCGGTAGTAGTCGCGCCCCTCGTCGGTGAGCACGAGCAGACGGCCTTCGCGTACCGTCAGCGGCGTCTGGATGAACGCTTCGAGCAGTTGCAGCTGATGGCTGACCGCCGACGGCGTGATGTCGAGTTCGCCCGCCGCCGCGGTGACCGAGCCCAGACGCGCAAATGCTTCGAACGCACGCACCGCGCGCAGCGGCGGATCGTGCGGCAATTGTTCGATATTTTTCATGTATCGAATTTTATCGAAAAGTCAGGGTAAGCGACAACACGAAAATATCCTGTATTTACAGGGATGTGCGCTAATGTGTCGGGAACGGCATAAGCATCCAACAATTGGGTATTTGGGGCTTGGGTGTCGAATATTTAATATTTTTCATGTTTTTTTTGATTCGACGGATCGCCCCCGCACATGAAAATCGCTTTCCTCTCCGCCAGCGTCGCCTTCTCGGCGGCCGCCCTGGTCGCCTCCGTTCCCGCGTTCGCCCAGTCCGCTCCACGGACGGTCCTGATCGGTCTCGCCGCGCCGCTCACCGGCCCGTCCGCACGGATCGGCAAGGATCTGCAGAACGGCGCGCAACTCGCGATCGACGACGCGAACGCGAAGCATCCGACCATCGGCGGCCAGCCGGTCGTCTACAAGCTCGTCGCGGCCGACGACCAGTCCGACCCGCGCACGGCCGTCGCGGTCGCGCAGCAACTCGTCGACCAGCACGTGATCGGCGTCGTCGGTCACTGGAACACGGGCTGCAGCGTGCCGGCGTCGCGCGTGTACCGCGACGCGGGCATCCCGCAGATCGCGCCGGCCTCCACCGGCCATCAATACACGCAGCAGGGCTACGCGACGGCGTTCCGCATCATGGGGCACGACGATGCGGGCGGCAACTTCACCGGCGCGTATGCGGTGAAGACGCTGAAGGCGAAGCGCATCGCGGTGATCGACGATCGCACGTCGTTCGGCGCGGGGCTGGCCGACCAGTTCATCAAGGGCGTGCAGGCGAACGGCGGCACGATCGTCGACCGTCAGTACGTGAACGACAAGACGACCGACTTCAGCGGCGTGCTGACCGCGATCAAGGGCAAGCGTGCGGATCTCTTGTTCTTCGGCGGCCTCGACGCGCAGGCCGCCCCGATCGCGCGCCGGATGCGCCAGCTCGGCGTGAACGCGCCGCTGCTCGGTGCGGGCGGCTTCGTGAGCCAGACCTTCCTGTCGCTCGCCGGCAAGGACGGCGACGGCGTGACGGCGCTCGAGCCCGGCCTGCCGCTCGACCGGATGCCGGGCGGCAAGGCGTTCGACACGCAATACCAGGCCCGCTTTCACGCGCCGATCGAACTGCATGCGCCGTTCGCGTACGACGCCGCCGCCACGCTGATCGCGGCCGCGCAGAAGGCCGGCACGACCCAGCCGGCGAAGCTGGTCGCGGCCGTGCGCGCGATCGAGCGGCCCGGCGTGACGGGGCGCATCGCGTTCGACGCCGAAGGCAACCTGAAGGACCCGGCCTTCACGATCTACCAGGTGCGCGGCGGCAAGTGGGCCGTCGTCGACGTGCTCGGCGGCTCGCGCGCCGCAGCCAAGTAACCGCAAAACGACCAGGACGATCCCCATGACCGAAGCGAACCCGACATCCGCCGCCGCACCCGAGGACCCGCGCCTCGGCATTCTCGCGCGGCGCCGCATCGAAGCGGAAATCATCAAGCCGATCTACGAGATCATGAAGCGCGAGTTCGGCGCCGAGCGCGCGCAGGCCGTGATCGCGGAAGCTGTGCGCGGCGCGGCCGTCGACGCGGGCCGTACGTTCGCCGCGCAGGAGCCGGGCGGCACGAGCGTGAAGTCGTTCATCGCGCTGCAGGTGCTGTGGGAGAAGGACGATGCGCTCGACGTCGAGGTCCGGCGCGCGGACGACGCGCACTACGACTACGACGTGCATCGCTGCAGCTACGCGGAGATGTATCACGCGATGGGGCTCGGCGAGATCGGGCACCTGCTGAGCTGTGCGCGCGACAGCTATTTCATCCAGGGCTATGCGCCGGACATCGCGCTCACGCGCACGAGCACGATCATGCAGGGCGGCCGGCGCTGCGACTTCCGCTATGCGCTGCAAAGCGCGCCGGAGCACGGCGATGCGTGACGCCACCGTGACCCTGCCGCGCGTCGACGGCGAGCGTCTGTGGGCGTCGCTCGAACGGATGGCGCAGATCGGCGCGACGCCGAAGGGCGGCGTCTGCCGCCTCGCGCTGACCGATCTCGACCGCGAGTCGCGCGACCTCTTCGTGCAGTGGGCGCGCGACGCCGGCTGCACGGTGCGCGTCGACCGGATGGGCAACGTGTTCGCGCGCCGCGCGGGCCGCAATCCCGACGCCGCACCGGTGATGACGGGCTCGCACGCCGATTCGCAGCCGACCGGCGGCCGCTACGACGGCATCTACGGCGTGCTCGGCGGCCTCGAAGTCGTGCGCGCGCTGAACGACGCGGGGATCGAGACCGAGCGCCCGGTCGACGTCGTGATCTGGACCAACGAGGAAGGCTCGCGCTTCGCGCCGGCGATGGTGTCGGCCGGCGTGTTCTCGGGCGTCTATACGCTCGAATACGGACTGTCGCGCACCGACGGCGCCGGCCGGACGATCGGCGAGGAGCTCGAACGGATCGGCTACGCGGGCACGGAGCCGGTCGGCGGCTATCCGGTGCACGCGGCGTACGAACTGCATATCGAGCAGGGCGCGATTCTCGAGCGGGCCGGCAAGACGATCGGCGTCGTGACCGCCGGGCAGGGGCAGCGCTGGTACGAGGTGACGCTCACCGGTGTCGACGCGCACGCGGGCACGACGCCGATGGCGTTCCGTCGCGACGCGCTGGTCGGCGCGGCGCGGATGATCTCGTTCGTCGAAGTGCTCGGGCGCCGCTACGCACCGGATGCGCGCGCAACGGTCGGGATGATCGAAGCGCGGCCGAATTCGCGCAACACGGTGCCGGGAGGCTGCTTCTTCACGGTCGAATTCCGTCACCCCGACGATGCGGTGCTCGACGAACTCGACGCGGCGCTGCGCGCGGAGCTCGCGCGCGTGGCCGACGAAACCGGCCTCGGCGCGCAGATCGAGCAGATTTTCACGTACGCGCCGATACCGTTCGCGCCGCGCTGCGTCGACACGGTGCGCGACGCGGCCCGTGCGCTCGGGCTGTCGCACATGGACATCGTGTCCGGCGCGGGCCATGACGCGTGCTATGTCGCGCGTGTCGCGCCGACCGGCATGATCTTCGTGCCGTGCGTCGACGGGCTCAGCCACAACGAGGCCGAAGCGATTACGCCGGAATGGGCGACGGCCGGCGCCGACGTGCTGTTGCACGCGGTGCTGAAGAGCGCGCAGGAAGCGTAATCGCGACGGGTGGGTAACCGGCGCGCGGCTTACTTGCCGGCCTTGCGGCGCGCCATATACCCCAGATACGCGACGATCTCGTCGAGCTCTCGGTCGCTCAACTGATCGGGCGGAAACGCCGGCATGCTGCGGCCCGGCCAGTCACGCACCGACGCCGGGTTGCGGATGTAGCGGCGCAGCGCGGCAGGCTGGAAATAGTCGACCGGGTTCATCGGCGCGTTCAGATCCGGGCCGGCGTGGCTGCTGCCCGCGCCGTCGATGCGGTGACACGCGAGACATTGCGTGACGAACAGGTGCTGGCCCGCACGCGCCGGGTCGTTCGCCGGCAACGCGGGATCGACGGCGAGCGACGGCCAGCGCGCGAGCGGCGACGATTCGATCGCGATGCGAACGATCTGGTATGGCCACTGCTCGCCGCGCACCGACGACGCGTCCGGCCCGAGCCAGACGAGATAGAACGGCCCCGCGCTGACCTGCTTGCCGGGCAGCTTCGGCCACGGATGGGCCGGATCCTCGATCGCGAGCCACGGAATCGCGCCGGCCGGCGCGCGGCGGCGCACGAGATCGAGCGGCAGTTGCGCGGCGAAACCGTCGGCCGCGCGCGTTTCGAGCACGCCGGCGGCCGGCAGCGGCGTGTCGCCGAGCAGCGCGGCGAACGGCACCGCGCGGAACGTCATCGGCCGGCCGTACGCGATGTCGCGCGGCACGTGGATGTCGGTCGCGTCCGGACGCGCGAGCAACGTCTGTCGGGTGAGGGCGCGGGCGGTGCCGTCGGTGTCGAGTTCGAGCGTGGACTGGGCCGACGCGCGTTGCCCGAGCAGGCAAACCGTCAGCAGCACAAGCGAAAACCACTGGCGCTTCAGCATTCGTTCTCCGGGAAGGGGCGTTCCGGCGGCGGCAGGAGGCGGGACGCCGCGGCCGATGGAAGGAATCGGGCGACAGTCTATCCGGTACGGGCGGCGCTGGCGAATTCGGTGCGCAAAGCGGTGTGCAAGGGCGCGGCGGTCGTGCCCGAACAGGGCCGCGACAGCGCGCCCGGCGACTCGATCACTGATGAGCGACGTGTTGGCGTAACGCGGGGCGGACGGACGAAGGCGACGGGCAGGTGGCGACGCGCGGCCTGCCCGCGTTCGCGACAGCGCGTTATCGGCGTGCCGTCAGTGGCTCGAACACGACACTTCGTTCTTCGGCATCGGCGTACGCTGCGCCGGTTCGAAATCGGCTTCGCGTATCCCCGACGGCGTCAGCGATACGAAATGCATCGCCGCGCCTCGCGCCGGGAAACCGGCGACGCCGGTCGAGCCCCACGGAATCGGCGAGCGCTGCACGCCGCTTACCGCGATGTCCGCCGGCGCCAGCGCGAGCGTCAGCAGCCGCCCGTCGCGGGTCGGCACATACGCGTGCGTGCCGGCGACGCCGATGTCCGATTCGCGCACCGACGCGGGCAGGCAATCGAGCGTCGCCGTGCGACGGCCGTCCGGGGCGATCAGCATCGCGACGCCGCGATCGTCGGCGGTCGTCGTGACGACGAGGAAACGGTCGATCTCCGGCACGTAGGCGGCCGAATACACGTAGTACTGGATGGCGCCGTTCAGCGATCCGAGTTTTTCCAGCTTCGCGGTGACCGGATCGAACATCGCGTATTCGAGCGTCGCGTCCGTGCTGCCTTCGATGAACTTCTGCCATACGAGCAGCGCGTTGCGCGGCGAGCCCGCGATCACGGGCCACCACTCGCGGCGGCGCGGCGCGACCGCGACATGGTTCAGCACGCGCCCGGCCGCGTCGTAGGTTTTCAGGTAGACGCCGTTGCCGCTGCCGAGGTTGTCGACTCCGCCGCCGTTGACCCAGTCGGCCGAATAGAACACGACGAAACGGTCGGCGACCGTCGCGACATGCCCCGAATGGCCGCCCGATTCGACGTCGTTCGGGTAGGGCTTGATCGGCTTCAGGTCGCGGCGGTAGACGCCGTAGCGCTGGCTGACTTCCTGCGGCGCGTTCCAGCCGTCCTCGAACGTGACGAAGATGTCGCCGTGCGCGTTCTGTGCGATCGATACGGGTTCCTGCGCTTCGGGGCGGCTGATGAACGTGCGGACGTGCAGCACGCGCGGCTTGTCGGGCTGCCATTCGCCGACGTATACGTCATGCGGCCAGTTGCCGCTGCGCAGCGCACCGCGCGGCACGATGCCCGAGCTGCTGAAGAACACCCAGCGTTTGCCGTCGCCGGCGTCGGCCACGCCGATGCCGTGCATGAAGCGCCGCGGGTCGCCGGTGTCCTGCGGCGACGGCGCGCTCGACACGGTGACCGTATGCACGGCCGGCGCGCCGGCGAGGGCCGCCGGCGCCGCGCCGATGCCGCCCGCGCCGCAAAGCGCGGCCGCGGCCAGCCGCACGGCCGCCCGTACCGGACGCGTTCGCCACATCATTCGACGGTCACCGATTTCGCGAGATTGCGCGGCTTGTCGACGTCGGCGCCGCGCGCGCAGCCGACGTGATACGCGAGCAGTTGCAGCGGAATCACGTTGACGATCGGCGACAGCAGGTCGCCCGATTCGCGCACGCGGATCACGTGCGTGTCGCGGTCGGCGTCGATTTCGAGCTGATTGCCGGCCAGCACATAGAGCCGGCCGCCGCGCGCGCGTACCTCGGCCATGTTGGATTTCAGCTTCTGGAACAGGCGATCGTCCGGCGCGATCGTGACCACCGGCATCGCGCTCGTGACGAGGGCGAGCGGGCCGTGCTTCAGCTCGCCGGCCGCATAGCCTTCCGCGTGGATGTACGACACCTCCTTGAGCTTCAGCGCGCCTTCCATCGCGATCGGACAATGGATGCCGCGCCCGAGGAACAGCGCGTTCTCGGTGCGGGCGAACTTCGCGGCCCAGCCCATGATCTGCGTTTCCAGCGCGAGCGCGTGGCCGATGCGGTCGGGCAGCGCGCGTAACTGCTTCAGGTGCGTCGCGACTTGCGTGGCGTCGAGCCGGCCGCGCAGTTGCGCGAGCGTCAGCGTCAGCACGAACAGCGCGACGAGCTGCGTGGTGAACGCCTTGGTCGACGCGACGCCGAGCTCGGTGCCGGCCCGCGTCAAAAACCGCAGCGGCGCGTTGCGCGCGATCGTGCTGGTCGCGACGTTGCAGATCGCCATCGACAGGTCCTGGCCCATCGTGCGCGCCTGCTCGATCGCGCCGATGGTGTCGGCCGTTTCGCCCGACTGCGAGATGCCGACGACGAGCGTGCGCGGATCGGCCACGGTGTCGCGGTAGCGGAATTCGCTGGCGATCTCGACCTGGGCGGGCACGCCCGCGATGCTTTCGAGCCAGTACTTCGCGGTCAGGCCCGCGTAGTAACTGGTGCCGCAGCCGAGCAGCAGCACGCTTCTCACCCGCGACAGCAGGGCGCCCGTGCCTTCCGTCGCGTCGAACAGCGCCGGCGTGATCGTGTCGATGCCGTCGAGCGTGCTGGCGATCGCCTTCGGCTGCTCGAAGATTTCCTTCTGCATGAAGTGCTGGTACGGGCCGAGCGCCGCATCGTCCGCGCGTGCCTTCACTTCGCACAACGGGCGCCGCGCTTCCTGTCCGCCCGCATCGACCACGGCGATGCGCTCCGGCGTGATCAGCGCGACGTCGCCGTCCTCCAGGTACACGAAGCGGTCGGTCAGGTCGGCGAGCGCCGCGCAGTCGGACGCGAGGTAATTCTGCTTGGCGCCGATGCCGATCACGAGCGGCGAGCCGGCGCGCGCGGCGACGAGGCGCTGCGGCTCGCGCGCGCCGAGCACCGCGATCGCGTACGCGCCGTGCAGCCGTTTGACGGCGCGCACCACCGCGTCGAACAGGTCGTCGCGATAGAGGCTGTGGATCAGGTGCGCGATGACCTCGGTGTCGGTCTGCCCGCGAAACGTGTAGCCGCGTTCACGCAGCTCGGCGCGCAGCGCGTCGTGGTTCTCGATGATCCCGTTGTGCACGACGGCGATCGTGTCGCCCGACATGATCGGGTGCGCGTTCATTTCCGACGGCGCGCCGTGCGTCGCCCAGCGCGTATGCGCGATGCAGGTCTGCGCTTCGAGGCCGAGCGTCAGCACGCGATCCTGCAGGTCCGTCACGCGTCGCAGCGTGCGTTCGCTGTGCAGGCGACCGTCGCCCTGCACGGCGATGCCGCACGAATCGTAGCCGCGATATTCGAGCCGGCTCAGCGCATTGACCAGTTGCGGCACCTGATTGTTCAGGCCGCTTGCTCCGACGATTCCGCACATGATTCACCTCGTCTCCAGGAAGTTGCCGGCCGGCGCGCGACGCGCGCCAGCACGATGCCGGAAGCGGTGCCACGCCGCGCGGCCAGGCGGCGCGAGCGGCGCGGCACGTCTCCGGCGATTCATTCGCGGGGCTGCGGGCCGGCGTGCGCGACCCATTCGATTCCCGAAATCGACCCGTTCGCATCGTGCGACGCGACGAGAATGCGCGTCGTGCGCCGCGCGCCGCGCCGGCGTGCGCTCGCGAACGCGGTCGGCGGCACCGAGCGCACCTTGACGCTGGCCGAGCGCCGCAGCATCTTCGATACGCGCAAGCGGTACGCGAGCGGATGCACGACGCGCCCCGCGATCAGCCACATGACGATCGTGCCGGCGATCAGCGCGATGCTCGTCACGTAGAACACGATCTGCTCGATCGGCATTTCGGCCTCGTTGAACGGCAACAGGTAGCGGTACGTGTAGATGCAGATCGATGCCCATACACCCCCGACCAGCGCGGGCCGCACGAGGCGGAACCACGCGACGAGCACGGGCCCGACGATGCCGCCGCGTTCGGCAATGATGTCGCGCGGGGCGCGCAGGGAAAGGTCAATAATCGGCGCGTTCTTCATGTTGAATGCCTCGGTCGGGACTGACCCAAACGGCGCGCTTGCCGCGGCCCCGCAGTACGACGGCGGGCAGGGCGACGACGGTGGTGATCATGCTGATCAGCCAGAACGCGACGGGGTACCAGATGGTGTCAAGGAAGTACATCAGGAGTTTCTCGTCGTATTGACGATCGATCATGCTGCCGATGATCAGTTGCAGGATGCAGGTCGCGACCAGCAGCATCCCGTGCCAGTGCGGCACCACGGACACATGCCAGTTCGGCGGAAGCGGGTAGACGACGTCGATCAGCGCGAGCAGCAGGATGAACGACATCGAGTACGCCCACGCGATGCCTATCAGGTATTCGGCGAACAGCGGCCACATCATCATCTGCGTGGGCCGCATCAGCGTGCCCGCGTACTTGAGCAGCACCTGGATGCCGCCCTTGGACCAGCGCAGCCGCTGCCGGTAGAGCCCCTTCACCGTCTCGGGCATCAGGATCCAGCTGAGCGCGTGCGGCTCGTACACGACGCGCCAGTCGCGGCACTGCAGCTTCCAGCTGATGTCGATGTCCTCGGTCAGCATGTCCGAGCTCCAGTAGCCGACGTCGGCGAGCGCGGTCTTGCGGAACATCGTGATCACGCCCGACACCGTGAAGATGCGGCCGTACACCTGCTGCGTGCGCTTGATCAGCCCCACGATCGACGAAAATTCGCCGACCTGCATGCGGCCGAGCAGCGACGTGCGCGTGCGGATGCGCGGGTTGCCGGTCACCGCGCCCACGCCCGGGTCGGTCAGGAAGTGCTCGAGCATCCAGCCGATCGCATCGTGCGCGAGCAGTGCGTCGCCGTCGATGCACAGCAGGTAGTCCGCGTTGGATACCGCGGCCGCGGTCGTGAGCCCGACCGCCTTGCCTTCGTTGCGCGCATGATGGATCACGAGCAGCCGCGGGATCTCGACGGCCAGCTCGTTGAGGATGTCGCCGGTGCGATCCTTGCTGCCGTCGTTGACCGCGATGATGTCGTAGTTCGGATATTGCATCCCGTTCAGGTGGGCGATCACGCTGCGCGCGTTCGCGGCTTCGTTGAAGCAGGGCACGACGATCGAGACCTTCGGGATGCCGCTCGACGCGATCGTGCGCGTCGACAGATCGCGGCCCTCCTCGAGCAGGAAGTAGTGCACGACACCGCCGATCATCCACAGATACGACATGAAGAACGGATAGTAGAAGACGAAATCCTGCAGGCGCTGGATGAGGCTGTGGGTGTTCATGGCGTCTTGGTTCCCGGCGATTGCTGCATCTGCATCAGCGCGTTGATCGAGGTGGGGTCGAGGCGCGACTTCAGCGACATCACGTCGCGCATCGCGTCGAGCTCCGGATGGCCGTTCAGGAAGTTGTCGGGGTAGTAGCCGAAATTCACGGCGCCCTCGCTGCGCAGCCGCCGCATCTGCGCAAGCAGCGTGCTGGCCGGCACGTCCTTGCGCGCGTGCCAGTCGTATGACTGCAGTTCGAACACGGTGCGCTGCAGCCCGCGCTGCTTCGTGCGCACCGCCTTCACGAGCTGGTCCAGCCAGCCCTCCGGGTCCTTCGCCTGCTCCATGTACGGCATCGCCATCAGCGCGACGTAGTCGTAGGCGGCGAGGAAATCGTCGTAGTTCTGCGCATACCACGCTTCCGATTCGGGCTTGAGCACCGGCATCGCGAAGATGTTGCGCGAGGTCAGCACGTCGCCGACGTTCTGGTGGGCCAGCACGATCTGCTCGAGCTGCCGGGTCATGTCGATCAGGTAGCGCGTCTTCTGCCGTGTCCAGCGCTTCATCAGGTCGGGGTTCTCGCGGATCTTGCCGACGTCGGCCGGCAGCCCCCATTGCGCATAGGTGCGCAGCGCATGCCGGCTGGCATCCTCGTAGTCGTCGAGCACGGCGTCGTCGCTGAACAGGATGCCGCTGAACGACGCGTGCTTGCTGAGATCCTCGTAGATTTGCTGGATCATCAGACGCGCATCGGGATCGAACGGGCTCAGCCGGAACACCCGCGTGCCGTTCTCGCGGGCCGGCGCGCCGCCGTATGCGCTGACGGCCTCGAGCTTGCGCTGCTTGTCGGCCGGCGGCCGGAACGCGAGCACCGGCATCCACGCGTACACCTGCACGTTGGAGCGCGTGTTGAGCTGCCACGCGGCGCGCGAGAACAGGTCGGAGCGCATCGGCAGGTGCCGGTTCGGGAAATACACCGCTTCGGCCACGCCCGTGCCGTTCGGGTCCGCATACGCCTGCAGGTACACCGACTTCGGCTGCATCCGGTAGATGCGCTCGATCAGCTTGCCGAGATTCGCTTCCTGGCGCGCGGGATCGGGATCGTAGACCTGGTCGAGATCGACCTGCACGGTGCGCTCGGGCACGTCGACGTCGCCGCGATTGGACGCCGGCTCGCGCATCGAGCGCTCGAAGCCGCCGATGTCGACGTCGTACATCATCAGGATCCGTCTCAGCCGGTCGAGCGGCACGTCCGGCGTATTCGGGCCGGCATCGAGGCTGAACTGGATGTCCATGCCGAGCGACGTCGATATCTGGCGCACGGGCTGGTTTTCCGCGCCGTATGGCCACACCATCGAGCGTGCGACGAGACCGGTGCGTTCGCGGATCTGCCGCACGCAGGTCTGCAGGTCGTCGTGCACGCGTGCGTGGAATTCGGCGTCGGTTTCATAGCGTTTCTGGTCCTGCAGGTAGAGATGCGACGTGGTCGCCGGCAATTCGTTGCCTTGCGGGTTCGCGACCGCGCCGTGATGGAGATTGTGGGTGTGGCAGCCGAGCTCGACGAATTCCGATTGCCCGAGCTTCTTCACCTCGTCCCACGACAGGAAGTAGTCGCGCGGCACCTGAACCTTGTCGCTGATGCGGATCGGCGTATCCGGCGGCGTGTCGATCCACGCGGTGACGAGGCCCATCACGGCCGGATACTTGAAGCGCTCGAGCAGCGGCAGCACCTTCGTGTAGTGGCTGCGGAAGCCGTCGTCGAACGTGAGCAGCACCGAGCGCGGCGGCAGCGGCTTGCCGCCGCGCCGCGACTCCTCGATCTGCTTGACCGTGATCGTGTGGTAGTTGTTGGTCTGCAGCCACGAGAAGATCGCGGTCAGCGTGCCGGTATCGACCGCGAACGGATCGATGATCGCGTTCGGCGACGAAAACGACGCCATCAGGTTGTCGCGCACGTCGTGCATGCAGATCACGCGAAACGTCTTGCCGTCGGCCGGATCGGACGGCGGCAGCAGGTCGATCATCCTGGCGTTGGTCACGCCCGGAAACAGCGAACAGGCGGCAAACGTGCCGAGGCATCCGCACATGAAGGTCCGTCTGGATTGAAGCATTGCCCGATCTCCTTGCTAGAACGGCAGGTTGAGCGACAGGAAGCCGGTTTCGGAGCGCTCGCGCTGGCCGTCGTACGCGTGGCTGCTGACCTCGACGCCGTAGCTCAGCGTGATGTCGTGCTTGAACGTCCACGCATGCTCGAGACGCGCGCTCCACAGCGGGCTGGTGCCGAAGCCGCGCTCGTTGTACGCGCCGCCCGACACCGACAGGCGCTGTTGCAGCCCCGTGTCGCCCTTCTTCCACAGCGTCAGTTGATGCATGACGGTCGCCGCGGCCGCGTAGTCGCGCCCGGGGCTGAAGTAGGGCGCGTCCCGGCGCGTGTTGCTGTCGGTACCGAGATTCAGCGAGACGTTGACGAGCTGGTTCGCGGACGTGTACACGCGCTGCGTGGCGGTCGCCGCGATTTCCTGGTGCAGGTTCGAATCGCTGTAGCGGCTCACGCCGTAGCTCAGCTTGACTTCGCGCCGGTCGTTCTGGCGATACACGACCTCGACGTTCGCGGAGCGGCCCCAGATGTGCGCGGCATACGCTTTCCACGGCAGCGAGTTGTCGTTGGTGTCGAGCCCGGCGCCGACCGTCCAGTAGTCGTTCAGTGCATACGCGATCGTCCCGCGGCCGCCGGTTCGGCCGTCCGAGCCCATCGAGCGCGTGACTTCGCCCAGCACCGTGAGCGGGCCGTGCCGGTAGTCGCCGCCGATGCCCGTGCGCGTGCGGCTGACTCTGCCGCCGTCGGTCTGCGCGAAACCGTAGAACGTGTGCGAAAACACGCGCCAGTTGTCGCCGAACGGTTGCGAATACACATAGCTGTCCGACGTGAAGCTGTTGTCGGCCAGCGCGCTGTTGCCGTGCTCGAAACTGAGGTCGGTCGTGAACACCGGGCTGCGGTATGCGTTGTAGTCGCGTTTGAAGCCGCGCACGGCGCCGCTATCGGGGAACGTGTTGCCCAGGGTCTGGTCGACGGTCTTCGCGGTCGCGTAGTCGTCCGCCGTGAGCGACGCGCGGCCGAGGCCCGCGAGCATCTCGACGCTGTCCGGGTGATCGGTCAGCGACGCGCGATACATCGAGATCGCCTGGCGCGGATGGGCCTGGCCGGACACCGCATCGGCGTGCGCGGCGCGGATCTCCGCGTTGAACGGCACCTGTTGCTCGAGCTGTTCGAGCGCGGCGATCCCTTCGTTGGCGTGACCCGTGAAGATCAGGTATTGCGCACGCAGCCGGTAGTAGCGCAGGTAGTCGCTTTCTCCCGGACCGACGTGGGTCACTTGCTTGGCCGGCGGCAGCGACTTCTCCATGTCGTCGAGCACCTGCTTCGCTTGCGCCGCGCGGCCCTGGTCGACGTACGACCAGAACAGCCCTTCCTGCAACTCGATCGGACGCGTACGCGAGCCGTACTGGAAGCCGCGCGTCGCGCGATCCGTCGGCGATGCGGTGGCCTGCTTCAGCGCGCGCGCATACACGGCGTTCGCCTTGGCCGGCTCGCTCAGATACAGATAGGCGTCGCCGACGGCCGCGAGCGCGTCGATCGAGATTTCCGCGTTGGACGGAATCGTCTCGAACGTCGCGACGGCCGTCTTCATGTCGCCGCGTGCCGCGAGGGCGACTACCCGGTCGCCCGCGAGCGCGGTGCGCACCGGCGTGTACTCCGGCGTGGCCGGTATCCGCTTGTCGAGGTCGTCGGCCGCGCGCAGCGCGCTGTCGATTCCGTCGAAGCGGTCCGAACTCGTCATCGAACGCGACTTGTCGCGTCCGCCGCGCACCTGCTGGCGAATCGACAGTTCTTCCAGTTGCGCGATGTCGACGGCGGAGAAGGCGTCGGGGCGAGCCTTCGCTTCATCGAGCGCCTTGACCGCGCCGCCGCTGGCCGCGAGGCCGAACACGTCGTTGCGCACCGTCGCGACATCGGCCGTGCGCAGATTCGGCGCTTGTGCATTCGGTGCTTCGACGTCGGGCCCCTGCGATCGTTGGGTCGGCTCGCCGGGGAGCTGCGCACCGGGCGACTGTGAAGTCGGTTGTGGGGACGACGGCGGTGCGGTACCGGACGGCTGGGTCACGGGCGCGGGCGCATTCGGCATCGGCGTGCCGGATGCCTGAGCGGTGAGCGTCGGCGTAGCGGGCGTAGCCGGCGGTGCAGCGGTCGCGGTCTGGGCGAGCTGCTGCGGTGCATCCGACTTTCGCTCGCGCGGCGCAGACGTATCGGGCGGCGAAGTGTCGAATGCCTGGGCCAGCAGCATCGGCGCGTTCGACGCAGGCTCGACCGCTGCGGCGGCATTCGACGAGGTCGGCGCCTGCACCGCGGCGCTCGGTTGCGCGGCATCCGGGTCCACCACGACCGTGGTCGGCATCGCCGGGTTCGATCCCTGCGCGCTCTGCATCGACGCATCCGAGGCCCGAGCGATCGGCGTCGGCGCGTAAGGGGGCTGCGCGCCCGAACCCTGCGCGGCCTGCGTCGCCACGCCCGTCGGCTGCAGGTCGGGCGGCAGCGCATCCGGCGTGCCGCGGGATCCGGCGATTTCGCTCGCGCTGCGCGGCTCCGCGTCGCCTTCGGCGGCAAGGCACGAGCCGGACGCGACGAGCAGGCACAGAAGCGGCGCATGCAGGAGGATCCGCCGATTCGGCGGAGCGACGGTGGTGCATTGTTGTCGACGATTGTTGGCCACGGTGTGTCCTCACTTTGAAACGATCACATCGGTTGCACGCCCGACGACGCGCGTCGCCGGTCGTCGCATCGCCGGGCAGCGAGGCCAGGCGTCGTCCGACCGGTTCACAGGCGGTTGCGGATCGCTTGTCCAAGCAGCGCGCGCGATTCGCTGTTCTTCGGGTCGATGGCGAGTGCACGGCTCGCGTTTTGCTCTACACAACTCCATTCGTCGATCCGTGCGCACCAGCGCGCCTTGGCCAGAGCGCGGGCGCCTTCCAGCTCGTCGTGCGTGACGCTGGTGGCCTCCATATGCGACGTGTCGGCGATATACGACTGCGGTTGCTGCTTCGGCACGGGGTCCGGATGTTTTCTCGTGCGCGCCAGCGTTTGCGAACGTGACGTCCGGTGCGCATCGCCCGGGCGCGCCGTACGGCTGCCGGTCGACGCGGCGTGCGGGTCGGCCGCGAGCTTCGTCGCCGGCAGATGCGCGCGGCGTGGGTGTTTCGGTTCGGAACGGGCCGTCGTGTCCGGCGGCGCGGCCGGTTCGACCGCGGCCGACATGGCAGGCGCAGCCGAGGCGGACGGCGGAACCGGCCCGGCCTGCGCGAGCGTCGACGTCGAGCCGGCGGTCGCCGCCGGGCCGGACGCACCGCCGGTCGCGGTGACGATGAGCTTGCGGTACTTGCCGACGGCGGTTCCGATCACGCCGGCGATATCGTGCGTCACGCTCGCATGGCCGACCCTCGCGTCTCGCTCGACATACGCGAAAGCGCCGAAGATCGCGGCAAACGCGGCGATGCTGAGCGCCGCATTCTTTCCCGGACCCCACGAGGGTTTCGGCTGACGGACAGGCGAGTCGTCCGGTCGTTCTGCACGGGGCATTCAAGACTCCTTGATTCGATGCGTTCCACGAATGACGTGATCGCAGCGGGGCGACGCGACGCTCACCATCGCAACTGCGTCGTGAGCGTGCCCGTCTCGACGATCGCGAACTGGGTTGCTCCCTGATAGGTCCCTTCGACCCGATAGCTCGCATCGGGCACGCTGAACAGGCAGCGCGATCCCGATGCGTTGAATTCGACGAGCACGCGTCCATGCCGGCGCAGGCGCACCTGCACGTTGGAGAGCGGCTGCCCGGTGTTTCCGGACACGAAAGACACGCCCAGGTTGTACGGGCGGCCGTCGGGCGGCAGCGGCGCGGTACCGTCGATCCGCGCATCGCCGCAGATATACGAAATCACGTACCGGTTTGCTCCCGGACCGGACGCCGGCGGCGCCGAGGTCGCCGGTGTCTGTGCCATGGCGTTCATGCAGAGCGTGGAGAGCACGACGCTCAGAAAAGGGCGAGCATGCTGTCGAAGCGAGGGTGACATTGCAATCTCCCGTCCGGAGTCGATGACGTGCACCGACCCCGAGTCGAATTTGCCAACGTTCTTTTTGCGACACGCTATTGATACACGATGGTTTTTGAACCAACAACCGCGTGTGGCCCGAATGGGACGAGGGTAAAAGGTCCTATCTAAATAGGATAAGGAGGGATTGGTGAGGATCGCTTATTGCTGAATAAAGTCGATATTGCCGAACATGAAAATTGCTCGTCGGTAGCGATGATCGAGCACGCTTTGAATCACGTCGGAGGTATCGACGTTCCTGCCGAAAAATAACGACTGATAAAAGAAACTATTGCACCGGGATCGGCGCAAATCCATGAAAACAGGGCTTCGAGTCGCACATCATGAAATGAGGGTGCGCCATTTTTGGTTATTCCGATACTTACAGGTAAATCGAAACTTGTGTAACAAGGTATTTCTGTCCTGAAAATCGGCCTGAATATTCTTACTTAATACGGAAAGCAGTAAAAAGTACGATATGAATTCGCAAACGTTTGCGTTTTATCGAGATCGATTACAGTCGAGGAGGGATTAACGGCGTCGGATGGAATTATCGATTGCCGATGAAGGAACGCGCATGCGCGCCGTGGATATCCACGGCGCGAAGGCTTCATCAGCGACTGCCGCTCGCGCTTCGCCGCGCGCTGCGCATCGCTGGTGCGGCCGCCTCTTCGGCGCCGATCGCACCGTCGATCGCCGTGCGCGGCCGGTTCATGATGTAGGCCCACAGCTGCTCGGCCGCGAGCCCGCGCTTGCGCGCCGATCGATACAGGCGGATTTCGAGTTCGGTGATCCAGTCGCCGGTGCCCGCGCACACGAGCGTGCCGTCAGCGAGCTCCTTCGCGACGCAGCTCTCGGGCAGCCAGCCGATGCCGTGCCCGGCCACGACCATGCCTTTCAGCGCTTCGGACATGTGCGTTTCGAAACACCGGTGCAGGACATATGGCTCGGTCGCATTCAACAGCAGCATCTCGACGATGTTGCCGAGAAAGGCGCCCGACGAATACGCGAGCAGCGGCAGCGGCGCATCGGGCGTGCCGGGCAGCTGGAATACCGGCTTGCCGTGCGCGTCGGGCGACGACACGGGCAGGATCCGCTCGACGCCCAGACTGACGAACGGGAAGTGGTTCGGGTCGAGCACGATCGGCAACTGCGGATGGTGATAGCCGAGCAGCAGGTCGCATTCGCCTTCGACCAGTTGCTGCACGCCTTCCGGCACGTTCACCGCATTGACGCGCGCGGTCACGTGGCCGACCTCGCCGTTGAGCCGCTTGAGCCATTCGGGAAACAGCGTGAACACGAGCGTATGCGCGACGGCGAAGCGCACGACCTGGTCGCTCGCCGCGAACTGGTCATAGCCGTTCACGAGATTGCGCGCCGCATACATGCTGCGCAGGATGTCCGCGGCGAGTCCGCGGAACATCTGGCCGGCGGGCGTCAGCGCGATCGGATTGATGCTCCGGTCCACCAGCTTCGCGTCCATCCAGGTTTCGAGAGCGGCGATTCGTCTGCTGAACGCCGACTGCGTCAGGTGCCGGTGACGCGCGGCCCGTGAAAAACTCTTGGTATCCGCGAGGCTCAGGAAATCTTCCAGCCACTTTGCTTCCATTTCGATCTTCGCTTTTTATAGTCGGGCGCCTGAAAGGCGGCGCCGTCTGCTGACCAACGTTCTAGCGTACCGCGCCTCGCGCCGGTCGGGCCGATGTTTTTTTTCGATGGGTGTCAGTCGAAATATGCATGGGCATTGTCGGCGGGATTACGGCTGCATAGCGTTGAGGGGCCGGACCGGTTAACCGGACGGTTCACCGCATCGGACTGTCCCGGCCGCCCGGACGGCACTTCCCCTCAGGGCCGGCTGCGCCGTGTGCGTGCCGGCCCGCCCGCTGGCGGTCGTTCCGGGGGCCCGGCTCGCCGCTTTTGGTGCAGTGCAGATTGCACATCCGTGACACGCTGGAGAACTATGTTCGTCGGGCGCGGCGCCGCATCGGCCGTGCGCGCTTGCGGCGCACGGCCGGCGCCCGTCGCGTCGGGCGCTGCACCGTTGTGGTGCGAAATGCCGCACGGGCGTGCCTGGGCGGCGCAAAACAGGGGGATATCGAAGGGATCGAGCAAGGCACGTTCCTTGCAAAGCATTCAGTACGCCGGTCCGGCATGCGCAATGCCGGGGAAAACGATCGATGGAGAAAAGGTCGATGAAGCCATTCGATGAAATGCTGCAATCCGGCGACATGGTAAGGGCGCCTTACGCGCGCCTGAAGCAATGGCTCGACACGCAGAATCCCGCGAGCCTCGCCCAGAAAGCCCACGATGCGGAAGGCGTGTTCCGCAAGACGGGCATCACGTTCGCTGTCTACGGCGACGCGGAGGCCGCCGAGCGGCTGATTCCGTTCGACATCGTCCCGCGCATCATCTCGGGGGCGGAATGGAGCCGGCTGTCGCTCGGCATCGAGCAACGCGTGATGGCGCTGAACGCGTTCCTCGACGACATTTACCACCGCCAGGAAATCGTGCGCGCGGGCATCGTGCCGAAGCACCTGATCGCGCACAACGAGGCGTTCATCCCCGAGATGATCGACTTCCGGCCGCCCGGCAACGTTTACACGCACATCATCGGCGTCGACATCGTGCGCACCGGCGAGAACGAGTTCTACGTGCTGGAAGACAACGCGCGCACGCCGTCCGGCGTGTCGTACATGCTGGAAAACCGCGAGACGATGATGCAGCTCTTCCCCGAGCTGTTCCAGCAGGTGAAGGTGCGCCCGGTCGAAACCTATCCGCAGATGCTGCGCCAGTCGCTCGCGGCCGTGTGCCCGCCGGGCGGCAACACCGACAATCCGACCGTCGCGGTGCTCACGCCCGGCATCCACAATTCCGCGTACTACGAACATTCGTTCCTCGCCGACCAGATGGGCGTGCACCTCGTCGAGGGCAGCGACCTGCAGGTGATCGACGGCCGCGTCGCGATGCGCACGACCGAAGGCTTCCAGCCGATCGACGTGCTGTACCGCCGCGTCGACGACGCGTTCCTCGATCCGCTCACGTTCCGCCCGGATTCGGTGCTCGGCGTGGCAGGCATCATGGACGTGTACCGCGCGGGCAACATCACGATCGCGAATGCGCCCGGCACCGGCATCGCCGACGACAAGGCGATCTACTCGTACATGCCGGAGATCGTCGAGTTCTACACGGGCCGCAAGGCGATGCTGGAGAACGTGCCGACCTGGCGCTGCGGCGAGGCCGACAGCCTCAAGTACGTGCTCGAGCATCTCGACGAACTGGTCGTGAAGGAGGTGCACGGCTCGGGCGGCTACGGGATGCTCGTCGGGCCGTGCGCATCGAAGGCCGAACTCGAGGCATTCTCCGCGAAGCTGCGCGCACGTCCCGCGAACTACATCGCGCAACCGACGCTCGCGCTGTCCACGACGCCGATCCTGACCGACGCCGGCCTCGCGCCGCGCCACGTCGACCTGCGTCCGTTCGTGCTGGTGTCGGACCGCATCCGCATCACGCCGGGCGGGCTTACGCGCGTCGCGCTGAAGGAAGGATCGCTCGTCGTCAACTCGAGCCAGGGCGGCGGCACCAAGGACACCTGGGTGCTGGCCGACTGAGCCGGGCACGACCGCGCGCGCCGGAGCCGGCGCGCGAACCGAACGAAGACGGAGTGGACACGAGATGCTTCTGGGACGTACTGCAAGCGGTCTCTACTGGATGTACCGCTATATCGAGCGCGCGGAGAACATCGCGCGCATCGTCGATGCCGGGCTGCGGATGGCGCTTACGCGCACGGCCGACGCGCCGGCCGAATGGTCGTCGGTGCTCGTCAGCTCGGGCGCGGACGACGGCTATCGGCAGAAATACGACGCGTATGCGGCCGATACCGTGACCGACTATCTGCTGCGCGACCGCGACAATCCGTCGAGCGTGCTGTCGTGCATCGAGGCCGCGCGCTCGAACGCGCGGATGGTGCGCACGGCGCTGACGCGCGAGGCGTGGGAAAGCGTGAACGGCGCGTGGCTCGCGCTGCGCCGCGCGCTGGCGCAGCCGGTGCCGGAAAGCGAGCTGCCGGCCGTGCTCGACCAGGTGAAGCGCGAAACCGCGCTGATCCTCGGCAGCTTCTACAGCACGATGCTGCGCAACGAGATCTTCGATTTCGCGCAGATCGGCGCATTCGTCGAACGCGCGGACAACACCGCGCGGATCATCGACGTGAAATACCACCTGCTGCTGCCGTCGGTATCGCACGTCGGCACGATCCTCGACAACTACCAATGGGAGACGATCCTGCGCTGCGTGGCTGCACACCGTTCGTATCGCTGGGTGTACGACGTACAGTACAAGCCGCTCAACATCGCCGACTACCTGATTCTGAACGGCCGCATGCCGCGTTCGCTGCGTTATTGCTACGGGCGCGTCGTGTCGAGCCTGAACCTGCTCGCGAAGGATTACGGCGTGACACACCCGTGTCACGACACGGCCACGAAGATTCTGCAAATGCTGTCCGATACCTCGGTCGAGCGGATCTTCAAGAGCGGCCTGCACGAATTCCTGACCGACTTCATCGGCCGCAACAACAGCCTCGGGCTCGAAATCGCCCAGGCTTACAACTTCGACTGAGGCTTGCCATGCGACTCGCCATCCGACACATTTCGCGTTACCAGTTCGACGATCAGGCCACCCATGCACTGCAACGGTTGCGGCTGCGCCCGCAGTCGGGCCCCGGGCAAACGGTGCGCGCGTGGCAGGTCACGATCGACGGCGTCGAGCCGACGCTGTCTTACGCCGACGGGCTCGGCAACCGGATCGACCTCGTGCGCCACGATCGCGGCGCGAAGGCCGAGATCGTCGTCGTGGCGGCCGGCGTCGTCGAGACGCAGGACCGCGCGGGCATACTCGGGAATCCAGAAGGCTATGCGCCGCCGTGGATCTTCGAGCGCGAGACCGCACTCACGAAGGCGGGCGACACCGTGCGCGCGCTGACCGACGCGTTGCCGATCGAGCCGCGAGGCCTCGACGCATTGCACTGGCTGATGACGGAAGTGCACGGCCGCATCGCGTACGCGCCGAACCTGGCCGGCGATGCCGCCGTCGATGCGGAAACCGCGCTGCAAAGCGGCGAGGGCACGAGCCGCGACCATGCACACGCGTTCATCGCGGCCGCACGTGTGCTGAAGATTCCCGCACGCTATATCTCGGGCTACGTGCTGGCCGACAGCGCGATGCAGCGCATCGCCGATGCGAAACAGCATGCGGGCGACGTCGAGGACGAGGAAGCGCTGGCGCTGCAGAGCGCCGACGGCATGCAGCAGGCGCTCGGCGCGTCGCATGCCGTTCAGTCGCAATCGCAGGGGCAGTCGCAGGCGGCGCTCGGCACGCAGCCGCAAGCCGCGGCGCTGATGCAGCAGCCGGCCGGCCACGCGTGGGCCGAGGCCTATGTCGAAGGGCTCGGCTGGGTCGGCTTCGACCCGTTCATGAACCGTTGCCCGGACGAACGCTACGTGCGCATCGCGGTCGGCCTCGACCATCGCGACGCGCAGCCGGTGACGGGGCTCGGCGCGACGGCCGTCGGCGTCGAGATCAGCGTCGTGCAGACGCCGGAACTCGTCTGACCCGGCGCGCGCCTTCGCCGAATCCGCCATGCCGGGCCGCCGCGTCGGAAGCGACGCGGCGTGCGCGGCCGGCCCAACCCGACTCGAGCTCCCATGTCCATCCACGTCGCGCTGCATCACACCACCCGCTATCGCTACGACCGGCTCGTCAACCTCGGCCCGCAGGTCGTGCGGCTGCGGCCCGCGCCGCATTGCCGGACGCCGATCCTCGCGTATTCGATGACGGTCGAGCCCGCGCAGCACTTCATCAACTGGCAGCAGGATCCGTTTTCGAACTATCTCGCGCGGCTCGTGTTTCCCGAGCGCACCGAGCACTTCGAGATCACGATCGATCTCGTCGCCGAGATGTCGGTGTACAACCCGTTCGACTTCTTCCTCGAAGCGAGCGCGGAGCAATATCCGTTCAGCTATGACGACGCGCTGAAGACCGAGCTCGCGCCGTATCTCGCATGCGATCCGCAGACGAGCGCCGCGCCGCTGTTTCGCGCGTATCTCGACGGCGTGGACCGCACGCCGGCCGGCACCGTGAACTTCCTCGTCGCGCTGAACCAGCGGCTTCAGCGCGACATCGGCTATCTCGTGCGGATGGAGCCGGGCGTGCAGACGCCCGCGCAGACGCTCGAACTCGCGTCCGGCTCGTGCCGCGACAGCGCGTGGCTGCTCGTGCAGCTGTGCCGCCATCTCGGCATCGCCGCGCGCTTCGTCTCGGGTTACCTGATTCAGCTCACCCCCGACGTGAAATCGCTCGACGGCCCGAGCGGCACGTCGGTCGATTTCACCGACCTGCACGCGTGGTGCGAGGTCTACCTGCCGGGCGCCGGCTGGATCGGCTTCGATCCGACGTCGGGCCTGCTCGCCGGCGAAGGGCATATTCCGCTCGCGTGCACGCCGCAGCCGACGAGCGCCGCGCCGGTGGAAGGGCTGATCGACGAGTGCGAAGTGTCGTTCGAGCACGAGATGAGCGTGACGCGCGTGTACGAGTCGCCGCGCGTGACGAAGCCGTATACGGAGTCGCAGTGGGATGCCGTGCTGGCGCTCGGCACGCAGGTCGACGGCGCGCTGGCCGCCGGCGACGTGCGGCTCACGCAGGGCGGCGAGCCGACCTTCGTGTCGATCGACGATCGCGACGGTGCCGAGTGGAACACCGATGCGCTCGGTCCGACCAAGCGCGGCTACGCGACCGAACTCGTGCAGCGGCTGCGCGCCGAATACGGCGACGGCGGTTTTCTGCATTTCGGGCAGGGCAAGTGGTACCCGGGCGAGCAACTGCCGCGCTGGGCGCTGTCGATCTTCTGGCGCGCGGACGGCCAGCCCGTGTGGCACGATCCGTCGCTGTTCGCCGACGAGCGCGAGCCGTCCGCGTATACCACCGACGACGCGAAGCGTTTCATCGACGCGCTCGCCGCGCGGCTGAACCTGACCGGCGAATTCATCCGGCCCGGCTACGAGGACGTCTGGTACTACCTGTGGCGCGAGCGTCGGTTGCCCGTCAACGTCGATCCGTTCGACGCGCGCCTCGACGACGAGCTCGAACGTGCGCGGCTGCGCAAGGTGTTCGAGCAGCAGCTCGACAGTGTGGTCGGCTACGTGCTGCCGATCAAGCGCATGGACGATTCGTCGGGCGGCGATCGGCCGGGCCTCGACGGGCCGCGCTGGCAGACGGGCCCGTGGTTTTTCCGCGACGAGCGGATGTATCTGGTGCCCGGCGATTCGCCGATGGGCTATCGGCTGCCGCTCGATTCGCTGCCGTGGACGGCCCGCGCCGACTATCCGTACCTCGTCGAACGCGATCCGTTCGCGCCGCGCGATGCATTGCCGGACGCGGCCGCCATTCGCGCCCGCTACGCGGGCCCGGCCGACGCGCCGCGCTATCTGGCCGGCTTGCATCGCGAAGCGTCCGCGCCGACCGTGATGCAGTGGCGTGCCGACGGCGCGGCCGGGAGCGAGCGGCCGGGCGCCGTCGACCCGCATCGTCGGCCCGAGCGCTTCGAATCGGCCGCGTGGATCACGCGCACCGCGCTGTGCGTCGAAGTGCGCAACGGCATCCTGTACCTGTTCATGCCGCCGCTCGCCGCGCTCGAGGATTATCTCGACCTGCTCGGCGCGATCGAGTCGACCGCGCACGCACTCGGCGTGAAGCTCGTGCTCGAAGGCTATCCGCCGCCGCGCGACGCGCGACTGAAGCTGCTGCAGGTGACGCCCGATCCCGGCGTGATCGAGGTGAACATCCATCCGGCCGCGAGCTTCGACGAACTCGTCGACCAGACCGAATTCCTGTACGACGCTGCGTGGCAATCGCGGCTGTGCAGCGAGAAATTCATGGTCGACGGGCGGCACGTCGGCACCGGCGGCGGCAACCACTTCGTGCTCGGCGGCGCGACGCCGGCCGACAGCCCGTTCCTGCGCCGCCCGGACCTGCTCGCGAGCCTGATCGCGTACTGGCACAACCATCCGTCGCTGTCGTACCTGTTCTCGGGGCTGTTCATCGGGCCGACGAGCCAGGCGCCGCGTGTCGACGAGGCGCGCAACGACCAGCTCTACGAGCTCGACATCGCGTTCGCGGAGATCCAGCGCAACAAGCTGCTGTTCGGACAGGACATGCCGCCGTGGCTCGTCGACCGCGTGCTGCGCAACCTGCTGATCGACGTGACCGGCAACACGCACCGCAGCGAGTTCTGCATCGACAAGCTGTATTCGCCCGATTCGTCGACCGGCCGGCTCGGCCTGCTCGAACTGCGCGCGTTCGAGATGCCGCCGCATGCGCGGATGAGCATCGTGCAGCAACTGCTGCTGCGCGCGCTGGTCGCGCGCTTCTGGACCGCGCCGTACACGACGCCCCTCACGCGCTGGGGCACCGCGCTGCACGATCGCTTCATGCTGCCCGCGTTCCTGAAGATGGATTTCGACGACGTGCTCGCCGAATTGCGCGACGCCGGTTTCGCGTTCGATTCCGCGTGGTTCGCGCCGCATTTCGAATTCCGTTTTCCGTTGTTCGGGCAGATCGCGGTGAACGGGATGCAGCTGTCGCTGCGCGGTGCGCTGGAACCGTGGCACGTGATGGGCGAGGAGGGCGCAATCGGCGGCACGGTGCGCTACGTCGATTCGTCGGTCGAACGGCTCGAAGTGCGCGTGACGGGGCTGAACGACAACCGGCACGTCGTGACCGTCAACGGCCGCGCGCTGCCGCTGCAGCCGACCGGCACCGTCGGCGAATACGTCGCGGGCGTGCGCTACAAGGCGTGGTCGCCGCCGTCGGCGCTGCATCCGACCATCGGCGTGCATGCGCCGCTCACGTTCGACGTCGTCGATACGTGGCTGCAACGCTCGCTCGGCGGCTGCCGATATCACGTCGCGCATCCGGGCGGGCGCAATTACGCGACGTTCCCCGTCAATGCGTACGAAGCCGAAAGCCGCCGGCTCGCGCGCTTCGTCGAGATCGGGCACACGCCGGGGCGGATGGATGTCGCGGCCGCCGCGCCGAGCCGTGAATTCCCGTTCACGCTCGACTTGCGGCGGCCGTGATCGATCGATGACAGGGTGGACGACGATGCGGGGTTCGCGACCTCCCGGCGGCCGCGCCGGAATGCTAGGATGCGGGCAGATTGCGGCCGTGCGCCGCGGTAGCTTGCCGCCGGTGCGGCGGCGCGCATGTGCGGTTGCACCCTGACGACGGAACGACATCGTGCCGCCCATTGACCTTGATCATCTCGCCGCTCTCGACGCGATGCCCACGCTTTTCGATTCCGGCGCCCAGCCGGACGCCGCCGAACTGGCCGCCGCGCTCGCGGCGCCGGCGGCAGCCGGCCGTTACGACGAACTGCGCGGCAGCGCGGCCGGCCTGAACGCGCCCGCGCTGGCACCCGCGTGGCGCAATTTCTTCACGTCGATCGGCAGCGACGGCGTGGCCGACCTCGACCGCCGCGCCGACGCGCTGCACCGGCGCATGCGCGAGAACGGCCTCTTCTACCAGTTGCACGAGCAGCGCGCCGGCGACGGCGCGGTCGGCCCGTGGTCGCTCGACCTGCTGCCGCTGATCGTCACGCCCGAGGACTGGGTCGCGATCGAGCGCGGCGTGCTGCAGCGCGTGCGGCTGCTCAACGCGACGCTGGCCGACCTGTACGGGCCGCAGACGATCCTGCAGCGCGGGCTGTTGCCGCCCGCGCTCGTCACCGGCCACCCCGGCTACCTGCGTGCGATGCGCGGTGCGCACGTGCCGGGCGATACGTGGCTGCACGTCGTCGCGTTCGATCTCGCGCGCGGCCCCGACGGCCAGTGGCGGATCGTCGCGCAGCACACGCAGGGGGCGGCCGGGCTCGGCTACCTGCTGGAGAATCGGCTGATCGTGTCGCGGCTCTTTCCGCGCGGGTTTCGCGGGCTGCGCGTGCAGCGGCTTGCATCCGCGTACCGTGCGCTGCTGCAGAGCATGCAGTCGCTCAGCCCCGCCGCGAAGAATTCGCGGATCGTGCTGCTGACGCCGGGGCCGCACAGCGCGACCTATTTCGAGCACGCGTATCTCGCGCGCTATCTCGGCCTCACGCTCGTCGAAGGCGGCGACCTGACCGCGCGCGACAACCGTGTGTTCCTGAAGACGCTGAGCGGCCTCGAGCCCGTGCACGGCATCCTGCGACGCGTCGACGACGCGTGGCTCGATCCGCTCGAACTGCGGCCCGATTCGATGCTCGGCGTGCCGGGGCTGTTGCAGGCCGTGCGCGCGGGCAACGTGCTGCTCGCGAACGCACCGGGCTCGGGCTTCCTCGAATCGCCGGCGATGCTCGGCTTCATGCCGCGTCTCGCGGAAGGCTTGCTCGGCGAAACGCTGACGTTGCCGGCCGTGCATTCGTGGTGGTGCGGCGAGGCGGCCGCGTGCGACGATGCGCTGCCGCAGCTCGCGCGCGGCATCGTCAAGGCATCCTATCCACCTGACGTGCAGGAAGGCGGTGCATTCGAACCGGTGATCGGCGCGCGGCTCACGCAGGCGCAACTGGCGGAATGGCGGGCGCGGATTCTCGCGCGGCCCGAACATTACACGGTGCAGGCGGATCTGCCGCTGTCGCAGGCGCCGACCTGGCCGCGACCCGATGCGCCCGACGGCAACGGCAGCGCGCGCATCGTGCCGAAGCCGTTGCTGCTGCGCGTCTTCGCGCTCGCCGACGGCGCGCAGCGCTGGCGGCTGCTGCCGGGCGGGCTGTCGCGGGTCGGCACGCGCGACACGCTGTTCAACGCGCCGATGCCGCGCGGCGGCAGCACCGTCGATACGTGGGTGATGACCGAGGGCATCGTCGATTCGACGACGCTGCTGCAGACGCACCTCGGCCCGGACGATCTCGTCGAGCGGCCGCGCGCGATCGCGAGCCGTGCGGCCGAGAACCTGTTCTGGCTCGGCCGCTACACCGAGCGCGCGACCAACCTGATGCGCCTGGCGCGTGCCGCGCTCGAGCGGCTGCGCGGCGAAGACGACGTCGACAGTCCCGCGCATCTGGAGCTGATCGATACGTTGTGCCGCGATACGGGACTGATCGCGGCCGACGCGCCGCAGGCCGTCGATGCGCCGCGCGCGTTCCAGCACGAGCTGGCGACGTCGCTGACGCGCGGCGCCGATCGCACGTCGGGGATCGCGTCGTGCCTGTTCGGCATGCGCGGCGCGGCTGCCGCGATCCGCGAGCGGCTGTCGAGCGATCAGTGGCGGCTGATCGACGACGCGACGCAACTGTTCGCGGACAGCGCAGGGCAACCGGAGGCGGAGGAGCAGATCGGCAACGAGGCGCTGCAGTTGCTGGAACGTCTCGGCCTGCTGCTTGGCGCGATCACCGGCGCGCAGACCGACAACATGACGCGCGACGACGGCTGGCGATTGCTGTCGATCGGCCGGCAGATCGACCGGCTCGACTTCCTGTGCAGCGTGCTGAAGTTCGCGTTCGACGAAGGCGCCGTGCATCGGCAGGACGGCTTCGAACTCGTGCTGGAACTGTTCGACAGCACGATCACGTTCCGTTCGCGGTTCCAGCGCGGCTTCGACGTCGCGCCGCTGCTGTCGCTCGTCGTGCTCGATACCGACAACCCGCGCTCGCTCGGCTGGGTCGTGCAGGCACTGCGCGGCCGGCTGACGAAGGTCGAGCGCAGCGAAGGCTATGCGCTGTCCGAGTTGGCCGAGACGGTTCCGAACATACCCGCGTGGTCGTTGCACGAGCTGTGCGAGACCGCCGAAGGCGGTCGGCACGACAAGCTGCTCGCCGCGCTCGACACGACGGCGAAAGCGGTGTGGGAGTTGTCGAACCGGATCGGCGAGCGCTATTTCAGTCACGTGCGCGAGGCGGGCAGGACGCTATGGTGACGACGAAAGGCGTGCCGAAAACACCGGCCGGCGCCGCAAACGCGCGGCAGGCGCCGGCTGCCGCGGCCTCGGCGCCGATCGCGACGGATGCGCCGGCCGCCGTCGCGCCGGGCCGGTTGCTGCGCGTCACGCACGACACCGAATATCGTTACGCGGCGCGCGTCGAATCCGCGCAGCACCAGGCACGCCTGCAACCGCTCGCGACGCCGCGCCAGCAGGTGCTGTCGTTCGCGCTCGACATCGAACCTTCACCGGAAACGGTCTGCACCGAGATCGATGCGTTCGGCAACGCGCGGGCGTCGTTCGCGCTGAATCAGCCGCACGACACGCTGCTGGTGCGCAGCCGCAGCACCGTGCGCGTGACGCCGCCCGCGTGGTCGCTCGGCGCGCGCGGCGAGCCGCCGCCTGCGATCGCGAACCCGGACGCCGCGCATGCCACCGCCTGGGAGGCCGTGCGCGACCGCTTGCGGTTCCGCGCGGGGCAACCGTACGATCCGGCGAGCGAGTTCGTGTTCGCGTCGCCGCACGTCGCGTGCGACCCCGAACTCGCCGCGTACGCGGCCGCGAGCTTCACGCCGCAACGGCCGCTCGTGCAGGCTGCGTGGGACCTGATGCGCCGCGTGCATGCCGATTTCGCGTACACGCCGAACAGCACCGACATCACGACGTCGGCGCTCGATGCGCTGCGGTTGCGCAAGGGCGTCTGCCAGGATTTCGCGCACGTGATGATCGGCGCGCTGCGCTCGCTCGGGCTGGCCGCGCGGTACATCAGCGGCTACCTGCTGACGCAGCCGCCGCCCGGTCAGCCGCGGCTGATCGGCGCCGACGCGTCGCATGCATGGGTCGACGTGTACGATCCGGCGTGGCCCGAGGACGGCGGCTGGCTGCAACTCGATCCGACCAACGATCGTGCGCCGGGCGACGACTACGTGATGCTGTCGGTCGGCCGCGACTATGCGGACGTGACGCCGCTGCGCGGCGTGATCCGTGGCGGCGGCGCGGATCAGGAGCTGAGGGTCGGCGTGACGGTCGAGCCGCTCGATGCGGCTTGAAGGGCCGCCGGGCATGGCCCGCGCGCTTTAAGTCTTCGTTAATACTGCACGCCTAGCATGGTGATGCCGGCGAACGGCTCGGGCCCCGGTCCGGCGCGCCGGCGGCACGCGCGGGTGCGTCGACGTCATGGCGCCGCGCCGTCGCGCGGCGCCATTTTCATGCAACGGCGGCAGACCATGATCAAGCACTTCGACTACACGCTCGGCGGCGAGACGATCGAGCTTTGTGCGAGCTTCGGCGCGGGCCCGGCATTGCGCCGCGTGCTCGTGAGCCGCGCGGATTCGATGGAGACGCTGGTGGTGCTCGACGCGCGCGGGCTGTCGGGCCTGTTGAAAGTGGCGACCGAGGAACCGGAAGGGTTGCTCGACGACGCGATCCGCAAGGTCGGCGACGAACAGCTCGTCGAGCGGGCGATCAGCGGCAGGACGATCGTCGAAGCGGCGTTGTGATCGGGCAGCGCGGGTGCGTGCGGTACGCGCGGAAACACGCGCCGCGTTGCGTGACGTTACTCAGGCCGCGAACCGGTCCGTCGCCGCGACCAGCGCTTCCAGAATCCCCGGTTCGTTGTATGCATGCCCGGCGCCGGGCACGATCTCGAACGTCGCATCCGGCCACGCCTTCGACAACTCCCATGCGGTACGTGCCGGCGTCGCGATGTCATAGCGGCCCTGCACGATCACGCCAGGAATGCCGGCGAGCCGGTGCGCGTCGCGCAGCAACTGGCCTTCCTCGACGAAGCCCTTGTTCACGAAGTAGTGGTTTTCGATCCGCGCGAACGCGAGCGCGTAGTGGCCGTCCGCGAAGTGCGCGGCGAGCGCGGGATCGGGCAGCAGCGTGATCGTGCGGCCTTCCCAGACGCTCCACGCGCGTGCGGCTTCGAGCTTCGCGGCTTCGTCGTCGCCCGTGAGGCGGCGATGGTAGGCGGCCATCAGGTCGCCGCGCTCGGCCTCCGGAATCGGAGCGAGGAAGTCTTCCCAGTGATCGGGAAACAGCCACGATGCGCCTGCCTGGTAGTACCACAGCAACTCCGCGCGACGCATCGTGAAGATGCCGCGCACGATCAGCGCGCTCACGCGTTCGGGGTGGGTTTCCGCGTACGCGATCGCCAGCGCGCTGCCCCACGAGCCGCCGAATACGAGCCATTGCTCGGCGCCGACCATCTCCCGCAGGCGTTCGATATCGGCGACCAGATCCCACGTCGTGTTGTTCTCGAGGCTCGCATGCGGCGTCGAGCGTCCGCAGCCGCGCTGGTCGAACAGCAGGATGTCGTAGCGCTCGGGATCGAACAGACGGCGATGGTCGGGGCCGCAGCCGGCGCCGGGGCCGCCGTGCAGGAACACGGCAGGCTTGCCGGCCGGGTTGCCGCAGCGTTCCCAGTAGATGCGGTGGCCGTCGCCGGTGTCGAGGTGGCCGTGGGCGTAAGGTTCGATCGGTGGATACACAGGCAGACTCCGGGTGAGGGTCGAGAGAACGCGGACGAGGCGCGGACCGGTGTGCGGACGCGTACGGCTGCGGAGATTGCTGCGCCGCAAAATTCGTTGCGTGGGCATCGGACCGGCCGCCGCCGGACAAGGCTTGTCATTATGCCCATTCGTCATGCCGGACGTTGGCGCGCCGTCGCCTCGTCGGCGGCATGTGTCACGCGGATTTTTGAAGCAATTTCATTCCGATATTTTTCATACAAAATCCCGGCGGCGGGTCGGCGGGCCAATCGGGCGCCGGCCGATTCCCGTTCCTTCACCGTGCCAACGGACTCCAGCCGATGAACCATCGCGTCACGCAGTTGACCGGGTTGCGCGCCGTCGCGGTCGCGATGGTCGTCGTCGGTCATGCCGAGCATGTGCTGCCCGGCGGCTATACGGGCTGGTACGCGCCGTTGCGGCTGATCGCCGACGGCCGGCTCGGCGTGCTGATCTTCTTCGTGCTGAGCGGTTTCCTGATCACCAACGTGCTGCGCGCCGAGTTCGCGCGCACGGGCGGCGTCGCGCTCACGTCGTTCTACGTGCGCCGCGCGTTGCGGATCTGGCCGGCCTGCTACGTGTATCTCGCGGCCGTTGCGATCGTGGCCTTCACCGGCTCGTTCGACGTCGATCGCCGGCAATGGCTCTATGCGGCGCTGCACCTGTGGAATTACTCGGCGTGGTTCGGGCTGACCGGAGACAACTCGTTGCATCCGGACGGTGCGTGGTACCTCGGCCATTTCTGGTCGCTCGCGCTCGAGGAGCAGTTCTACTGGTTCTGGCCGCTGCTGTTCGTGTTCGGCATCCGCCGCGCCGGCACGCGCTGGCTGGCCGCGCTGATCCTGATCGTGCCGCTGGTGCGCGCCGCCACGTATTTCCTGGCGCCCGCGCTGCGCGGACAACTCGGGATGATGCTGCATACGGGTATCGATCCGATCCTGATCGGCTGCTATGCGTCGCTCAACCGCGAACGGCTCGAAGCGTGGATAGGTTCGTGGCGCGGGGAGGCGCGCATCGTGACGGCGCTCGTGTTCGTCGTACTGCTCGGCATGCCGCTCGCCGAACACCGGCTCGGCGGTTTCTGGAATGCGACGTACGGCGTGACGCTCGAAGCCGCGCTGATCGCGCTCGTGATCGTCGTGCTGAATTTCCGCAGCGAGTTCTGGTGCGCGCGCTGGTTGCGCGCCGGGCCGGTGGTGTTCGTCGGCACGATTTCGTTCAGTCTTTATCTGTGGCAGCAGCCGTTTGCGAATCCGCGATTGCCGGTGCCGCACGGGTTTCCGCTCGGCATCGTGTGGGCGCTGATTGCCGCGACCGCCAGCTACTTTCTCGTCGAGAAACCGTTCCTGCGGCTCAAGGATCGCTATTCGGCGCGCGAGGCGCGACGCGTGCGGGGCGATGCGTTGCGGATGCCGGCGCCGACCGATGCGATCGGGCCGAAGGTGGTGGAGTAGGCGGGCGGGGCAGTGTCGTGCCCACGGCGTTACTTGAAGCGTTTCATCGCGGCCGGCGAATACCAGAAGTTCCGGAACATGTCGATTCCATAGGACTTGCCGTCGTAGTGGACGATCGTGCGTGCCGTGCGCTTGCCCGTATCCGAGTAATCGCCGTTCTTGCGTTGCGTCTGCGCGATGTGCGCCGTGATCGACAGGTCGGCGAAGCCGTGGCTCGACGTTTTCTCGACGGCGATCGTCATCCGGGCCTCTTCGCTGCGCGCATCGCCTGCACCCGGGCCGCAGGCGTCGCCTTCGACGCTGACCCAGCCGTAGAGGTTGGTGCCGAACACCGGGCGGATACGGCTGCCTTCGCGCACCCACAGCGTCAACTCTTCACCGGCGTTGGCATCCGGGCAGCTCGGCCCGCGTGCACTGCTGGTAAACACGACGCCGAACGCGCGTACGTCGGGCGTCAACCGGTAGGGCGCCGTGTCGATCCGATAGCTATTCTCACCGATCTCCGTCGCCGCATCCTCTTCGACTACCGACCGCTCGGCCGCCACGACCTTGCCGCCCTCGACGAGCGCGATCACCTGCAGCTTTCTGCTTTCGTCGGGATTCTTGCTCTTCGGCAGCGAATCGAATGCGACGGCCGCGATCGTCGTGCCCGGCGCGTTCGGCATGGCCTTGCACGACGACGCGACGACGAGCCGGTCCGCATCGCGCGTGGCGATGCGTGCGCTCGCGATGCCGGCCCAGCGGGCGATGGTTGTCACGGTTTCGTCGCTGCAAGCCTGGCTGTCGGCGGCGTGAACGATGGGGGCGGCGGCGAGCACCAGCAGCGGGGCGAAGCGCAGGATTTTCATTGTCGTGATCGGAGATGTTGTTTTCATTGATATGCGTGGGAGGCGCTTACCGACCCATCGGTGACGTTCAGCTCCCTCCAAAGCGGACGTTGAAATTAGTAGGGTTCACCGTTCTTGTGCTGGAAACCCCACTGGCCGTTTGAACCCATCACAGCAACGAGATCGTCCGTTGCATAGCTTACTGCGTCGCCAGATACCCTGCTGCCGACCTCGATGATCGTGGCATCGGCTGCCGAGTTATTTTGTAGATGGTGCGCCATGCCATTCGCGCGAAACCCGGCGCACATTCCAGGTCGCATGAGGTAGCTTTCGTCACCGACGTAGAGGGTGACCTCGCCGCTGAGGACATACACCCACTCGTCCTGTTTCGAGTGCCGATGGTGCAGAGCAGACACCGCGCCGGGGCTCAACGTCGTCAAGTTCACACCAAACTGACTCAAACCGAACGGATCGCCAAGAGGTTTCTTCTCCCGTCCCGTCATGCGCGAGGCAAACGGCTCAGGGTAGTTTGAAGGTTTGGTACGGGGTATTGCATCGGCGGCGATCATGCAAGCTTGGGGCTGATCCATTTGCAATCCTCACTCCGTCAAAATAGGCAAAAGAGATTGTGGAAATGCATGACGGAGACGTCAATCTTGATTCGAACAATCAACCTATCTTTCGATTGGTCGTGAGCCCCAGTTGCTTTAGGCGCTTTTTTGCTGCGATTGTCAGCGATGCTGGCATAGGGCCCAGTGTCCCTTCCTGGCCGAATGCCGACAACGTGTTCCACGCCTCAGGAATTTGCAAATGACAACAAAAAAGGCCCTCGCGGGCCTTTCCGGGACGAAGTCGCGGACGACGCTTACCGCGTCAGCGCCGTAAACCCTTCCAGCAACCGCTCGACATCGGCCGCTTGAATCGCGCCCATCGTGGAGATGCGGAACAACTCCTTCGACAGCCCGCCTTGCCCCGCATAAATCACGAAACCACGCGCCTTCAGCCCGTCGTGCAGCGTCTCGTACGTGACGCCCTGCGGCAACCGATACGCACGCAGCACGACCGACGACGCACCTTCCGGCAGCACCAGCGGCATCCCGCGCGCAGCAAGCCCCGCCTGCGCCTGATCCGCAAGCGCCTTGTAATGCGCATGTCGCGCACGCCAGCCGCCGGCCTCATCGAACTCGCGCAGCGCCTCGACGAGCGCGTAATACGCATGCACGGACGGCGTAAACGGCGTATTGCGCTGATCCTGCAGCTTTGCAAGCCGACCGAGATCGAGATAGTAAGTCCGGCTCGCCGCCTTCGCGAGCGCACTACGGCGCACGATCACGAACGCCGCGCCGGGCACGCCGTGCAGGCACTTGTTCGCGGTGGCGGCAACCGCATCGATGTCGCCACCGGCGAAGTCGATCGCTTCCGCGCCGAAGCTGCTGACGCCATCCACGAGCATCTTCACACCGCGCGCACGGCACACGTCCGCAATCGCGCCGAGATCGTTCAGCCGGCCCGTCGTCGTTTCATGATGAATCACGGCGACATGCGAGTACCCGCCCGCGTCGAGCTTCGCACCGATCTGCGCGAGATCGGGCGCCTGCATCCACTCATGCTTCAACACGTCGTGCGCGATGCCGTACTGCGTGGCGATCTGCGTGATCCGCTCGCCGTACACGCCGTTCTCGATCACGAGCAGCTTGCCGTCCTGCGGCACGAGCGCGGCGATCATGCTCTCGACGGCGGCGGTGCCCGAACCCGTCATCAGCACGGCGGCCCATTCGGCCGGATCGAGTTCGTACGCGGCGACGAGGCGCGCGCGCGCTTCATCCTGCAGGTCGAAGAACTCGCTTTCGCGATGGCACAGATCGGGTTGCAGCAGGCTGCGGCGCACGCGTTCGGTGAGCGTGACCGGGCCGGGGTTCAGCAGCAGCATCAATGAGCTCCTTCAACGTGGGCGGCGGTCTGCGCGGCGCCGATGTGCCGCATCAGACGGGTCTTGACCTCGACCGGCGTGACGGTCGGGCGGGGCAGGCCGTCGGGCACGCCCGTGCGGATCGCCACGCGAACGAATTGCGCACCGTTCCCCGTTGCGGCCAGCGTCGCATCGAGCACGTCGAGCGTATCGCCTTCGACCGCCGACGCATACCCGCACGCGGCGGCAACGCCCGCGAACGACACATGTTGCGACACGGTCGCCTGGCCGCCGGTCGATTCGTGCGCGCCATTGTCGAGCAGCACGTGCGTGAGGTTGGCCGGGCCGTAGGTGCCGAGCGTCGCGAACACGCCCATGCGCATCAGCGCGGCGCCGTCGCCGTCGACGGCCACCACGCGCAGGTCGGGGCGCGCGAGCGCGAGGCCGAGCGCGAGCGGCGTCACGCAGCCCATCGAGCCGACCATGTACAGCTGGTTCGGGCGATCGTCGAGCGCGTAGAGTTCGCGGCCGCAGAAACCGGTCGACGCAAGCACGACGGTCGAATCGACCGGCGTATGCGCGATCACGCGCTGCAGCGCGTCGTGGCGGGTCGGCCATGCATCGGCCGACCCGGCGCGCGACGACGATTGCGCGGCGACGTGCGCGCGCGGCTTCGCGGCCGGATTCGCCTTCAGTTCATACGGCGCGACGCTGCCTTTCTGCATCACGAGCGCATACGGGCGGCCCGTCGCGTCCATGTGCGCGATTGCACGGTCGAGCGCCGGGCCGACCTGTTCGGGGTCGGTCGGGAACGTCTCCCACGGGATCTCCATCGTGTCGAGCATCGCGGGCGTGATCGGCCCCATCAGCGCGTGCTGCGGCTCGTCGGCCACACCCGGCTGGCCGCGCCACGTGACGATCAGCAACTGCGGCAGCCGGAACGTCCAGGTCAGCGACGTGAGCGGGCTCACCGCGTTGCCGAGCCCCGAGTTCTGCATCATCGCGATCCCGCGCTTGCCGCCGAGCGTCGCGCCTGCGATCAGCGCGACCGCGTCGCCTTCGTTCGCGGCCGACACGTAGTGCAGCGTCGGGTCCTGCAGCACGTAATTGATGAACGGCGTCAGGTACGAGCAGGGCACGCCCGCGTACCAGTCGAAGCCGCGTTCGCGCGCGGCCTCGACGAACTGTGCCGCTTCGATCATTGCGCGCCCCCGTTGCCGGCGCCCGGTTCGGACAGCGGCGTCTGGCCGTGCGCGAAGTCGCCCGCGCGGCGGAAGTCTTCCAGGTCGTTGACGCCGCGCCAGTGGCCGTGCACGTACTGCACCTCGATCTTCTCGCCGGCGGCGATCAGTTCGTTCAGCAGCGACGGGATGTCGAGCGTGTCGAAATCGGGGCGTGCCTGCAGCGTCGCGAGCATCGCCTTCAGGCGGTCGACACCGGCGCCGCGCACGTTCAGCAGGCCGATCCAGCGGCCGTGCGGGGTGCCCGCGGCGACGTCGCTCGACACGCGTTGCAGGTAGGTCTTCTGGCCGAACAGGCCGCGATCGTCGGCTGCCGAGCAGAGGGCGAAGTCGCGCACGCTCTGGTTCGACGGCTCGGTCAGCGACGAATCGACCACCACGCTGAACTCGGCCTCGCTCTCCGCGAGGTCGCGCAGGATGTAGCTGCGGAACAGCAGGTCGCCGTACGAGATCACGGTGTCGCCGGTCAGGCGTTCGGCCGCGCAGGCGAGCGACGCGAGCTCGCCCGTCTGCGCATGGCGTTCGTTGACGACGAGCTTGATGCCCGACGTGTCGATCGCATCGGCGCGGTAGCCGCCGACCACGGTGATGTCGTTTACGCCTTGCTTCTTGAAGCCGTCGACGAGCCAGCGCAACAGCGGCTTGCCGGCGACCGGCAGCATGACCTTGGGCTTGTCTTCGGTGACGGCTTCGAGGCCCTTGCCGCGGCTCGCCGCGAGCACGACCGCCGCATTCGACGCGCGCGACGACGACGACAGGTAGATGCGCTCGGCCGCCGAATACTCGTCGGCGTCCTGCAGGCGGAAGATCTCGTTGACCGACGCGACGCGGTCTTCGACGTTGATCAGCGTTTCATTCTCGTGGATCTCGCGCGCGACGGCCTGCATCGCCGACGCGGACGCGCGGATCAGGTGGTTCGCCCAGATCACGGTGCTGATGCCGGCCTGGCGGAACACGTCGGTCGGCGTGCTGTAGTACTTGGTCGGCACGATCACGAGCGGCGCCTTGCCGCTCCATTCGCGCGCGAACTGCAGGATCTCGTCCGGACGCGACAGCTTGCTGTGGATCAGGATCGCATCGGCGCCGGCTTCCGCATACGCGTTCGCGCGGCGCAGCGCTTCGTCCATCCCCCAGCCCGCGATCAGCGCCTCGACGCGCGCGACGATCGAGAAATCGGGATCGGTCTGCGAATCCTTGCCGGCCTTGATCTTGCCGCAGAACTCGTCGATCTCGGCGAGCGGCTGGCGCTCGCCGTCGATGAAGCTGTTCGTCTTCGGGAACTGCTTGTCCTCGATGCAGACGCCCGCGATGCCGCGCTGCTCGAGCTTCTTCACGAGGCGGCGCACGTTGTTGAAGTTGCCGTAGCCGGTGTCGCCGTCGAGCAGGATCGGCAGGTCGCTCGCGTCGGCCATGAACTCGAGCACGTCGACCACCTGGGTCCAGCTCGCCTCGTTGTTGTCGCGCACGCCGAATTGCGCGGAGATCGCGAGGCCCGACGCCCAGATCCCCTTGAAGCCGGCCTCGCGGACGATCCGCGCCGACAGGCCGTTGTGCGCTTCCATCAGGAATTCGAGGTCGCTGCTGACGAGCATGCGACGCAGGCGCGCGCTGCGCGATTCGGTGAAGTTGGGTTCGCGTGCGTTCATCGTGCGGCTCCGGCGGTGGTGCGTTGAATCAGGGGGAGAATGTCTTGCGTCGCGCGTGCGACGTCGTTCGGGAAGTCGATCTCGATCCACGGCGAGCCGGTGACGTCGGCGACGTCGAACGCATGGCCGCCTTCGAGCAGCAGGTCGCGCACGGCTTCCTCGTGCGGCATGTTTGCGCGGCCGCTGTCGACGTAGCCCGCGACGATCGTCGCGAGGCGGCGCGCGGTGCCTTCGGTGAAGCGGAAGAAGCCGACGGATTCGCCGATCGTGTCGTAGTCGAGGTCGACCGCGAGCTGCTTGCGCAGCTCGACCGGCACGCCGTTCTTCAGGCACAGCTTGACGGGTTCGTCGCCGGCCTCGAAGTCGCGATCGATCAGCAGGCGATCGACCGGCTTGTCGGCGTCGGCCACCAGCGCGTGCAGGATGTTCTCGTCGTACAGCACGTCCGCGTCCATCAACAGCACGTCGCCGCCGCGCGTCATCGCATCGGCGACGGTATGCACGGTCAGCACGCTGCCGAGGTCGTAGCGGTCGTTGATCACGATCTCGGCCTGGCGGCCGAGGCGCTTCAGTTCCTGCTCGACTTTCTCGTGCTGAAAGCCGAGCCCGAGCACGATCTCGTCGACGCCCGCGGCATCGAGCACGCGCAGATGGCGCTCGAGCAGCGACACGTCGTCGAAGCGCAGCAGGCACTTCGGGAACTGCGCTTCGGGCGGTTGTTGCAGGCGCAAGCCGAGGCCTGCCGCAAGAATGATGGCTCGCATGGGTTCTCCAACCAAAAAGCCGGCGATCTGAACGATCAGTCGGCGAGCGGCTGCGGCGCATGGCGCCGCTGCCAGTTTCTTTCACTGAAATGCAGATAGAGCAGGCCGGGCAGGCCGAGCGCGAGTTCGCGCGCGCGCTTCGCGAGCGACAGCGCGAGCGCCGCGTCGGGCGGCAACCCGACCAGCGGCGCGAGCAGCAGGTAGCCGCCTTCCTGCGCGCCGAGCGAGCCCGGGATCGCGAAGGCCGCCCCGCGAATCGCCTGGCCGACGCTTTCGAGCAGCAGCGCGTCGAGCCAGCTCACCGGATGCCCGAGGAAGTGCAGCGCGAGCCACACTTCCGCGGTGCCGACGATCCAGCCGGCGAGACTCAATGCGAAGGTCTTCGCGACTTTCGCGCGATCGCGGTACAGCGCGCCGACCGCGTCGTCGATCGCGTCGGCGCGCGTGGCGAGCGACGACCAGTCGCGCGGGCCGAGCAGCTTCGACGCGAGGCGCAGCCCGCGGCCGAACAGCCCGCGCCGCTGCGCCAGATAGAACATCACCGCGAGCGCGCCGAGCACGCCGGTGGCGATCAGCGCGGGCGTGCGCAGGTGCGCGACCGACTCGTGCGTCGCATACAGGCTGAACGCGGCGATGCCGATCAGCGCGAAGGCCATTTGCGCGAGCGCCTGCATCGTCGTGCTGACGGTCACGGCGGCGGCCGCATCGGCCATCCGCGTGCCGCGCTGCGCGAGGTGGCGCACCATCAGCACCGGGCCGCCGATCTGCCCGGCGGGCAGCAGGCTGTTCACCGATTCGCCGACCCAGCGCGCGCGCAGCGCATTGCCGAGTTCGGCGGCGGGCTGCCCGCGGCGGAACATCACGGAGATCGCGACCGCGTCGATCGCGAGCGGCACGACGTGGAACGCCGCGACGAGCGCGAGGCCCCAGCCGGCCGCGAGGAACGTGGACGCTACCGCGCCGATGCCCTGCCAGGCCAGGAGTGCGATGAAGAGTGCGGTCCCGAGGGACAGCAGGATGAGGCCCGCGCGTGTCATGACCCGCTCGTGCGTCGCGTCGCCAGTTGCTTGAACACCTGGCGGAAACCGAAATACGCGATCGCGTCCTTCATGTTCGAGATGAAGCGCTTCCACGGCCGCATGCCGGGGTTCGTCACGTATTCGAACGTGAGCGACACGCGTATTTCGTTCTGGCCGAGCGGCGTGATGCGGTGGCGCAGCTTGTCGCCGTCGAACAGCACGATGCCGCCGTCGGCGATCTGCACGGAGCCCGGTTCGTCGGCGACGTCCGGGTTGCGCGTGTGCAGTTCGTAGTCGAGCCGGCACGACGATTCGTCGATCACGCCGATCAGCAGCGTGTAGCGGCGGCCGTCGTAGTACGACGTGTCGTAGTGCCAGCCGATGTGGTCGCCGGGCTTCGTGTAGTAATACAGCGCGTACGCGTGCGGATCGTCGTCCGGCGACAGCATCAGCTTGTCGCCCGTGATTTTCTCGAGGAAACCGATCAGCGCCTTCGAGCGATACAGCTCGGCGATGTACGGCGCCTGCTCGTCGATCGTATGGCGGCTCACGCTGCCGCCCTGCTTGTGGCCGGGCAGGTAATTGCGGTTCAGGCCGGCCTGCATCGCGCGGGCGGCATTCGCCAGCTTCGCGTGCGCGTCGGCCGGCAGGAACGCGTCGAGGTAGAGGAACGAGCCCTGGCGCGTGTAGTCGTCGCGCAGGCGGTCGAGGTCGAGCCGGCCGACGCAGTCGGCCACGGTGCGATCGGGATCGGCCGCGGCCGCGCGCACGGGCGCGGGGCGTGCCGGGCTCAGCACGGAATCGTCGCGCGTGCTAGGAGTCATTTGGAAGCCTGGATTTCGGTTGGGTTCTGCGCGGCCGGGTTCTGCGGCAGGTTGCCGCGCCGCACGATGCGCCACCAGTCGATCACGACCCAGGCGGCGAACAGCGGAGCGCCGATCGACGCCGCGAGCAGGAACGGCTCGACGCCGTCGACGAGCGTTACGATCGGCAGCAGGTACAGCACGTCTTCCGTCTCGAAGCCGCCGGCGAACGCCTGCTTGGTGCCGGCCTTGCCGGCGATCGATTCGATCCGCATGCGCAGGAAGAAGATCAGCGCGACGGCCGCGCCGGCCACCGCGCCGAGCAGCACCGGCGACGCGGCCATCTGGCCGCCCTGGGCGACGATGCCGACGCCCATGCTGACGAACAGCGCGACCGTGACGAGCGCATCGGCCGCCAGGTCGTAAAAATGACCGATCTTGCTGGACTTGCCGCTGATGCGCGCGAGCTCGCCGTCGGTGTGGTCGACGAAGTTCGACAGCACGATCAGGAACGCGCCTGCATTGCTCCAGCCGAAGCCGCCGTGCGCGAGGCACCAGGCGCCGGCGAGGCCGATCAGCAGACGAACGGTGGTGAGGTGATTCGGGGTGACCGGCGTATCGACGAGCGGTCGGACGAGCGAGCGCGCGAGCCGCGCATCCCAGGTGCGTGGCGGGGGTGGCTCGGGGCGTGTGGCGGTTTTTCTTTGGTCCATCGGCGAAATATATACGGAATTGTAATTTGTTGCTTTTTATTCGATCAATGTCCTGACATACGGGAGTGTTACCGCGTCTTGCAGGCATCGGCCGGGCCAAAAACGCACGGGTGAACGGGGCGGCCATCCGGTCGGCGAACCCGTCTTCCAGTGTGGTTCGCCTCACGCGGCTGTCAAGGCCGGACGGGCCTCGCAGGCGGATCGCGCGGTTTTTTCGCGCCGTGTGGCCGGCGTCGCGCAGCGCATGCGACCTTGATCTCCGTCAGGTCCGGAAAAGCCGCATCGGGCGACAATCGGCCGCGCCGGACGGGTATCGGCGATTACCGAGCCGGAGGCCGTCAATGTCGGCGTAATCGCATCGATTGATGCGCGACGGTCGGTGGATCGCGAATCCATGATTCGCCCGATGCTTTCGCGCGCCTTTCGCATGCATTCGGCGGGAGGCGGATCGCCTGTCACAGAACGCTCGTTCGATACCCGGCAAATCCGGCAAGGATCTTTTGCATCCAGCGGACATTTCGCGGCGATGGCCTCTGCGATACTCCGACCGTGCCCGTGGTGCCGGGCCGCCCCTCGCGGCCCCAAGGGCTTCGCGTCGCTCAGGAGACCCCCCCCGCGACGTCAACGACAGACCAAAGCGTCAGATAACCAGCCATGTCTTCATCACGCATCCTCGCTCCCGCCCTGCGTTCGCTCGTCCGCACCGCCGACGAAGCCGCCGCGCTGATCCGCCCCGGCATGACCGTCGCCATGAGCGGCTTCACCGGGTCGGGCTATCCGAAGGCCGTGCCGGCCGCGCTTGCCGCCCACATCGACGCGGCGCACGCGCGCGGCGAGGACTTCCGGATCAACGTGCTGACGGGCGCGTCGACCGCACCGGAACTCGACGGCGCGCTCGCCCGCACGAACGGCATCTCGATGCGGCTGCCGTATCAGTCCGACCCGACGTTGCGCGACAAGATCAACGGCGGCGAAGTCGATTACCAGGACGTCCACTTGAGTCACGTCGCGCAGTACGCATGGTTCGGGCTGTACGGCGATCTCGACGTCGCGATCGTCGAAGTCGCGGGCATTCGCGAGGACGGGTTGCTGATTCCGTCCGCGTCGATCGGCAACAACAAGACGTGGCTCGAACGCGCGAAGCACGTGATCCTCGAGGTCAATTCGCGCCAGCCGCTCGGCCTCGACGGGATGCACGACATCTACTACGGCACCGCGCTGCCGCCGCACCGCAAGCCGATTCCGCTCACGAAGAGCGACGACCGGATCGGCGAGCCGTACCTGCGCTGCCCGGCCGACAAGATCGTCGCGGTCGTCGAGACCGATGCGCCCGATCGCAGCAATGCGTTCACCGCGCCGGATGCGACGTCCAAGCAGATCGCGCTGCAGCTGATCGAATTCCTGCGCCACGAAGTGAAGCGCGGCCGTCTGCCGGAAAACCTGCTGCCGCTGCAGTCGGGCGTCGGCAACATCACGAACGCGGTGCTCGCGGAACTGAGCTCGGCCGGCTTCTCGAACCTGACCGCGTACACGGAAGTGATCCAGGACGGCATGCTCGACCTGCTCGACGACGGCACGCTGAGCTTCGCATCGGCCACCGCGCTGTCGCTGAGCCCGGCCGCCGTGCAGCGCTTCGCCGACGAAATCGCGACGTTCCGCGAGAAGATCGTGTTGCGCCCGCAGGAGATCAGCAACCATCCGGAACTCGTGCGCCGGCTCGGCTGCATCGCGATGAACGGGATGATCGAGGCCGACATCTACGGCAACGTGAACTCGACGCACGTGATGGGCACGAAGATCCAGAACGGCATCGGCGGCTCGGGCGACTTCGCGCGCAACGGCTACCTGTCGTGCTTCATGTCGGCCAGCACCGCGAAGGGCGGGGCGATCTCGCGGATCGTGCCGATGGCGAGCCACGTCGACCATACCGAGCACGACGTCGCGGTCGTCGTCACCGAGCAGGGGCTGGCCGACCTGCGCGGCCTGTCGCCGAAGCAGCGCGCGCGCAAGATCATCGCGAGCTGCGCGCACCCGGACTACCGGCCGATGCTCGAGGACTACTTCGAGCGCGCGTCGCGCGACAGCTTCGGCAAGCACACGCCGCATCTGCTCGCCGAGGCGCTGTCGTGGCACGAGCGCTACGTGCGAACCGGGACGATGAAGGCCTGACGCGGCCCCGGACGGGCGCATGCGCGCTCGTCAATCCATCGCCGCATGCGCGACGTCGACGCTCGCCGCCTTCTGCGGCGGGCGGATCAGCAGCAATAGCGGGATCATCAGCAGCGTCGCGACGAACATCAGTTTGAAATCGTTCAGGTACGCGATCATCGTCGCCTGCTGGTTGATCGTGCGGTCGAGCAGTGCGATGTCGACGCGGCTGCCGGCGATCGCCTGCACGGCCGGGTCGAACGGCGTGACGTGGGCCGCGAGATCGGCATGCGCGACCTGCGTATTGCGCGTCATCAGCGTCTGCACGATCGAGATGCCGATACTGCTGCCGATGTTGCGCATCAGGCTGTAGGTGGCCGTGCCGTCGGCGCGCAGGTCGGGCGGCAACGTCGAGAACGACAGCGCGCTCAGCGGCACGAACACGAGCCCGAGACCGAAGCCCTGGATCACGCCGGGCCACACGATGTCCGCTTCGGACAGCACGACCGTGTACTGCATCATCTGCCACAGCGCGAGCGCGGAAATCGACAGCCCCGCGAGCAGCAGCATCCGCGCATCCACGTATTTCAGCAGCCGCCCGACGAACAGCATCGCGATCATCGTGCCGGCGCCGCTCGGCGCGGTGACGAGGCCCGTCGTCGCGACCGGGTAGCCCATCAGGTTCTGCAGCATCGGCGGCAGTAGCGCGCGCGTCGCATACAGCACCGCGCCGACCACGAAGATGAACAGCGTGCCCGTTGCGAAATTCGGGTCGCGCAGCAGTTCCGACTTGAAGAACGACGCCTTGCCGACGCTCGCCGTATGCGCGAGGAAGAACGCGAAGCCGAGCGCCGCGACGAGCGCCTCGATGCGGATCTCGTACGAACCGAACCAGTCGAGCTGTTCGCCGCGGTCGAGCATCGCCTGGAACGCGCCGATCGCGAGCGCGAGCGTCGCGAAGCCGAACGCGTCGAATTTCACGTGCGGGCGCGGCGCGCGCGCCGGCAGGAAGGTCATCACGCCGGCGAGCGCGAATGCGCCGATCGGCACGTTGATGAAGAACACCCAGCGCCAGTTGTAGCTGTCGGTGAGCCAGCCGCCGAGCGTCGGGCCGAGGATCGGGCCGACCATCACGCCCATCCCCCAGATCGCCATCGCCTGGCCCTGTTTCTCGCGCGGGTTGATGTCGAGCAGGATCGATTGCGACAGCGGCACCAGCGCGGCGCCGAACACGCCTTGCAGCAGCCGCGCGCCGACGATCTGCACGAGCGTCTCCGACAGCCCGCACAGCGCCGACGCAACCGTGAAGCCGGCGATCGACACGATCAGCAGCCGCTTCACGCTCAGCCGGTCGGACAGCCAGCCGGTGAGCGGCGTCGCGATCGCTGCGGCGACGATGTAGGAGGTCAGCACCCACGTGATTTCGTCCTGCGACGCGGACAGCGTGCCCTGCATGTGGGGCAGCGCGACGTTCGCGATCGTGCTGTCGAGGGTCTGGATCAGCGTGGCGAGCATGATCGACAGGGTCAGCATCGGCCGGTTCAGGGCGGGCGAAGCAGGGGCGTCGGCGGCGGGGTTCAAGCGGGTGTCTCCGTGGGGCGGTCGCCGTGGGCGGCGATCCGGTATGGCGCAAATTATAAGCATGCTTATTATATAGCCGCTTATTGCCGGGTCGCCAGCCTCGGGTCGGTTCCGGCTTGACCCTATAATCGCCGCATGGACAAGACCTACGAGAACCGGATCGGTTACCTGATCGCCGACGTGGCTCGCCTGAACGGGCGCCTGTTCGACCGGCGCGCGAAGCGCATCGGGCTGACGCGGGCGCAAAGCCGCGTGCTCGCGTACCTGACGTGGAAGGGCGAGATGAACCAGGCGCGGCTCGCCGAATGGCTCGAGATCACGCCGATCTCGCTCACGCGGCTGCTCGACCGGATGGAAAGCTATGGGTGGATCGAGCGCGTCGCGAACGACGACGACCGCCGCGCGTTCGTGATCCGGCTGACCGACAAGTCGCGCGAGATCTTTCCGCAGATGCTGGAGGTGGGCGACACCGTCGCCGACGACGGGCTGCGCGGCTTCACGCCCGATGAGCGCGAGACGCTGGTGCGCCTGCTCGGGCGCGTGCGCCGGAACCTGATCGACTGCGGCGGCGAGTGACGCGGGTGCGCGGTCGGGCGTACCGGTTGCAACTACAAAAAAGAGAACACTGAGAGATGACCGAGGCACGACGAATGGGCCGGAAAGCCCGTATTGCGATTCTCATCGCGCTCGCGCTGGTATTGATCGTCGGGGGCGGCACCGCCTGGCTCGGGCACGACGATGCGCCCGGGGCGTTCGACGCGGCGATGGCGAAGGCGAAGCGCGGCGATCTGGACGGCGAATTCAGCGTCGCGCTGATGTACGAGCACGGCGACGGCGTCGAACGGAATCCCGCCGAAGCCGCGAAATGGTACCGGCGGGCCGCCGATCAGGGCGACGCGGCGTCGCAGAACAATCTCGGCACGCTGTACGAAACCGGCATCGGCGTCGAGCAAAGCCGTGCGGAGGCCGTGAGCTGGTATCGACGCGCGGCCGCGCAGGGCAATGGGGATGCGTTGTGCAATCTCGGCCGCGCATACGAGGACGGCGAAGGCGCGCCGCAGGATAGCGCGGAAGCGGTGCGGCTCTACCGGCGCGCGGCCGAACAGGGCCTGCCGAGAGGGCAGCTGTATCTGGGGCTGATGTACGACGCCGGGACCGGCGTGCCGCAGGATGCCGCGGAAGCCGCCAAATGGTATCGGCGCGCGGCCGATCAGGGCGAGCCGCAAGCACAGAACGCCCTCGGTTACCTGTACGACAGCGGGCGCGGCGTGACGCAGAGCGACACCGAGGCATTCAAGTGGTACCGACTCGCCGCGGAACAGGGTGACGCGAACGCGCAGAACAATCTCGGCCTGATGTACGAAAACGGGCAGGGCGTGCGCAAGGACGACGCCGAAGCGACGAGATGGTATCGGCTCGCTGCGGCCCAGGGGGCCGCGACCTCGCTGTTCCGGCTGGGCGTGCAGTACTACGCGGGCAGCGGTGTCGCATCCGATCCGATCGCCGCGAATGCGTTGTTGAGCCTGGCGGCCGCCGCAGGCGAGACGCGCGCGCAACAGTACCTCGATCAGGGCGCGAAGCTCACCGCGCCGGCCGATATCGAGAAAGCCGCCAGGCTGAGGGCCGCGATGAGCCGGCCGGGCAACCTGCTCGACGCGCTCGATCGCCACGAGGAAACGGCGCAGCGCGGCGACGGCGGCTGATTCCACCGGGCTTGTCTTCGTGAAGTCGAGCGACTATCTTGCAACTTCAAGTTCACTTGAGGTCAAGCATGAGCCGACTGGACATCGCGGACGTGGCGCGGCGCTCGGGATTGCCCGCGTCGACGCTGCGTTACTACGAGGAAAAGGGGCTGATCGTGCCGATCGGCCGGCACGGGCTGCGGCGGCAATACGACGCGTCGGTGCTGGAGCGCCTGGCATTGATCGCGCTCGGCCGGGAGGCCGGTTTCTCGCTCGACGACATGCTCGCGATGGTCGGCGGCGACGGTCGGCCCGCGATCGATCGCGCGAAGCTCGATGGCAAGGCCGACGAGCTCGACCGCACGATCCGCCGTCTCGGCGCGGTGCGCGATGCGCTGCGGCATGCGGCCGTGTGCCCGGCGGCGAACCATCTCGAGTGCCCGTCGTTCCAGAAGCTGCTGCGCATTGCCGCGCATCGTCGTCCGGCACGCCGCGCGAAGGCGGAAAGCGCGTAGGCGGCGAGCCTGCGCGAGGGCGGGCGTAGCGGTAGCGATTCGACGGGAGGGTGGTGACGTGGCGACGTAACGGGTTCGACATGCCCGAATCGTCAAGAGGGATGCCGTTCGTGCCGTGTTCGACGTCGGCAAAACCGTCGACGCATGACTCATCCCGCGTAATACACGCGGCATTCCATCTCGCGTCCGCGCACGATCCGCTTGCCGACGAGCGCGCCGTACGTTTCGGTGAAGACGGTGCGCTGGTGCTCGCACTGCACGGCGTCGTAGAAGTAGAGCGAGACCCAGTCGGTCGGGCGCCCGGCTTCCGGCGTGCGCATCGCGGCATGCTGGCTCAGCACCGTGAAGTGCCAGCCGCCCTTGGTCATGTGCATCACGGGCGGCGGCACGTAACCGTCCGCGTTCAGGCGCCGGTGCGTGAGCCTCGGCAGCACGCCGGCGGCCGCCTTGTTGCGGTATTGGCGGTCGATGTAAAGCAGCAGTTCGACGGGCGGTTCCGTGCCGGGATCGGCGTTCTGCATGTGACCTTGCCAGCGCCGGCGGCGACTCAGCACGTCGTCGAGTGCGGCGCGGATGCCGGCCGCTCGGCGCGGGCCGACGCCCGCGATCGTTTCGAGCTGGCCGTTGCGGGCCGCGCGTTCGAGCTCTTCCAGCGTGTCGATGTGCAGTGCGTCATGAATGCGCAGCGCGAGCGCGTGGCCGATGCCCGGCACCGCGTCGAAGGCCGATGCGCGTTCCGCATCGCCGCGCAAGCGATCGAGCTGGCGCCAGCGTCCCGTCACCAGCAGCTCGGCGATCGCCTGCGCGACGCCCGCGCCGATGTCGGGCAGCGCGCCGAGCGCCTCGACGCCGCCGGTTTCGAACACGCCGCGGATGTCGCGCTCGAGCGCGTCGACGGTATCGGCCGCCGCGCGGTACGCGGCGACCCGGTACGGGTTCGCGCCCTGGTCGACGAGCCACTGCGCGGCCTCGCGCAGGCAGGCCGCGATGGACCGGTTTTCCTCGTACGTCTGGCTAACGGTCGACTGCATGGCGAGGGGCCCGGAAAGCACAAACGGAATGGACGCGGCGAGCGACGCGCCGGTCGGCTGTCAACCATTGTGGCGACGCGCAACGAAGAAAGTTTGATGCGCGTCAATGACAAACGTAGCACAGGCGCGCAGCGCACGGTCGTGCCGGAACGCGGCACGATCGGCGCTGCGCTCGATGCGGTCAAGCGTCGAGAAACGACTGCGCGTTCTCGGCCTCGGCGGCCGTACGCAGCGCGGCGAGCGCCCGTTTCTCGATCTGCCGCACGCGCTCCCGCGACATCCCCGCGTCCTGCGCGATCGCGTCGTAGGTGTCGGGCTCGGCGCCGCCGAGGCCGAACCGCCGGCGCAGCACGTCGGCCTCGGTCGGCGTGACCGACCGCAGCAGCGACCGCACGCAGTCGCGCATGCGCGTGTCGGCCAGTTGCTCGAACGGGCTGGCCGAGGCCTGATCCTCGATCAATTCGACGAGGCCGGTGTCCGCGTCGGGCAGCGGCGTGTCGAGCGAGACCGGCTCGGCGGGCAGCGCGAGCACCGCGCGCAGCTTGTCCTCGTCGAGGCCGGTTTCGGCCGCGAGCTCGGCCGGCGTAGCCCGCCGGCCCGTGCGCTGGCGAAAGCGCAGCGCATGCCGCTGTACGCGCTGGTACTGATCGCCGACGTGCACCGGCACGCGAATCGTGCGCGAGCGATCCGCGACCGCGCGCGCGATCGCCTGGCGAATCCACCAGGTCGCATAGGTCGAGAACTTGAATCCGCGCCGGTATTCGAATTTCTCGATCGCGCGCATCAGGCCGAGACAGCCGTCCTGCACGAGGTCGGACAGGTCGACGCCGCGGTTCAGGTACTTGCGCGCGATCGACAGCACGAGCCGCAGATTCGCCTCGAGCATCGCCCGCGTCGCGTCGCGCACCTTCTGCTGGCCGTCGTTCAGTGCGGCTGCGAGCGCGCGCCGGGCGACCGCGTCGAAGCACGCCGCATCGGCCGCCGACGGATCGTGAGGGGCGGCCGCGAGTGCGCGGACCGCACGGCTCGCGTCGTCGGCGGCCGGCGCGACCCACGGGAGCGAACCGAGCAGGGCGGCCACGTGGTTGCGCGCGTCGCGGTATTCGGCCGAACGGCTGCCATGCGCATGCAATGCGCCGCGCAGCGCCGACACCGCTGCGTGCAGCGCATCGTAGCGGGCGGGCGCGGACGCACCGGCGTCGTCGTCATCGGGCGAGCCGGTCGAGCCGGCGCTGCCCGCCACGCGATGACGCTCGATCAGCGCGTCGATCGCGGGCGGATAGCCGGCAATCGCGTGCAGTACCTGATGGCGGCCCGTTTCGATCTCGCGGGCGAGGACGATTTCGCCTTCGCGCGTGAGCAGCGGCACCGCGTGCATGCGCCGCATGTAGAGCGCGAGCGGATCGGTCGACGCGCTCGTGCCGCGCGCGAGGTCGCCGAGCATGGCCCGGCCTTCGTCGAGCGCGTCGCGATCGACCTCGACCGGCGCCGCGCCGGCGAACGGCGCAGGCACGGCCGGCTCGTCGAGTACCGCGATGCCGATGTCGGCAAGCGCGGCGCGCACGACGTCGAGCGCGTCGGGGCTGTCGCTTTCGGGCGGCAGCGCGTCGACGAGGTCGGCGTGCGTCAGATAACCTTGCTCGCCGGCGAGCGCCAGCAACTGGATGATCGGATCGAGCGGTGTGTCCGCCCGGGAAGTGGGGCGTGGCGTAGTCATGTCGATGGCGGCGCGAGCCGCGTTCCTGTCTGGGCGGGCCGAAGCTCGCCGGTTTGCGGGGGGCCGGTGGATCGCGGACGCCCGTCCGCGCCGGTCAGCCCGACATCGTTCAAGTTGAGGGCATTTGCGCCAACTTCAACGTCGGCGCCGCCGACGGCCCAGCACGCGGCGTGCCTGCTTCGCCGGTCGGAGCAGGAAACAAAAAGTAACCGATCATACGCGCGGAAATCTGCAGGGGACGTAAGCTAGAGTCAGGCGCGCGCCCGGCGGCGGCGCGCGGATTCTGCCGGAGTACGAGATGAACCCCATTTCCGCCGCGAGGCCCGCCGCCGTCGCGCTGGCCGCACTGGCGCTTGGCGGCTGCTACTACACGAGCCCGTACGGTTATGCACCTTATTACGCGCCGGTGCCTGCCGCGGTGACGCAGCGCGACACGCCAGTCGCAACGGCCGCACCGGCCCCGGCCCCGTCGACCGTGCCGCAGGCGCAGGTCGACGCCGACACGGCGGTGCCGGTGTATGTCGCCCCGGCCTACGTGCCGCCACCGTATCCGTATTACTACCCGGCGTACTACTCCGGCTGGTACGGGCCGCCCGTGACGATCGGCTTCTGGGGCCGCTGGGGCGGCGGATACTGGGGCGGGCGCGGCGGGTACTGGCATCGTCCGTGGGGCGGCGGTCATTGGGGTGGCGGTCACTGGGGCGGTGGCCATCGCCACTGACCGGCGCGCGTCGGCGCGACGCGGGAGAGCATCATGAGGAACACGATTGTCCGAAGTCTGTGCGTCGTCCTGGCCGGCCTCGCGGCCGCACCGGGCGTCGCCGACGCGCAGAGCAGCGCTTACACGAATTCGCCGGCCGAGTTGTATGCCGGGCCTGCGCCCGATTATCCGGTGGTCGCGCAGATTCCGCCCGGCACCGCGCTGGACGTATTCGGCTGCCTGAGCGACTACACGTGGTGCGACGTCGCATTGCCGGGCGTGCGCGGCTGGATCGATGCGCAGTTGCTCGACTATCCCTACCAGGGCGGCTACGTGCCGTTGCTCGAATATGGCGCGATCATCGGCGTGCCGGTGACCGGGTTCGCGATCGGCGCGTACTGGGATCGCTATTACCGGCACCGCCCGTGGTATCCCGATCGCGATCGCTGGGCGCATCGTCCGGAGCCGAGGCTCGGCCCCGGCGGCGTGCCGCCGGCGCAAGGGCGTCCGCAACCGGGCGTACCGATGCAGGTCGCGCCGGGCGGCTCGCCGCCCGTGCACGACACGCGGCCGTCGGCGACGCGCGGCGGCTGGAACGGCGCGAACCGCGTGCCGGCGCCGGCGGCACCGGCACCGGTACCGACGCCGATGCCGATGCCGATGCCGATGCCGATGCCAGGTGGGGTGGGTAATGCGCGTCTGGCCAGCCCGCCGGCGCAGACGCCGATGCCGGGTGGGATGGGTAATGCGCGTCCGGCCAGCCCGCCGGCGCAGACGCCGATGCCGGGTGGGGCGGGTAATACGCGTCCGGCCAGCCCGCCGCCGGCGGTGCTGCGCCCGCCGCCTGCACCGGGCGGAGAGGGTCGCGCGATGCCGCCGCCGGTACGCCAGGGAGGCGGGGGCGGCGGTTATGCACGGCCGCAAGGCGGCGGAAACGGTGGCGGCAACCACGGCGGCGGCGGGGGTGGCGGCCCCGACGAACTCCGTCACTGACGGGGCCGCACCGCGGGTGCCGGACGAAAAAAAGCCGCTCCGAAGAGCGGCTTTTGGATCGGGCAAGCGCGGCGAGGTAAGGTGCTACCGGTCGCCGGTCGCTCGCGGCATCAGTCGTCGAGCAGCGACAGATCGCGCACGGCGCCCTTGTCGGCCGACATGACGAGCTTCGCGTACGCCTTCAGCGCCGCGGACACCTTGCGCGGGCGCGGCTGCGCGGGCTTCCAGCCCTTCGCGTTCTGTTCTTCGCGGCGGCGCGCCAGCTCCTCGTCCGACACCAGCACGTCGATCGTGCGATTCGGAATGTCGATGCGGATCCGGTCGCCGTCGCGCACGAGGCCGATCGCGCCGCCCGCTGCCGCTTCCGGCGAGCAATGGCCGATCGACAGACCCGACGTGCCGCCCGAGAAACGGCCGTCCGTCAGCAGCGCGCACGCCTTGCCGAGCCCCTTCGACTTGATGTAGCTGGTCGGGTAGAGCATCTCCTGCATGCCCGGGCCGCCCTTCGGGCCTTCGTAGCGCACGATCACCACGTCGCCGGCCTTGACCTTGTCGTTCAGAATGTTTTCGACCGCTTCGTCCTGCGATTCGGTCACGTGCGCCGAGCCTTCGAACACGAGGATGCTCTCGTCGACGCCGGCCGTCTTCACCACGCAGCCGTCGAGCGCGATGTTGCCCGTCAGCACGGCAAGGCCGCCTTCCTTCGAGAATGCGTGCTCGTACGAGCGGATGCAGCCTTCGGCGCGATCGAGGTCGAGGCTCGGCCAGCGCGTGTCCTGGCTGAACGCGACCTGCGTCGGGATGCCGGCCGGGCCGGCCAGGTAGAACGTGCGCACGGCTTCGTCCTGCGTGCGGACGATGTCCCACTGGTCGAGCGCGTCCTTCAGCGTCGGCGCGTGCACGGTCGGCACGTCGGTGTGCAGCTTGCCGGCGCGGTCGAGTTCGCCGAGGATCGCCATGATGCCGCCTGCGCGGTGCACGTCCTCGATGTGGTACTTGTTCGTGTTCGGCGCGACCTTGCACAGCTGCGGCACGCTGCGCGACAGGCGATCGATGTCCTTCATCGTGAAGTCGATGCCGGCTTCCTGCGCGATCGCCAGCAGGTGCAGGATCGTGTTGGTCGAACCGCCCATCGCGATGTCGAGCGTCATCGCGTTCTCGAACGCCTTGAAGCCGACCGAGCGCGGCAGCACGCGTTCGTCGTCCTGCTCGTAGTGCTGGCGCGTCAGTTCGACGATGCGGCGGCCGGCGCGCTTGAACAGTTGTTCGCGATCGGCGTGCGTGGCGACCACCGTGCCGTTGCCGGGCAGCGACAGGCCGAGCGCTTCGGTCAGGCAGTTCATCGAGTTCGCGGTGAACATGCCCGAGCACGAGCCGCAGGTCGGGCATGCCGAGCGTTCGACTTCGGCGACGTCGGCATCCGAATACGACTGGTCGGCCGCGATCACCATCGCGTCGACGAGGTCGAGCTTCTTCAGTTCGACGGTCTTGGTGACCGGGTTCGCGAGACGCGTCTTGCCGGCTTCCATCGGGCCGCCCGACACGAAGATCACCGGAATGTTCAGGCGCATCGCGGCCATCAGCATCCCCGGCGTGATCTTGTCGCAGTTCGAGATGCACACCATCGCGTCCGCGCAGTGCGCGTTCACCATGTATTCGACCGAGTCGGCGATGATGTCGCGGCTCGGCAGCGAATACAGCATGCCGTCATGGCCCATCGCGATGCCGTCGTCGACCGCGATCGTGTTGAATTCCTTCGCGACGCCGCCGGCAGCCTCGATCTCGCGCGCGACGAGCTGGCCGAGATCCTTCAGGTGCACGTGCCCGGGCACGAACTGGGTGAACGAGTTGACGACCGCGATGATCGGCTTCGAGAAATCGTCGTCTTTCATGCCGGTGGCGCGCCACAGCGAGCGCGCACCTGCCATGTTGCGGCCGGCGGTAGAGGTTTTGGAACGGTAAGTGGGCATGGTGATGGCTGAAGAAATATCGCGGGAAAAGGGTGGGGGCTCGGGAATAAAGGCCCCTCTCGCGCCCGTGCGAACAACCTCTTGAGCTGCGCCCTGGGCAAACTCGACGATTATCCCACAGCCGCCGGGCCGGCGGCGCCGGCGGGCGCGGGCGAGCGGCGCGGGGCGGGGCGGGGCGGCGCGCCGGGGCGGCTGAATACACGAAGGCCACCAAGGCACCAAGGCACCAAGGCACCAAGGCACCAAGGCACCAAGGCACCAAGGCACCAAGGCACCAAGGCACCAAGGCACCAAGGCACCAAGGCACCAAGGCACCAAGGCACCAAGGCACCAAGGCACCAAGGCACCAAGGCACCAAGACACCAAGACACCAAGACACCAAGCCCACCAAACCCACCAAGCACGACGCCCGATGCAAACCATTGCTGGCGCAACCGGGCGGCGGCTTCATCGCCCGTCCCGCGGACGATGAAGCCGCACCGTGCCGCCCGATCGCGCATCAATCGAGCAGCGTCAGGATCTCGTCGTACAGCGCCTTCGGAATCCGCACGCCGTTCGCGATGCTGCGCGCGCGGGCGTCGAAGCGCCGTTGCGACGGCAGCCGCGCGCCCTGCGCGACGATCGATTCGAACATCCGCTCGGCGCGCGCGAGCCCCGCGTCGAGATCGTCGCCGAGAAACACCTTCGGATCGAACGCGATCACGAGTTCGCCGTGGCAGGGCGTCGCGCCGACGCCTTCGTCGAAGTCCATCGATTCCCGGCTCGTCATGTCGCCGATCAGCGCGCCGCCGAGCAGTTCGACCATCGCCGCCAGCGCCGAGCCCTTGTGGCCGCCGAACGTGCGCATCGCGCCTTGCAGCGCGGCCTTCGGATCGGTAGTCGGCTGGCCGTCCGCGTCGATCGCCCAGTGCGACGGAATCGCCTTGCCCTGTTTCGCGTGCAGCTCGATGTCGCCGCGCGCGATCGCGCTCGTCGCGAAATCGAACACGAACGGCTCGCCGAAGGGCTCGCCGAAGGGCTCGCCGCCCGGGCGCGGCCACGCGAACGCGATCGGGTTGGTGCCGAATACGGGCTCGCGGCCGCCTTCCGGCGCGACCCAGCTATGGCTCGGGTTCATCGCGATGCCGACCAGCCCTTCGGCGGCGATCGCCTCGACCTCGGGCCACAGCGCGGAGAAGTGATAGCAGTGGTTGATCGCCATCGCGGCGATGCCGTGCTGCTTCGCCATCTCGACGAGCACCGGCAGGCCGGTCTCGAAGCTCAGCAGCGAGAAGCCGCGATGCGCGTCGACCGCGACGATCGACGACGACAGCCGGCGCAGCGTCGGCACGGCCTGCGGATCGACCTTGCCCTTCTTCAGCGAGCGCACGCACACGAGCAGCCGGTACACGCCGTGCGAGTGGCACTCGTCGCGCTGGCCCTGCGCGATCACGTTGGCGATGGCCCGCGCATGCGCGTCGGACATCCCGTTGTGCGTCAGCACGCGCAGCGCGAGCGCGTGGACTTCATCGAGCGACAGGACGACTTCGGCGGTGCGCTCAGACATGGTTCACCTCGCGCGGGGCGGGCACGCCGTCGATGCGTTGCGGCACGTGCAGCGGATTGCTGCTGCGGATCGCGTCGGGCAGCAGCGCGTCCGGCACGTCCTGGTACGACACGGGGCGCAGGAAGCGCTCGATCGCGCGTGCGCCGACCGACGTCGTGCGCGTGTCGGACGTCGCCGGGAACGGGCCGCCGTGCACGATCGCGTGGCCGACCTCGACACCCGTGCCGAAACCGTTGACGAGGATGCGGCCGGCCTTGCGTTCGAGCGTCGGGCGCAGCGCGGCGAACAGCGCCGCGTCGCCGTCGGCGAGATGCGCGGCGATCGTCAACTGGCCTTCGAGCGATTTCAGCACGCGATGCAGCGTGTCGGCGTCCGGGCAGCGCACGATCAGCGACGCAGGGCCGAACACTTCGTCGCGCAATTCGCGATGCGCGACGAATGCGTCGGCGGACGTCGCGAACAGCGCTGCGCGGGCCTGGTGACGGCCGCCTTCCGCGCCTTCGGCGAGCAGCTCGACCGCATCGTGAGCGCGCAGCGCCGCGACGCCTTGCGCATAGCTCGCGTGGATGTGGGGTGTCAGCATCGTTTGTGCGGCTGCCGCGCGCAGCGCATCGGCCGCCGCGGCTTCGAATGCGCGCAGCGCGGCGCCGTCGATCGCGAGTACGAGGCCCGGGTTCGTGCAGAACTGGCCGGCGCCGAGCGTGAGCGACGCGACGAACTGCGGTGCGATGGTGTCGTGACGGGCCTCGAGCGCGGCGGGACACAGCACCACCGGATTGACCGAGCTCATTTCCGCATAGACGGGGATCGGCTCGGCTCGCGCGGCCGCGATATGCATCAGCGCCACGCCGCCGCGGCGCGAGCCGGTGAAGCCGACGGCCTGGATGCGCGGATCGGCGACCAGTGCCTGGCCGATCTCGCGCGACGCGTCGAACAGCAGCGAGAACACGCCGGCCGGCATCCCGCATTCGCGCGCGGCCTGCTGGATCGCGCGGCCGACGAGCTCTGACGTGCCCGGATGCGCGGAATGCGCCTTGACGATCACCGGGCAGCCGGCCGCCAGCGCCGACGCCGTGTCGCCGCCGGCCACCGAGAACGCGAGCGGGAAGTTCGACGCGCCGAATACGGCCACGGGCCCGACCGCGACGTTGCGCAGGCGCAGGTCGACGCGCGGCAGCGGCTTGCGCTCGGGGCGCGCCGGGTCGATGCGTGCGTCGAGAAACCCGCCGTCGCGCACGAGCGACGCGAACAACGCAAGCTGGCCGACCGTGCGGCCGCGTTCGCCTTCGATGCGCGCGCGCGGCAACCCCGTTTCGACGACGCAGCGCTCGATCAGGTCGTCGCCGAGCGCCATGATGTGGCGGCCGATCGCGTCGAGGAACGCGGCGCGCGCGTCGAGCGACGTTTCGCGATACGTGTCGAACGCATCGTCGGCGAGCGCGCACGCCGTTTCCAGGTCGTGCAGGCTCGCGCCGCCGAACGCCGGTTCGAGCGGTTCGCCGGTGGCGGCGGCAAGCGCATGGAAGGAGCCGTTCTGTCCGGCGACGGCCGATGGGCCGATCAGGAGCTGACCTGTGAGTTGCATGGTTTTCCTCGGGAAAAAGCGGGGCCGGGCGTGCTGCGCCCGACCGATGGAAGGGGAAAGGGCGCGGGCGCGTCAGTCCTCGTCGTCGTCGAGTTGCAGCTTGTCGGCGCGCACGCCGGTGCGAGCGCCCCAGTAGTAGATGACGAGCGCGACGGCCGCGACGACGGCCGTGTCGTACGGGTGCGCGAGCCGGCCCGTGCCGCCGAAGCCGCCGAGATACGACAGCACGATCATCGCCGCATAGAACGCGATCAGCCACGCGGACGAGCGCACCTGCTCGGCGAGGCTCAGGTGCGCGGTCGGCACCCAGCGGCGGCACGCGAGATAGATCGCGAACATCGCGATCTGCAGGCCGAGCAGCCAGGACACCGTGCTCCAGCCGGACCAGTAGACGATCAGCGCGGCGATCACGAACGACGCGGGGCCGGTGATGCCGAACGCGCTGGCGCGGAACGGCCGCGGCAGGTCGGGCGCGGTGCGGCGCAACGCGGCGACCGACACGGGCGCGACCGCATAGCTGAGCACCAGCGCGGCCGACACGATGTTGATCAGCGCTTCCCACGACGGGAACGGCAGCGTCCAGAAGATCGCGAGCCCGAACGTGAGCCACAGGCCCGCGCGCGGGATGCCCGACGCTTCGTCGACGCGCGTGAACACCTTGAAGAACGTGCCGGTCTTCGCCCAGCCGTAGACGACGCGCGGCGTCGCGTTCATGTAGATGTTGCCGCAGCCGCTCGGCGAGATCATCGCGTCGGCGACGACCATCACCGCGAGCCAGCCGACGCCGAGCGCGAGGGCGATGTCGCGGTACGGCAGCGAGAATGCCTTGCTCACGTCGTGCCAGCCGGCGGCGAGCATCGCCGTCGGGATGCTGCCGATGAACGCGAGTTGCAGCAGCACGTAGATCAGCGTCGACAGCAGGATCGACAGGATCAGCGCGATCGGGATCGTGCGCTGCGGATTGCGCACTTCGCTCGCGACCGACACGATCGGCGTGAGCCCGAGATACGCGAAGATGATGCCGCCGGCCGACACGGCCATCTCGATGCCCGGCATGCCGAACGGCGCGAAGCCGTGCACGGTCAGGTTCGCGGACTTGAAGAACGCGAACAGCACCGCGATCACCGACAGCGGCACGATGAACTTGAAGAGGCTGATGATGTTGTTCGCCTTCGCGAACGTCTTCACGCTCGAATAGTTCAGGTAAAAGAAGAAGCACAGCAGCGCAGCCTGCACGAGCCAGCCGAGCGTGGTCGGGTCGCTCGACCCGACGGCCGTCAGGCCCGGAAACCACGCGGCCGCGTACTGGCGTGCGGCGACGACTTCGATCGCGATCAGGCTCGAGAAGGCGATCAGCGTGATGAAGCCCATCAGGTAGCCGAGCAGCGGGCCGTGCGAGAACACCGGGTAGCGCACCACGCCGCCGGCGCGCGGCAGCGCGGCGCCGAGTTCGCAGTAGACGATGCCGAGCAGCAGCACCGCGAAGCCGCCGAGCAGCCACGAGAAGATGCCGGCCGGCCCCGCGATCGTCGACACGTGACTCGCGGCGAACAGCCACCCCGAGCCGAAAATGGCGCCGAGACCGATGAACGTGAGATCGGTCAGCGACAACTGTTTCTTGAACTTGCCGTGACCCGCGCCGGGATGCGCGGAACGGGAAAGCGGGACGGACGGATGGGCATTGCCTTGGCCTGGCATGAGCGTGTCTCCTGGGAATGTCGGTGCAGGCGCGCGTGGCGCGCGCTCCGACGGAGCAGCGCACACGCCTGCCGGCCGGCGTCGCCCGGTTCGAACGACCGGGGCGGGCCGCGGCCCGTTCACGCGCGGCGCGGGCGGGCGCCGGGGCGTGCGGACCCGCGGGCCATGCCGGACCGCGGACGGCGACGCACCGGGCAAACCCGCGCGCCGCCGCAGGGGCGTCGATCAGAGACCGACGTCGGGCAGCGCAGGGCGCGTGTCGAGCGCCTTCGCGACGATGGCCTTCACTTCCGCGAGCGTGTCGCCTTGCAGCGCGAGGCGCGGCGGACGCGTGACCGCGCTGCCGCGGCCGACCAGTTCCTCGCACAGCTTGATGCACTGCACGAGATCCGGGCGCGCGTCGAGGTGCAGCAGCGGCATGAACCAGCGATACAGCGCGAGCGCTTCGTCGAAGCGCTTTTGCTTCGCGAGGCGGAACAGCGTCTCGCCTTCCTTCGGGAACGCATTCGACATGCCCGACACCCAGCCTTCGGCGCCGACCGCGATGCTCTCGACCACGACGTCGTCGAGGCCCGCGAACAGCACGAAGCGATCGCCGACCGCATTGCGCAGGTCGATGAAGCGGCGCGTATCGCCCGACGAATCCTTGAAGCAGACGATGTTCTCGCAATCCTGCAGCGCGATCAGCACGTCGGGCGTCACGTCGTTCTTGTAGATCGGCGGGTTGTTGTAGACCATCACCGGCAGGTCGGTGCTCGTCGCGACCGCCCGGAAGTGCGCGGCGGTTTCGTGCGGCTTCGCCGAGTACACGAGCGCGGGCATCACCATCACGCCGTCGACGCCGACGCGCTGCGCTTCGCGCACCGTGTTGCGCGCGAATTCGGTCGTGAATTCGGCGATGCCGGCGATCACCGGAATCTTGCCGCCGGCCGCGTCGCGTGCGGCTTCGATCACCTGGAGCTTCTCGCTCGTCGACAGCGACGTGTTCTCGCCGACCGTGCCGCAGACCACGAGGCCCGACACGCCGTCGTTCACCAGGTTCTTGACCACGCGGTGCGTGGCGTCGATGTCGAGGGAAAAGTCCGGCTTGAACTGGGTGCTGACGGCCGGGAAAACCCCGGTCCACTGAATGGCTTTGCGGCTCACTGAAATCTCCTACGTTCGTATCGGTCGGCCGACGGTGTGTCGGTGTGGCAACCAGTATCGCCGCGCAAACGCCCATCACGCTTGAGTCGTATCGCGGAGCAAAATGACGAAATCGGCACAGCGGCCGGCGAGGGCGCGAAGGGCGTTTCGCACTATGCCGATTTCGTCGTCGTCCTCATCGAAAAGCCACAAGCGGACGGACGCGCGACGGAGGAAGCTATGCTCCTTTCCCCACTTCGGACAGCTCATGATGAAGCGCATCCAGATCATCGATTCGCACACGGGCGGCGAACCCACTCGGCTCGTCGTGTCCGGTTTTCCGTCGCTCGGCAACGGCACGATGGCCGAGCGACGCGACGTGCTCGCGCGCGAGCACGACCGTTACCGCACCGCGTGCATTCTCGAGCCGCGCGGCAGCGACGTGCTGGTCGGCGCGCTGCTGTGCGAGCCGGTAGCGGCCGACGCGGCGGCCGGCGTGATCTTCTTCAACAATAGCGGCTATCTCGGGATGTGCGGGCACGGCACGATCGGCGTCGTGCGCACGCTGCATCACATGGGACGCATCGCGCCCGGCGTGCACCGGATCGAGACGCCGGTCGGCACCGTCGAGGCGACGCTGCACGACGACCTGTCGGTCAGCGTGCGCAACGTGCCCGCGTATCGCCACGCGCAGGGCGTCGAAGTCGACGTGCCGGGATACGGCCCCGTGAAGGGCGACGTCGCGTGGGGCGGCAACTGGTTCTTCCTGATCAGCGACCACGGGCAGCGCGTCGCCGGCGACAACGTCGCGGCGCTCACCGCGTATGCGTCGGCCGTGCGCGAAGGGCTCGAACGCGCGGACATCACCGGCGCGAACGGCGGCGAGATCGATCACATCGAGTTGTTCGCCGACGATCCCCGGCACGACAGCCGCAGCTTCGTGCTGTGCCCGGGCCTCGCCTACGACCGTTCGCCGTGCGGCACCGGCACGAGCGCGAAGCTCGCGTGCCTCGCGGCCGACGGCAAACTCGCGCCGGGCGCCGTGTGGCGGCAGGCGAGCGTGATCGGCAGCGTATTCCACGCGAGCTACGAACTGGTCGACGGCGGCATCGTGCCGACGATTCGCGGCAGCGCGCACCTGAGTGCGGAAGCGACGCTGCTGATCGACGAAGACGATCCGTTCGGCTGGGGCATCGGGTCGTGAGCGAAACGAAGACCGACGTCGTCGTGATCGGCGCCGGCATCGTCGGCGCGGCGTGCGCGCACGAGCTCGCGCAGCGCGGGCTGCGCGTGCTCGTCGTCGACGACGCGAGCGGCGGCGCGACCGGCGCGGGCATGGGGCACCTCGTCGCGATGGACGACAATGCGGCCGAACTCGCGCTGAGCCATTACTCGATCGAACTGTGGCGCGCGTTGAGCGGCGAGATGCCCGACGGCTGCGCATACCGCAACTGCGGCACGCTGTGGCTCGCGGCCGATGCGCACGAGATGGATCTCGCGCGCGCGAAGCAGGCGACGCTCGCCGCGCACGGCGTGGCCGGCGCGCTGATCGACGCGGCGGCGCTCGCGCAACTGGAGCCGATGCTGCGCGCGGGCCTCGGCGGCGCGCTGAAGATTCCGGGCGACGCGATCCTTTATGCGCCCGTCACCGCGAACTGGCTGCTGCAGCGCGCGCCGCGCGTCACGCTGCGCCGCGAGCGGGCCGTCGCGGTCGATGGCCCGAGCGTGACGCTCGCGAGCGGCGACGTGCTGCGCGCGGAGCGTGTGGTCGTCGCGAACGGCGTGGCGGCGCGCACGCTGCTGCCCGAATTGCCGCTGCGCCCGAAAAAGGGCCATCTGCTGATTACCGACCGCTATCCGGGCCAGGTGTCGCACCAACTCGTCGAGCTGGGCTATGCGGCGAGCGCGCATGCGAGCGACGGCACGCCGGTCGCATTCAACGTGCAGCCGCGGCCGACCGGGCAGTTGCTGATCGGCTCGTCGCGCCAGTTCGACACCGAGGATGCGCAGGTCGAGCCGCCCGTGCTCGCGCGCATGCTGCGCCGCGCGGCCGGCTACCTTCCGGATCTGGCCGACCTGAACGGCATCCGCGCATGGACGGGTTTTCGCTCCGCGAGCCCCGACGGCCTGCCGCTGCTCGGCGAGCACCCGGCGCGGCCGGGCGTATGGCTCGCGGTCGGGCACGAAGGGCTCGGCGTGACGACCGCGTCGGGCAGTGCGCGGCTCGTCGCCGCGCTGATGGCCGGCGAGCGGCCGCCCATCGATATCGAACCGTATTTGCCGGGGCGCTTCCTGACCGCGTCCCCCGTAGCCGGAGCGCTGACATGAAACGACCCCCACGCGCACTTCGTTCGCCGTTGGCCGGAGTGGGCGCTTCGGCGCTTACTCCGGTCCCATGCAAGGCGACCCCCACGGAGGCGGTCCGCCTCGTTGGAACGGTCCGGCGGAGGTTGACATGATCATTCATCTGGACGGCCGCGCGCTGACGGTGGCCGACGGTGCGACCGTCGCGGCCGCCGTCGCGGCGAGCGGCGACGACACGACGCGTGTGTCGTGCACGGGCGCGGCGCGAGCGCCGTTTTGCGGGATGGGCATTTGCCAGGAATGCCGGATGACGATCGACGGCCGGCGCCGGCTGGCGTGCCAGACGCTGTGCCGCGACGGCATGCAGGTGGAGCGCACGCGATGAAACAGGAACGATTGAGCGTCGACGTCGCGATCGTCGGCGCGGGGCCGGCCGGGCTGTCGGCCGCGCGGGCCGCCGCGCGCAGCGGCGCGACCGTCGCGATCGTCGACGACAACCCGCGGGCGGGCGGGCAGATCTGGCGGCAGCCGGCCGCGGCCGCACCGACGCGTGCCGCGGCCGAACGCCTCGCCATCCTGAGGCAGCCGAACGTCACGCATCTCGCGGCGACGCGCATCGTCGCCGAAACGCAGCCGGGAACGCTGCTGCTCGAGGATGACGAACGCGGGCTGCTGCTCGATTTCCGGACGCTGATTCTCTGCTGCGGCGCCCGCGAGCTGCTGCTGCCGTTCCCGGGCTGGACGCTGCCCGGCGTGACCGGCGCAGGCGGCTTGCAGGCGCTGATCAAGTACGGGCTCGACGTGCGCGGGCAGCGCACGGTGATCGCGGGCAGCGGGCCGCTGCTGCTGGCGAGCGCGGCGACGGCCCGGCAGGCCGGCGCACGCGTATCGCACGTGCTCGAACAGGCCGCATGGAGCGACGTGGCCGGCTTCGGCGCGGGGCTGTGGCGCTGGCCGTCGAAGCTCGCGCAGGCCGCGAAGCTCGTCACGTCGGCGTATCGGCCCGCTGCGCACGTCGTCGAAGCCTTCGGCGACGTGCGGCTCGAACGCGTGCGGATTCGCCAAGGCGATCGCGAATTCGACGTCGACTGCGACCGGCTCGCGTGCGGCTTCGGCCTCGTGCCGAACACCGTGCTGCCGCGCCATCTCGGCTGCCAGATCGAGAACGGCGCCGTGGCGGTCGACGCGCATCAGCGTACGAGCCGCGACGGGTATTTCGCGGCGGGCGAATGCACGGGCGTCGGCGGCAGCGAACTGGCAATGGTCGAAGGCGAAATCGCGGGCTACGCGGCGACCGGGCAGACCGCACAACTGGCCGAGCTCGTCGCACGGCGGGCCCACTGGCAGGCGTTCGCGGATGCCGTCCGCGAGCGCTTCGCGATCCGGGAGCCGATCCGCCGGCTCGCGCGGCCCGACACGCTGCTGTGTCGTTGCGAGGACGTGCGGTTCGACGCGGTCGCACGAGAGCCGGGCTGGACGGCCGCCAAACTGCAGTCGCGTTGCGGGATGGGCGCGTGCCAGGGCCGCGTGTGCGGCGCGGCCGCGCAGGCACTGTTCGGCTGGGCGCCGCAGGCGCCGCGCACGCCGCTCGTGCCCGCGCGGGTCGGTACGCTGATGCTCGACGGCCCGGGATCCTGCGACGGCGCATGACGCGTGCGGGCTTGCGAATACGCGAGTGCGCCGGCCGGACGCGGTACCGAAGCGGCAAGCCGCCGCCATCTCATCGGCCGACCGCGTGTGTGGCGAGGTGCTGGCGGATCAGCGACAGGTAACGATCGCCGACCGAGAAATCGCGGGCCGCGCGCGGCCGGGCCGGAGCCGGCCGCAGCGTGGCCGGCGCGCTCATGCCCAGATACCGGCACACGGCGGACGGAAAGGGCTTGCGCGTATGCCCGAGCTGACGCGCCGCGCGCTCGACGCGGGCATCGCCGACCTGGGCACGAAGCCACGCCAGCACTTGGCGATCGGTGTCGTTGACGATACGGACCAGATGTTCCATCGCGCACCTCACTGTTCATAAATACAGTACTGTAAATATAACCAGTAGTTGCGGTAATCGCAAGCGGTGGCGCGTCGACTGGCCGTTCGGCCAGGGTCAGCGCGCCGGTGCGACGGTGCGCGCGATCCGCGCGTCGGGCGCGGCCGACGCGGCGCGGCCGGTATAGCGCGCGTCAGTCAGCGTGCCGAGGAACGCGACGATGTCGTCGATTTCCGCGTCGGTCAGCGCGGGCGCCGTGCCGGGCCGGCGGTTCATCGGCGTCGAGTTGACGTTGATGTTGCCGCGATAGGCGGCCGGCACGTCGTCGAACGTCTTGGCGCCGTGATACCAGAAGCCGGGATCGGTCGAGCGCGTGTTGTAGAACGCGACCGCGTCGCGCAGCGTCGTGAACACGCCGTTGTGCATGAACGTCTGCTTGACCGCGACGTTGCGCAGCCCGGGCGTGCGCAGGTAGCCGCACCATTGCGTCGGTTCGGGCCAGCGCAGCCGCCGCGCGGTATCGCACAGCCCGTTGTCGAAATGGCGCGGATCGCGGTTCGCCGGCAGCGCGCGGTTGCGCGGCACCGCGATCGCGTCGTAGCCGAAATCGGTGAAGAGCGAGCGTTCCGGGCGGCTCGACGTATCCGACAGCGTATGGCAGGTCATGCAATTGCCCTTGTCCGGATTCCGGAACAGCGCGAGGCCGCGCATCTCGGCCGGCGCGAGCGGCGTGCGCGTGCGCAGGAACGCGTCGAAGCGCGACGTGAACGGCGCCATCTCGTCGCTCTGCAGATAGGCTTCGACGGCCGAGCCCAGCGCGCGCACCAGTTGCTCGGGATCGCGCCGTACCGGCGCGCCGAAGCGCGCGGCGAGATCGGGCGCGAGTTCGGTCGCATCGACCTTGCGCAGCAGCGCGGCCGGCGACCGGTTGTTCATCTCGTTCGGATCGAACAGCGGCCCGCGGATCTGCTCGGCGAGCGTATCCGCGCGACCGTCGCTGAACAGGCCGCCGAACGGCGACGGGGCCGGCGCATCGTCGTCCTGGTAGAAGTGGCGGCGCGGCACGTAGCGCACGTACAGCAGCGACGGCGCATTGCGTCGGCTGAAGCGCCCGGGCCGGCTGCCTTCCGGCACGCCGGGCCCCGCGAGCGATGCGGCCGACAGCGTCGGCGCGAACGCGCGGCCCGGATCGTGGCAGCCCGCGCACGACATGCCGCGCGGCTCGGACAGCCGCGGATCGAAGAAGATCCGGCGGCCGAGCGCGACGAGCGTCGGGTCGGGCGCGAAGCGGGCGGTGGCCGCGTCGATCTTGCTCGTCACCTGCGGCGTGCCGTTGCCGATCGTGTCGACGACGCGCGAAGGCGGCGCGCCGGGAAGCAGGACCGTTTCGGCCGGCGCGGCGTGGGCCGCGAGCGTCAGGCCGGCGAGCACGGTCGCGGCAAGCATGTGCAGCGTTTGCCGGCCGCGCCCGCCGTGGCCGTCGCATCGAACTGCTTCTGTCACGGCGCGATGAACCCCGTCTTGTCGCAGGCGAGCGTCGTGCCCGACTGGTTGCACGACGCGAGCCGCTTGCCGGCCGCCGAATACGCATGGAACACCCAGCCCGTCGCCGGTGCCGGGTTGCGCTCCATGATCAGGAAACCGAAGCTGTTGTTGTGCGAAAGCCGCTCGATCACGGCGCCCGGCGCGGGCGTCAGGCCGGCCGGGAATGGGTCGGGCAGCGCGACGTCGAGGTTGTCGCCGCCGTTGCCGGAGACGATCGTCGCCGGGTGCCCGGACGAGAAGTTGATCGCCTGGAAATCGTGCACGTGGCCGTGCAGCGCGACGTGGACGCCCGGCGGGTAGTACGCCTGCGCGTTGAGGCTCGACATCACCGACTGCAGCGCGAGGTTGCCCGGCGCCGGCGTGCTGCCGGCGATCGGCGCGAACGCGAGGATCGGGTGATGGTTCGTGAAGATCGTCGTCGTCATGCCGGGCTTCGACGCGAGCGAGCCGACCGTCTGGAACTGCTTCTGGTAGATGCCGAACTGCGCGTCCGTCGTCTTCAGCGGGCTGCGGCCGACCTTCGCGGTGTCGAACACGATCACCTGCGAGCCGCCGCCGAGCGACACCGCATAGGGTTCCGAATAGTTCGCGCTGTTGTCGTTGGCCGGATCGTCGCACGAACGTGCGGCCGAATACGGGTGCGGGTCGAGGAAACGGAACCAGCCCTGGCCCGCGCGCGCGCATTCCTCGTGATTGCCGCGCACGACCACCCACGGCGCCTTCGCGAGCAACGGCGCGGCCGGGCGGAACAGGTCGGCCTGCCACGTATCCCAACCATAGCCCCACGGGCTGTCCTTGCAGCCGGCGATGTCCGGCGGGCACGCGTTCTCGCGATAGTGGTAGTCGCCGACGTGCAGCACGAGATCGGGCGCCAGCTTCGCGACGCTGGCCGCGATCGTGTCGAGCGGCCAGACCGCGGCGTCGTTGCACGCTTGCCATGCGTTGTCGGCCTTCTTCATCCGGCAGCCCGTGTCGGCGATGATCGCGATGCGCTGCGGCTGCGCTTTCGGCAGCGGCAGCGTGCGGCCCGCGACGCTGGCCGCCTGCGCGCCGGCCGGCAACGTCGCCTCGCAGACGGACACCGGGAAGCTCGACGGTTTCGAATCGGCCGGGTCGCTGGCGGTCGGCCGCTGGGCGACGGTCGCGGCGCCCGCGCGCAGCGCCATGCGCGACAGCTTGCCGTCGACGGTCAGTTGCGGGCACGGCGAATCGCCGGCCGACGCGGGCGTGTAGTTCGTGACGACGCGCGCGATGGCCTGGTTCGCATCGCCGATCTCGACCCATGCGGCCTGGACGTTGACCGACGCGCTGGCCGGATCGTCCGGCGTATCGATGTGATTCGAGCACGCGGACAACGCGGCGAGGGCAACAAGAGGAGCGCAGCGCACGAGCAGCGCACGCGTGATGAGTCGTCGCATGGGAGGAGAAGGCGCCGTAGGAAAGTCGTCAACGATACGCAGCGCGAATGTAAGAAATGTGAAAAGCGGGGCGTGACGGGGCGCACAAGGACCGGCCTTGACCTCAAGCCGGCTTGAAGTAGCACAGTCCGGTTCGTCATCAATGAATCGGAAGGGGATCGACGATGGAAGCCAACCGGCCCAACGAAGCGCAATCGGCGCTATGGAACGGTCCGTCGGGGCGCGCATGGGTCGATGCGCAGGCGTCGCTGGACCGGATGTTCGAGCCGTTCGAAGCGCTGCTGGCGGATGCCGCGGCAGCGTCGTCGGCCAGTCGCGTGCTCGATGTCGGTTGCGGCACGGGCGCGGTCACGCTCGCGATCGCGCGGCGGCTCGGCGCGAACGCGCAGTGCACGGGCATCGATATTTCGGCGCGGATGATCGACGCCGCCCGGGCGCGCGCCGAACGCTGCGGCCTGCGCGCCCGCTTCGTGTGCGCGGACGGGCAGACGCATGCGTTCGAGCCGGCGAGCGTCGACCTGATCGTGTCGCGCCTCGGCGTGATGTTCTTCGACGACCCGGTGCGGGCGTTCGCGAACCTGCGGCGGGCGGCGCGCCCGGGTGCGCAGATGCGGTTCGTCGCGTGGCGTGGCGCGGCCGACAATCCGTTCATGACGACGGCCGAGCGGGCGGCCGCGCCGCTGCTGCCGAATCTGCCCGTGCGGCAGCCCGGTGCACCGGGGCAGTTCGCATTCGGCGACCGGCAGCGGATCGCATCGGTGCTGTCGGACAGCGGCTGGGCCGACGTCGCGATCGAGCCGGTCGACCGGGCGTGCGTGCTGCCGGAGCCTGCGCTGGACGACTACATTGCCCGGCTGGGCCCGGTAGGCCTCGCATTGCTGGAGACGGACGAAGCGACGCGGCGGTGCGTGATCGACACGATGCGCGCGGCGTTCGAGCCGTACGTGCATGGCGCCGAGGTGCGTTTCGATGCGGCGTGCTGGCTCGTGACGGCGCGCGCGCCGAGCGCATGATGTGTCGCATGAAAGGAGCGGATCAGGGAGTGGTTGGCCATCCGCTGGCCCCGCGCGTGACCGTGCCCGCGTGACGCAGCGGATGGCGCGGCGCGCGGTCGTCAGCGTTTCCGCGCGCGCAGCATCAGCCACGCGCAGCCACCGGCGACCAACGCGAGTCCGAGCAGGACGGCCTCGGCGCCGAGCGCGAAACCGGGCGGCATTTCGCCGCTGTTCGGTACCGGCGACAGGTTGCCGCTCATCGCGACTGCGCCGCCGCCGAGCAGCGCCGCGCAGACGATCCAGTAGACCTTGCCGAGCGGCGCCGCGGCGCGGATCCGCCACAGCGCGATGCCGGCGCCGCCGAGGTACAGCACGGCGAGCGTGCCGAGTGCGATGACGTCGACGGCGCGGCTTTGCAGCAACCCGCTCACTCGGCCTCCGTCGCGTGCCCCGGCGCGCGGCTCAGCAGGTGCGTGCGAGTGTCCGCGGCGAGCGACACGTAGCGTTCGTACTGGCGCAGCACGTCGGCGATCACTTCGTCGCCGCGCAGGTATTCGACGTCGTAGCCGAGCCGGCCATCCTCGAAGAACGTGACGATCCCGTACACGTGCGCCCGCGCGGCTTCCGGCTCGGCCGCCTCGCGCATCAGGAACGCGGCCGCGGATTTCGCGGTGACGCGCACGCCATACACGAAATCGCGGTGTTCGGCGGTCGGCACGGTGAGCCGCACCGCATCGTCGCCGTCGCGCTGCACGTGCGCATCGACGCCGCTTGCGCGCAGCTCGTCGGCGACCTTGCGCAGCGCGGGCTCGACCGTTTCGGCGACGAACTGGCGCGCCTCGGCCTCGGTCGTCTGCCGCAGGATGTGCGTCAGGCGATGGCGCCAGTGCTGGCCGGTCCAGAAGCTCGCCGCAGGCGCGATGTCCTGCGAATAGTGCGCACGGTCGGCCGCGAGCCCGCGCCACAGCCCGTAGCACAGCGCGAGCATGATGAGGGCGACCGGCAGCGCCGCGATCAGCGTCATCGCCTGCAACGCGCCGAGCCCGCCCGCGACGAGCAGCACCGCGGCCGTCACGCCGAGCAGCGCGGCCCAGAACAGCCGCTGCCAGACCGGCGAATGCGCGTTGCCGCGCGTCGCGATCTGGTCGATCACGAACGCGCCCGAATCGGCGGACGTGACGAAGAACACCGCGATCAGCACGATCGCGACGATCGACAGCAGTTGCGGAAACGGCAGGAAATCGAAGAAGCGGAACAGCAGCGCATCGACGTTGGTCGCCGTCTGCGCGAGCGCGCCGGCCGCGCCGTGCGTGTCGAGCCAGATCGCGCTGTTGCCGAACACGGTCATCCACACGAGGTTGAACGCGGTCGGCACGAGCAGCACGCCGATCACGAACTGGCGGATCGTACGGCCGCGCGAGATGCGCGCGATGAACATGCCGACGAACGGCGACCACGACACCCACCACGCCCAGTAGAGAATCGTCCAGCCGCCGAACCAGCCTTCCTCCCGCGGCGGCGCGTAGGCGTACGTACGGAACGACAGGTCGACGAGGCTCGACAGGTACTGGCCGATGTTGTCGCCGAGCGCGCGCAGCAGGAATGCGGTCGGGCCTGCGACCACCACGAAGGCGAGCAGCAGGAACGCGAGCAGCAGGTTCAGCTCGGACAGCCGGCGCACGCCCTTGTCGAGGCCGGTCGCGGCCGACACGCCCGCGAGGATCACGACCACCGCGACGAGCCCGATGCGGAACAGGTTGCCGCCCGTGTCCCACCCGGCGGCCGTATGCAGGCCCGCGCTCAGTTGCATCACGCCGTAGCCGAGGGTTGTCGCGATCCCGGCGACCGTGCCGACGAGCGCGAACGCGTCGACCGTGTGACCGACCCAGCCGTCGATGCGCTCGCGCAGCACCGGATACAGCCCCGAGCGCAGCGTGAGCGGCAGGTTGTAGCGGAAGCCGAAGTACGCGAGCACGAGCCCCATCAGCCCGTAGATCGCCCACGCGTGGAAGCCCCAGTGGAAGAACGTCATCAGCATCGCTTCGCGCGCGGCGGCAGGCGTGCCGGGATCGACGGTCGGCGGCTTCAGGAAATGCTGCATCGGCTCGCCGACACCGAAGTACATCAGCCCGATGCCCATGCCGGCCGCGAACAGCATCGCCGTCCACGACACGAAGCTGAATTCGGGTTCGGCGTCGTCGGGGCCGAGCCGGATATTGCCGAAGTCGCTGGCGGCGATCAGCACGAGAAACACGAGGAAGCCGGTGACGGCGAGCACGTAGAACCAGTCGAACCGTGCGATGACCCATTGCTGGCCGGCGGAGAACAGTGCGCCGGCTTCGCTCGGGTGCAGTGCGCACACGACGAGTAGCGCGCCGATGACGGCGAGCGCGGGCAGGACGACCTGCGGCTTGAATGTCGTGCGGGGCGAGGGACGGGAATCCGGCATGGCGGGCATCCAGTTGTGGGCGCAACGAAGCGCGACGCCGCCCGGCGCGCACGTCGCGCGTCGGACCCTGATACGGCGTGCGTCGAGTGTACCGCGGTGTCAGGACTGCAAGAAGGGGTATGCAGAAGGATGAACCTGACGGATTGTAAGGTATCGCGGCCATCGAGAAAACCCGCGCGATGCGCGCGGCGGGCCGGCGAGGCGGGGAACGCGCCGCGACGAACGCGTATCGGGCGCCCGGACGGCGCGCGCGGCAAGCGCATCGTCCGGGCCGGAGACGGCGCGCGGAAGGCGCCGCTGGACGGGCTCAGAACGTGACGGCGATCCCGGCCATGCCGACGAACTGGCCGTGCGTCGTCGACGGCGTGAGCTGCTGCGAATCGCCGACGATCGGCGCCGCGTCGACGATGTGGCCGGCGCCTTGCGCGCCGAGCGTCCGCCCGCTCGAATGCGTGTACGCCTGCAGCGCGTAGAGCGTCGTGCGTTTCGACAGGCTGTACGACTCCTTCAGCGAATACTGCTGATAGCGGGCCGCGTTCGCGACGCCGTTCGCCTTCGACGCGAGCGTATACGCGAATGCGCCGGCCACCGAGAACGTCGGCGTGAAGCGGTACGCGGCAAGCGCGCCGTAGGTGTTGAACACGGCCGTGTCGGTGAAGGTCGAGCCGTTGCCGGGCAGATACTTCACGTTCGAATAGTTGAGCCCCAGCGTCAGGTCGCCGAGCGTGTAGTTGCCGGCCGCCGCGACCTGCTCGACGGCTTTCGCGGTGAGGTAGCCTTGATTCAGCACGGATACCGCGAAGCTGCCCGACGATGCGGTGGCCGGATTCAGGAAGCCCGCCGACGAGCCCGAGCTGTTGATCCGCAGGTAGCCGGCCGCGATCCCGACCGGCCCGTTCGCATAGCGCAGCGCGGCGCTGAACGTGTTGCCCTTGCCGGTCGCGCCGGCAATGCCGCCGAATGCGTACATCGCGCTCGCGCTCAGCCCGGCGAAGGTCGGCGACGTATAGGTGACCGAGTTGTTTACGCGAATCGTCGTGTCGAGGCCGTCGATGTCGCCCGGATGCGCGCCGGTGGCGCCCGTCAGCCAGCTGCTCGACGCGTACGGGCCGACGAACAGAAAGTAGGGCGTGTACTGGCGGCCGGCCGTGACCGTGCCGTAGCGAACGTTGCGCAGGCCGACGAACGCCTGGCGATTGAACAGCGTGCCGGCGGCGGCCTGCGCGCCCGTATTCAGGTTGAAGCCGGCCTGCAGGTCGAAGATCGCGTGCGTGCCGCCGCCGAGATCCTCGTCGCCGCGCAGCCCGAACTTCGACGCATATAGGTTGCCGTCGCGCATGTAGACGTTCGAGTGTCCCTGCTGGTTGTTCACGTACGCGAGCGAATCGTCGACGACGCCGTACAGCGTGACGCTGCTCTGCGCGTGGGCGGCGGTCGTGCCGAGCGACGCGGCCGATAAAATCAGGATTGCATAACGGTTGGCGGATGCTTTCATTGTCGATCTCCGGGTCTCTTCATCTTTTCAAGGGGCGGGAGGTTGAATGCCTCCTCTGTGACAGGGAGCGGGCCGCGCGAACGGCCCGCCCGATCGGGTTTGCTTCGGCTTTCGTGTTCGGTGGTTCAGTGGTCGAACGCGACGACGAGGCGGCGCCACGCACCGTCCCGCGCATCCTGCTCGACCCGCGCACCGCGCACGGCAACCGGGCCTTGCAGCGACGCGGGCAGCAGGATCTCGACGCGATCGGCCGGGCGCGCCGGGCGGCCGTCCCAGCGGACCGACACGCCGAGCACGCCCGACGCCTCGCGGCCGGTCTCGATGCGCCACAGGCCGTATTCGCCGTCGCGCCATGCTTCCGTCTCGCCGTCGTCCTCGACGCATTCGCCGTACGCGACGCCGTCCTCGATCCGCGGTGCGACGAGGAAGCCGCGCGTATCGGCGCGCGCACCGAAATGCTGTTCCGCGACGTTCAGCGGCAGCACGCGGCCTTCGCGCAGCAGCGTCACCGGCGTGTCGAGCGGCGCGGGCAGCGTCACGCTCGCGCCGCCGTCGAACGACTGCGCGCTCGCACAGCACGTCCAGCGTGCGCCCGCCGGCAGGTAAACCGTGCGCTCGGTCAGACCGGGATCGACGACCGGCGCGACCAGCAGCGCGTCGCCGAGCATCATGTCGTCGCATGCGTCGTAGCAGCGCGCATCGCCGGGGAAATCGGCGAAGGTCGGCCGCAGCACGGGCTCGTAGCGCGTGGTCGACAGCCACAACAGGTGATAGAGGTACGGCAGCAGCCGGTAGCGCTGCTTGATCAGCGACGCGATCTGCGCGGTGATCTCCGGGTACATCCACGGTTCGTTGACGGTGCCGTCGTCGTTCCACGAATGAATGCTGAAGCGCGGCATGAAGATGCCGAACTGCACCCAGCGCAGCAGCAATTCGGGCGACGGCGCGGGGCCGGAGAAGCCGCCGATGTCGTGGCCGATGTTCGACACGCCCGACAGCGCGAGCCCGAGGCCCATCTTCAGGTTGTAGCGCAGCGTTTCCCAGGACGTGAAGTTGTCGCCGGACCACGTCTGCACGTAACGCTGCATGCCGGCGCCGCCGGAGCGCGACACGAGGAACGGTCGGCGCGCCGGCGCATGCGCGCGCTGCGCATCGCGCGACGCACGCATCATCAGCATCGTCTGGAGCACCTTGGCTTCGCGTGCCGGAAACGGTTGGCCGAAGCCGTGCGCGATCGCGTCGGGCGACCAGATCTCGTATTCGTTGTTGTCGTTCCAGGTCGACTCGATTCCGTATTCCAGCAGCGCCGACGTGACCTGCTCCTGCCACCATCGGTAGGTGTCCGGCTGCGTGAAGTCGAGATACGCGCCGACTTCGTCCCAGAACTGCACCCATGCGGGTTCGCCGGATGCCGAGCGGATCAGCAGAGCGCGCTGCGCGGCTTCTTCGAACGCGGGATGGTCGCGCAGCAGGCACGGCTTGATGTTCGCGCACAGGCGGATGCCGTGGTCGCGATAGTGCTGCACGAAGCCCTTCGCGTCGGGAAACTTGTCGCGGTTCCAGTTGAACACGTAGCGCTTCGCGCCGATCGACGTATAGCCCGACGACAGGTGGAACGAATCGCACAGGATGTCGTGCGCGTCGCACTGCTCGACGAACTGGTTCATCTGCTGCTGGGCGTCCGGCGCGTCGGTGTAGCTCATCGTCGAGCCCGAATAGCCGAGCCCCCATTTCGGCGTGCGCGCGGGGCGCCCGGTCAGCCACGTGAAGCGCCGCGCGGCCGCGAGCGGCGTATCGGGCGACGCGATGAAGTAGTAGTCGAGATCGCCGTGCTCGGCGACGAAATAGCGATAGGGCCCGTGATAGTTGTCGAGCTCGCGGCCCATGTCGAACGAGCAGTCGGACAGCGTGTCGTAGAACAGCCCGAACCCCTGGCACGCATCGGGCGACCACGTGATGTAGAACGGGATGTGCTTGTACAGCGGGTCGGTATGCTTCGCGCTGTAGCCCATCGCGTCGATGTTGCGCATCTCGAAGCGTGCGCCCGTGCGATCGAGTTCGCCTGCGCGTTCGCCGAGGCCGAATACCTTGTCGCCGCGCGCGCGGGCGACGTAGTGATACGCGCGCTCGTCCCACCAGCCGAAGTTGTACGCCTGCGTCGGGCGGTCGGCGAGTGCGACGCGCCATGCGCCGTCCGCGCCGCGCATCGACCACGTGCAATGGCCGCCTTGCCGGCGCACCGTGAGCCGGACCTGCGCGGTTTCGATGCGCATGCCGTCGTCGTCTTCCACGAAGTCGTAGTGGGGCAGCGCGAAGCCGCTCAGGTCGAGGCGGTCGCGCCCGTCGAGCGGCACGTCGTCGAGACCGGGCGCGATCGTCCACGTGCGCGGGTTGCGCGCCGTCGCGTCGGGGAGCACGCGCACGCGCACGATATCGTCCTCGAGCACGAAGATTTCGAGAGTCGCGCCCGTATCGGAGGCGAGCAGCACGCGGTTCGCGTGGTGACTGGCGACGCGGAACACGGGCGGATGAAGAAGCGAAGTCATGAATGCGATTTCCTGGTGAAAACGGATGTCACGCGTGCTGCGCGAGCAGGCGTTCCTGCTTCGACTGCCCGCGGATCAGCACCGCGAGCAGCGTGACGCCGACGATGTCGAACAGGCCGAGGCACGCGAACAGCGGCGCATAGCCGATCTTGTCCGCGAGCGCGCCGACCAGCAGCGAGAAGCCGAGGCCGCCGATCCACGCGGCCATCCCGGCGAAGCCGCTCGCGGTGCCGACTTCCTCGGGATCGAACACGTCGGCCGACAGCGTGTTGACGAGCGCCGAGATCATCTGGTGCGCGAAGCCGCCGACGCAGAACAGCGCAATCGCCGTGTACGGCGACGACACGAGACCGATCATCGCGGGCCCGAGCATCAGCACCGCGCCGAGCGCGACGCCGGCGACGCGCGACCACACGAGCGGCAGCCTGAAGCGATTGGCGAGATACGGCGACAGATAGCCGCCCGCGATGCCGCCTGCGTCGGCCGCGAGAAACGGCATCCACGCGAACACCGCGATCTGCGTGAGCGGCATGTGGCGCTCGGTCGCGAGGTACAGCGGAATCCAGAAGCTGAAGGTCTGCCACGCGGGTTCCGCGAAGAAGCGCGGCAGCGCGATCGCCCAGAAGCGGCGCGCGGTGACGACGTCGCGGATGCGGCGCTTCGACACGGGCGGCATCGTGGCCTGGCCGTCGCGGATCAGCGTGCGCTCCTGCGGCGTGATGCGCGGATGATCGGCCGGGGACCGGTACTGCGTGTACCAGAGCGCGGCCCACACGAATCCGAGCGCGCCGGTGACCATGAACGCGGCCTGCCAGCCGAACCGCATCGACAGGAACACGACGAGCGGCGGCGCGATCGCGGCGCCGAGCGACGTGCCCGCGTTGAAGTAGCCGACCGCGACCGATTTCTCGCGATCGGGAAACCATTCGGCGACGGCCTTCATCCCGGACGGAATCGCGGCGGCCTCGAACAGGCCCAGAAAGCCGCGCAGGATGCCGAGCGACAGCCAGCCGGACGCGAAGCCGTGCGCGACGCCGACCACCGACCACAGCATCGCGAACAGCGCGAAACCGAGCCGCAGCCCGATCAGGTCGACGATGAACCCGCATACCGGTTGCATGATCGTGTAACCGATCTGGAAGGCGCCGACGATGTACGAGTACTGCTGCGTCGAGATCGCGAACACCTGCTTGAGCTCGGGCGCGAGCACCGCGAGGGAATTCCGTGCGAGGTAGTTGAGGATCGTGCCGAGACACACGAGCACGATGATCCACCAGCGCAACGCCTTGACTGTCTTCACTGCTGTCTCCTGTCAGGGAGGGCGGGCGCGCGGCGCCTGCCCGGTCCGTGAGGGCCATCCGTCCGGATGGCTTGTTTCGTTTTGTTCGTACGATGTCCGATCTTGATGCGCGCCGGTTTTACCGGTTTATATCGAAATCACGGTGTTCGAGCGAACATTCGGTCGTCTTCGAGCTGCAATGTTATCTGACGACTGATCATTTTCGAACATCCTATGTTCGAATGCGAATCCGGTCAACGTGAATCTGCATTCGAACGAACGTACTCGGGGTTTTCCCGATGAACGGTCGCGACCGGGCGAGCGGCAGCGCAGGCGGTTGCCCGTCGAAGGCCCGTGCGGCGGCCCGGACGATCGTCCGGACGGTCGACGCACGCCGGGTGGGGCGTGACAACCCTGATGAAAATTTATTTCTTTTCGGAAGACGGATTGTGTAAATTGATTTTCATCGAACCTTGCAACAACCCTTCGCATGACGCCTCTCATTCCGCCCGATGTCAGTCACGACGAACCCGCGATCGCCGAGCGGATCGCGTCGGCGATGCCGTTGATGACGCCGATTCACCGGCGCATGGGCGAATTCGTGCTCGCGAACCCGTTTCGCGCGGCGACGATGCGGATCGACGAGCTCGCGCAGGCGGTGAATGCGTCGATCGCGACCGCGAACCGCTTCGCGAAGGCGCTCGGTTTCGACGGCTATCCGGCGATGCGCGCGGCGCTCGTGCGCGGCTTCGAGGCCACGCTCGGGCCGGTCGAACGGCTGCGTTCCGCGCAGGAGCAGGAATCCGGCGTGCGCGGCGCGGTCTGGATCGACGCGGTGTTCGACCAGGCTGCCGCCAACATCGAGAACACGCGTGCGCAACTGGACGCAGCCGATGTCGAGGCGGCGGTCGAGGCGATCGTCGGCGCGCGGCGCGTGCTGATTCTCGGCGCCGGGTCGAGCGCGTTTCTGGCCGGATTGATGGAGCACGGACTGTCCGTCTGTCATGACAGCGTGCAGTCGCTCGCGCTGCTCGGCGGGCCGTCGCATGCGGCGCGACGCCTGTACACGGCCGATTCGCGCGATCTCGTGATCGCGCTCGCGTTTCCGCGCTACGTGAAGGACACGATCGAGCTGGCCCGTCGTGCGGCGGCGCGCGGCGCGCGCGTGCTCGGCATCTCCGACGGCCCGCAATCGCCGCTCGCGCCGATCGCGTCGCTGAACCTGTACGTCAAGGCCGAGCGGCGTTTCGCGGCCACGTCGGAAGCCGCCGTGCTGACGATGATCGAGGCGCTGATCGATGCGGTCGCGCTGCGCACGCACCGGTCCGCGAAATCCGCCGCCGAGATGACCGAATTCCTGCTGCCGTGGCTCGTGCAGCCGCAAGCGGCGTTGCCGGCCGCCAACCCTTCTTTCCCCCGTCCGAAAAAATCATGACTTCATCCGCGATCGTCGCGATTCACGGCGGCGCAGGCACGATCCTGCGCGAAGCGATGGACACCGACACCGAACGTCGGTACCGCGCCGAACTCACCGCGATCCTGCAGGCCGCACAACGGGTGCTGGCCGACGGCGGCAGCGCGCTCGACGCCGTCACCGTCGCGGTGCGGATGCTCGAGGATTGCCCGCTGTTCAACGCCGGGCGCGGCGCCGTCTATACGGCGGAAGGCAAGCACGAACTCGATGCGGCGGTCATGGACGGCGCGACGCTCGGCGCCGGCGCGATCTGCTGCGCGACCCGCGTGCGCAATCCGGTGCTCGCCGCGCGGCGCGTGATGGAGGCGAGCGAGCACGTGCTGTTCGCCGGCGCGGGCGCCGATGCGTTCGCGGCCGCGCAGGGGCTCGAACTCGCCGAGCCCGGCTACTTCGACACCGAGGCGCGGCATGCGCAGTGGGTGAAGGCGCGCGCGGCGGCCGGCGCGATGCTCGACCACGATGCGGCGACGTTCGTGTTCGGCCAGTCTCAGCAACAGACGCAGCCGGCCGAGCCGCTCGATCCGGACCGCAAGCACGGCACGGTCGGCGCGGTCGCGTGCGACCTGAACGGCCACATCGCGGCGGCGACGTCGACAGGCGGCATCACGAACAAGCAGCCGGGGCGCGTCGGCGATTCGCCGATCATCGGCGCGGGCTGCTATGCGGACGACGCGACCTGCGCGGTATCGTCGACGGGCACCGGCGAGATGTTCATGCGGCTCGCGACGGCCTACGACGTCGCCGCGCAGATCGCGTATCGCGGCGCGTCGCTCGCCGATGCCGCGCACGACGTCGTGATGAACAAGCTGCCGCGCCTGGCCGGCCGCGGCGGGATCATCGCGGTCGACGCACGGGGCAACGTCGCGATGCCGTTCAACACCGAAGGGATGTACCGCGGCTACGCGCGCGTCGGTGAAGCGCCGGTCGTCGGCATCTACCGCGACGACGCGGCGTGATCGCGAATCGCACGAGGAGAGACGCATGACTTCGAGCCGTAACCCGTCGGTCCTGACGCTGCCCGAGCAGCGCGTGGTGGCCGTCGACGATCTGTCGGTGACGTTCCGCCGCGAAGGCGCGACGTTCGACGCGGTGCGCAACGTGTCGTTTCACGTCGATCGCGGCGAGACGCTCGCGATCGTCGGCGAATCGGGCTCGGGCAAGTCGGTCACGTCGCTCGCGCTGATGCGCCTCGTCGAGCACGGCGGCGGCGAAATCACGAGCGGCCGGATCGCGTTCCGGCGCCGCGGCGGCGCGCTGGTCGATCTCGCGCAGGCGCGTGCCGCGACGATGCGCGGCATCCGCGGCGCGGACATCGCGATGATCTTCCAGGAGCCGATGACGTCGCTGAATCCGGTATTTACGGTCGGCGACCAGATCAGCGAGGCGATCGCGCTGCACCAGTCGAAGGGCGCCGCCGAAGCACGCGCGGAAGCGCTGCGGCTGCTGGATCTGGTGCGCATTCCCGAAGCGCGCCGCGTGTTCGCACGCCATCCGCACCAGTTGTCGGGCGGGATGCGGCAGCGTGTGATGATCGCGATGGCGCTGTCGTGCCGGCCCGCGCTGCTGATCGCCGACGAGCCGACGACCGCGCTCGACGTGACGATCCAGGCGCAGATCCTGCAGTTGATCCGCGGGCTGCAGGACGAAATGAACATGGGCGTGATCTTCATCACGCACGACATGGGCGTGGTAGCCGAGGTCGCCGACCGCGTGCTCGTGATGTATCGCGGCGAGAAGGTCGAGGAGGGCGAGTCCGAGCGGATATTCGCGACGCCCGCGCATCGCTACACGCGGGCGCTGCTCGCGGCGGTGCCGCGGCTCGGCTCGATGCAGGGCACCGACGTCCCCGAGAAATTCCCGCTGCTCAAGGTGGACGGCGCGAGCGCGACGGCGCCGACCACGGCGTCCGCGGCGAACGACGCGCAGCCGCCCGTCGATCACGCCGCGCCGCCGATCCTGCGCGTGCGCGATCTTGTCACGCGCTTTCCGGTGAAGAGCGGCGTGTTCGGCCGCGTGTCGCAATACGTGCATGCGGTCGAGCGCGTGAGCTTCGAGCTGCGCGCGGGCGAGACGCTCGCGCTCGTCGGCGAATCGGGCTGCGGCAAGTCGACCACCGGCCGTTCGCTGTTGCGCCTCGTCGAGTCGCAAAGCGGCTCGATCGAATTCGACGGCCGCGACATCAGCGCGCTGAAGGGCCCGGACCTGCAGGCGTTGCGCCGCAACATCCAGTTCATCTTCCAGGACCCGTTCGCGTCGCTGAACCCGCGCCTGACCGTCGGCTTCTCGATCATGGAGCCGCTGCTGGTGCACGGCGTCGCGAGCGGCGGCGAAGCGCAGGCGCGGGTCGACTGGCTGCTCGACAAGGTCGGCCTGCCGCCGGAGGCCGCGCGCCGCTATCCGCACGAATTCTCGGGCGGTCAGCGCCAGCGGATCGCGATCGCGCGTGCGCTCGCGCTGAACCCGAAGGTCGTGATCGCCGACGAGTCGGTGTCGGCGCTCGACGTGTCGGTGCAGGCGCAGATCGTCAACCTGATGCTCGACCTGCAGCGCGAGTTGGGCGTCGCGTACCTGTTCATCTCGCACGACATGGCGGTGGTCGAGCGCGTCAGCCATCGCGTCGCGGTGATGTATCTCGGCCAGATCGTCGAGATCGGCCCGCGCCGCGCGGTGTTCGAGGCGCCGCAGCATCCGTACACGAAGAAGCTGATGAGCGCGGTGCCGGTGGCCGACCCCGCGCGCCGGCATGCGCCGCGCCAGCTCGCGGCGGACGAGATTCCGAGCCCGATCCGCGCGGTCGGCGACGAGCCGCTCGTCGCGCCGCTCGTCGCGGTCGGCCCCGATCATTACGTCGCGACGCATCGTGTCGGCGGCGCGTATTGAGTGGGGGAGCGTGCGCGGCGACGACGGCGCACGCACCCGCAGGCAGTCGAAACCGAAACGCCCGTGAGGCGTCACCGATTCACCGATAGGAGCCCAGCAAAATGACCCAGCAGCATCCGTTTTCGATGTTCCGTCCGCGCGCATGCTTCGTCGCGCTTGCCGGCGCGTTTGCGCTGTCGGCCGCGCTGCCCGCGTACGCGCAGCAGACCGCGGTGATGGCGGTGGACTCGACCTTCACGACGATGGACCCGTACGACGCGAACGACACGGTGTCGCAGGCCGTCGTCAAGTCGTTCTACCAGGGCCTGTTCGGCTTCGACAAGGACATGAAGCTCGTCGACGTGCTCGCGACGGGCTATGAAGCCAGCCCCGATGCGAAGACGTACACGATCAAGCTGCGCTCGGGCGTGAAGTTCCACGACGGCACCGATTTCAACGCGGCCGCCGTGAAGGCGAACTTCGACCGCGTGACCGATCCCGCGAACCACCTGAAGCGCTACAACATGTTCCGCGTGATCGAGAAGACCGAGGTCGTCGATCCGACCACGGTGAAGGTCACGCTGCGCGAGCCGTTCTCGGCGTTCATCAACACGCTCGCGCACCCGTCGGCCGTGATGATCTCGCCGGCCGCGCTGAAAAAGTGGGGCCGCGACATCGCGCTGCATCCGGTCGGCACCGGGCCGTTCGAGTTCGTCGAGTGGAAACAGACCGACGACCTGAAGGTGAAGAAGTTCGCGGGCTACTGGAAGAAGGGCTATCCGAAGATCGACGCGATCGACTGGAAGCCGGTGGTCGACAACAACACGCGCGCGGCGCTGATGAAGACGGGCGAAGCCGATTTCGCGTTCCGCATTCCGTTCGAGCAGGCGACCGAGCTGAAAGGCAACCCGAAGGTCGACGTCGTCGAGCGGCCGTCGATCGTGCAGCGCTACGTGTCGCTGAACATGCTGCAGAAGCCGTTCGACAACCCGAAGGTGCGCCAGGCGCTGAACTACGCGGTGAACAAGGAAGCACTCGCGAAGGTCGCGTTTTCCGGTTTCGCGACGCCGTCGACCGGCGTGGTGCCGCAGGGCGTCGATTACGCGACGAAGCTGGGCCCGTGGCCGTACGACCCGGCGAAGGCGCGTGCGCTGCTGAAGGAAGCCGGCTATCCGAACGGCTTCGAGACGACGCTGTGGTCCGCGTATAACAACTCGACGTCGCAGAAGGCGATCCAGTTCGTGCAGCAGCAGCTCGCGCAGGTCGGCGTGAAGGTGCAGGTGCAGGCGCTGGAAGCCGGCGAGCGCGTCGCGAAGGTCGAGAGCGCGCCGGATCCGGCGAAGGCGCCGGTGCGGATGTACTACATCGGCTGGTCGTCGTCGACGGGCGAAGCGAACTGGGCGATCACGCCGCTGCTGGCGGCCGCGTCCGCGCCGCCGAAGCTCGTCAATACCGCGTACTACAAGAACGACGCGGTCGACGGCGATCTGACGAAGGCGCTCGAGACGACCGATCGCGCGAAGAAGGCCGAGTTCTACGCCGATGCGCAGAAGCAGATCTGGGCCGATGCGCCGTGGATCTTCCTCGTGCAGGAGAAGATCGTGTATGCGCGCAGCAAGCGGCTGCAGGGCGCGTACGTGATGCCGGACGGCTCGTTCAACTTCGACGAGATCTCGCTGAAATGACGGCGGTTCGTCCGCCATGCCGTGCCGGCGGCGCGAGCCGCCGGTGCGCTGATTCGATCGGTGCCCCATGCTGAATTTCCTCGTCAAACGCCTGTTCGGCCTGCTGCCCACGCTCGCGATCGTCGCGGTGCTGGTGTTCCTGTTCGTGCACCTGCTGCCGGGCGATCCCGCGCGACTCGCGGCCGGCCCCGAAGCCGACGACGCGACGATCGCGCTCGTGCGCGCAGATCTCGGGCTCGACAAGCCGATGCCCACGCAGTTCGCGAACTTCTTCGTGAAGATCGCGCACGGCGATTTCGGCGTCTCGACGCGCAGCAAGCGGCCGGTCTCGACCGAGATCGGCGAACGTTTCATGCCGACGCTGATGCTGACGCTCGTCAGCATGGGGTGGTCGACGCTGTTCGGGATGGCGATCGGGATTGCGTCGGCGGTCTGGCGCAATCGCTGGCCCGACCGTCTCGGGATGACGCTCGCGGTGTCGGGCATCTCGTTTCCCGCGTTCGCGCTCGGCATGCTGCTGATGGAAGTCTTCTCGGTGAAGCTCGGCTGGCTGCCGGTCGTGCCGGACGGCTCGTGGAAGAGCTACGTGCTGCCGTCGCTGACGCTCGGCGCCGCGGTCGCGGCCGTGATGGCGCGTTTCACGCGCGCGTCGTTCGTCGAGGTGCTGAACGAGGACTTCGTGCGTACCGCGCGCGCGAAGGGCGTGCACGAGCCGATGGTCGTGCTCAAGCACTGCCTGCGCAATGCGATGATCCCGGTCGTCACGATGATGGGGCTGCAGTTCGGCTTCCTGCTCGGCGGCTCGATCGTCGTCGAGGTCGTGTTCAACTGGCCGGGGCTCGGGCGCCTGCTCGTCGACGCGGTGACGATGCGCGACTACCCGGTGATCCAGGCGATCGTGCTGCTGTTCTCGCTGGAATTCATCCTGATCAACCTGACCGTCGACGTGCTGTACGCGGTCATCAACCCGACCATCCGGTTCAAGTGAGGCGCGAATGAACGCGACTGCCCAGCCCGCGGCGCCGGCCGCACCGACCGCGATCCGCACGCCGTGGCGCGAATTCTGGCGCAAGTTCCGCAAGCAGACCGTCGCGCTCGTCGCCGGCGGCTTCGTGCTGGCGCTCGTGGTGCTCGCCTTCGTCGGCCCGCACATCGTGCCGTTCGATCCGGAGAACTATTTCGACTACGACGCGCTGAACGCGGGGCCGTCGGCCGTGCACTGGTTCGGCGTCGATTCGCTCGGCCGCGACATCTTCAGCCGGATCGTCGCGGGCACGCGCATTTCGCTCGCGGCCGGCTTCTTCTCGGTTGCGCTCGGCGCGGCGATCGGCACGTTGTTCGGGCTGCTCGCCGGCTATTACGAAGGCTGGTGGGACCGCATCACGATGCGCATCGCCGACGTGCTGTTCGCGTTCCCGGGCATCCTGCTCGCGATCGGCGTGGTCGCGATCCTCGGCAACGGGATGGTCAACGTGATCTGCGCGGTCGCGATCTTCAGCATCCCGGCGTTCGCGCGGCTCGTGCGCGGCAACACGCTGATGCTCAAGCACATGACCTATGTCGAGGCCGCGCGCAGCATCGGCGCGTCCGACTGGACGATCATCATGCGGCACATCCTGCCGGGCACCGTGTCGTCCGTCGTCGTCTACTTCACGATGCGGATCGGCACGTCGATCATCACCGCCGCGAGCCTGTCGTTTCTCGGGCTCGGCGCGCAGCCGCCGACGCCGGAGTGGGGCGCGATGCTCAACGAGGCGCGCGCGGACATGGTGACGGCGCCGCACATCGCGGTGTTCCCGAGCCTCGCGATCTTCCTGACCGTGCTCGCGTTCAACCTGCTCGGCGACGGGCTGCGCGACGCGCTCGACCCGAAGCTGGAGCGCCGTTGATGCGCGCCGCACCGATGTGGGCGGCGACGCTGACGGCCGGGCCGCGCGGCACGATCGCCGACGTGCCGGGCGTGACGGTCGGCCATTGCACGCTCGATGCCGGCAACGTGCAGACGGGCGTGACCGTCGTGAAGCCGCATCCGGGCGACGTGTACCGCAGCAAGGTGCCGGCCGGGGCGGCCGTGATCAACGGTTTCGGCAAGAGCGTCGGGCTCGTGCAGGTCGACGAGCTCGGCACGCTCGATACGCCGATCGCGCTGACCAATACGTTCGGCGTCGGCGCGGTTGCCCACGCGCAGATCCGTGCGGCGATCGCGGCGAATCCGCAGGTCGGTCGCGACTGGCCGACCGTCAATCCGCTCGTGTTCGAGTGCAACGACGGTTACCTGAACGATATCCAGGCATGCGCGGTCACCGCCGCGCATTACGACGACGCATGCCGCGCGGCGTCTCGCGACGTCGCACGCGGCGCGGTGGGCGCCGGGCGCGGGATGTCGTGCTTCGACCTGAAAGGCGGGATCGGCTCCGCGTCGCGCGTGGCCGTCGCGGCCGGCCGGCCCTATACGGTCGGCGCGCTCGTGCTCGCGAATTTCGGCCGGCTGCCGATGCTGACGCTCGGCGGCGTGCCGCTCGGGCGCATCGTCGCGCAACGGCGCGCGGCCGAAGCCGCCTACGCGGCGCCGCCCGAGCAGGGCTCGATCATCCTGTTGCTGGCCACCGATGCGCCGCTCGACGCTCGGCAGTTGTCGCGGCTCGCGCGCCGCGCGGCGGCGGGGCTGGCCCGCACGGGCTCCGTCTACGGACATGGCAGCGGCGATATCGCGCTCGCCTTCTCGACCGCCTACACGATCGCGCACGACGCATCGACGATCGCGCTGCCGGCCCTCGTGGCCGATGCGGCGCTCGATCCGCTGTTCATGGCCGCGGCCGAAAGCGTCGAGCATGCGATCGCCGACGCGTTGCTGCAGGCAGTGACGGTCGCCGGGCGCGACGGCCACGTGCGGTCATCGCTGCGCGACGCGGTGCCCGATCTCGACCGGTTGTTCAACGAAGACGACGAAGGACGTTCGACCCCGTCATGAAGATCCTGATCTCGACCGACATCGAAGGTGTCGCCGGCGTATTCGCCACCGAGCAGACGCGCGCCGGCAATCCGGAATACGAGCGGGCGCGCCGCTGGATGACCGCCGAGGCGAACGCGGCGATCGAAGGCGCATTCGCCGGCGGTGCGCAGGCCGTCTGGGTCAACGATTCGCACGGCGGCTTTCGCAACCTGCTGCCCGACGGGCTCGATGCGCGGGCGCGCGTCGTGCTCGGCAAGCCGCGTACGCTCGGGATGATGGCGGGCCTCGAACAGCAGCCCGACCTCGTATTCATGATCGGCTATCACGCGAAATCGCAGACGCGCGGCGTGCTCGCGCACACGATCAACAGCTTCGCGTTCACGCAGGTGTGGCTGAACGGCGTCGAGCTCGGCGAAGCCGGGCTGTACGGCGCGCTGGCGCATGAATACGGCGCGCACGTCGCACTCGCGACGGGCGACGACGTATTCGCCGAGGAAACGCAGCCGCTGTTCCCGGATGCGCGTTTCGAGACGGTCAAGACGGCCGGCGGCGCATCGAGCGGCGAGACGCTCACGCCGTCCGCGTCGTGCGCGCGCATCGCGACCGCCGCACGGGAGACGGTCGCGCACGCGCTGTCGTCCGGCCGGCGCGCGGGCGCCCATCGGCCCGCGCCGGCCGCTTGCACGCTGCGCGTGCAGACGGCCGCGCAGGCCGACCTGTTCTGCGTGCTGCCGTCGCTCGAGCGTGTCGATGCGGTGACGCTGCGTTTCGACGGGCCGTCGGTCGAGCACGCGGTGCGCACGCTGAACAGCCTGTCGGCGATGTCGTTCATGTTGCGGTGACGTGTGCCGCGCGATGCCGCCGGCGCATGGCCGGCCGGCCGATCGCGGCGGGGCGGACCGCCCTCGATAGCGAGTCATTGATGATGGAATTCGGGCCGTGAGAAATACGCTGCTAGATCCCTACGAACACATTCCCCGGAGCGTGGTCGTGCTCGCCAACGAATTCGCGGCGGGTACGACGTTTCCGGATCATGCGCACGTGCGCGGGCAATTCGCATTCGCGTCGCGCGGCACGATCAGCGTGTCCACGCCGCACGGCCGCTGGCTGGTGCCGCCGCAGCGCGCGTGCTGGGTGCCGGCCGGCGTGCGGCACGAAATGACGATGACGGGGCCGGTCACGATGCTCAACGCGTTCGTGTCCGCCGACGCCGCGCAGGCGGCCGGGCTGCCCACCCAGTGCGGCGTGTATGGCGTGTCGCCGCTGCTGCGGCAACTGATCGACGATGCGATCGACTTGCCGGCCATGTACGACGTCGACGGCCGCGCGGGCAAGCTGATGGATCTGCTGATCGCCGAAATCGCGACGATGCCGCGTCTGTCGCTGCATGCGCCGTTACCGGCCGATGCACGGCTGGCGAAAGTCTGCCGGCATCTGTTCGCGGCGCCGTCGATCGCGGCCGATCTCGACCGGGTCGCGGCCGACGCGGGCGTGAGCCGGCGTACCTTCACGCGGCAGTTCCGTGCGCAGACGGGCGTGAGTTTCGCCGCCTGGCGCCAGCAGGTATGCATGCTCGCGGCGATTGCGCGCCTGACCGACGGGCAGCCGGTGACGCGCGTCGCGCTCGATCTTGGCTACGCGAGTGCGAGCGCATTCACGTCGGCGTTTCGCCGCATTCTGGGCGACACGCCGAGCCGGTATCTGGAGATTCGTCGCTAGGCGCAGGGACGCCGCGCGGGTCACGCCGGTGCGCGGGCCGCGACGCCAAAAAAATACGCGTCCGCCAACTTCGACCGGACGCGTTCAAAGGCACTCTGTCTGACAAATGCGCGGACCGCTTGTCCGGCAGCGTCGCACGTGACGCCTGTCATTGTTGCTTCACAAGATTCAATTCTGCCGACTCGTTGCGGATAACGAAGAATACGCCGCATAACGCGCAAACGATATCGGGTCGACCCGACGATTGATGTGCTGTCGCAGCATGCGCTTCAATGGCGCGTTCGATATCGGAGCGGGAAGCCGATGACGGCAGGATCCGCAGCCGTCACCGGGTACGACGCGGCGCACCATCGAATGACGACGACGCGTGCCCCAAAACGCCGTGTGGCGCGATGCCTGCCGGTATCGCGCCACACGGCGGTGCGGTTGCACACGAAGCCGGCGAGCGCCGGCGCATGCGTCAAACGTCGAAGAACACGGTTTCTTCCGGTCCCTGCATGCGGATGTCGAAGCGGTAGACGACCGGGCGGCCCGGCTGCGCGTCGCGTTTCGCGACGAGCGTCGCACGTCGCTCGGCCGGCACCGTGTTCAGCACGGGGTCGACCGCGTTCGCGGCGGCTTCGTCGTCGAAGTACACGCGCGTGAACGCGTGGGTGAGGATGCCGCGCATCATCACGGTCACGTTGATGTGCGGCGCCTCGTCGGCGGCGATGCGGCCCGGCTTCACCGTCTCGACGACGAAGCGCTGCTGCGGATCGGTGCCCGTGCCGACCCGCGCGAAGCCCGTGAAGCCGGATTTCGCGATGTCGTCGCGCGACGCGGGATAGCGGCCCGCGGCGTCCACTTGCGTGAATTCGAGCACCGCGTCGCCCACGACGTTGCCGTCGCCGTCGAACACCTGCCCGACCAGCAGCACATGCTCGCCTTCGGCGTGCGCGGCGGCGATCGTCGGCGTGAACAGGCTTTTCAGGTCGTAGTCGTATTGCTGCGGGCACAGGCCGTACGCGAAGTACGGGCCGACCGTTTGCGAAGGGGTTTGCTTCAGCGTCGTCATGGTTCAGCGCTCCATCGGGGTGGCGTCGCGGCCGCGCAGCACGATGTCGAATTCGTAGCCGAGCGCATAGCCTTCTTCGGTGATGTCCATCGAGAAGCGCGAGATCAGGCGATCGCGCGCGGCTTCGGGCGTGCCCTGGAAGATCGGGTCGTACGCGAGCAGCGGATCGCCGGGGAAGTACATCTGCGTGACCAGACGCGAGCCGAAGTAATCGCCGAACAGCGAGAAGTGGATGTGATTCGGGCGCCACGCGTTCGGGTGGTTGCCCCACGGATACGCGCCGGGCTTGATCGTCAGGAAGCGGTAGCGGCCTTCGTCGTCGGTCAGGCAGCGGCCCGCGCCGAGGAAGTTCGGATCGAGCGGTGCGTCGTGCTGGTCGACCTTGTGCACGTAGCGGCCGGCCGCGTTGGCCTGCCACACTTCCACGAGCGTGTTGCGCACGGGCTTGCCGCCTTCGTCGAGCACGCGGCCGGTGACGACGATCCGCTCGCCGAGCGGCTCGCCGTTCTTCACGGCGTTCTTCGTCAGGTCGTGGTCGAGTGCGCCGAGATCTTCCGCGCCGTACACGGGTGCGTACTGGTCCCGCAGCTTCTCCTTCAGCGGGATCAGCGGGCGGGTCGGGCCGCGCTTCACGGACGAACGGTACTCGGGGTGAACATAAGCCGGATGCGACGGCCAGTCGCGCGGCGTGAGGATCGTGGGGGAATCCATCGGGGCGTCTCCTGATAGGTATTTCGCGAAGTGGACGACACGACTTTAGCCAATCCGGAAAGTTATGAAAAATGACCTTTTTTCGCGAATTGCATAACCATTAGTTATGTTCGTCCCGCCCATGAAAATTCCGCCGGACAGGAACCCTGTCCGGCGGAAAAAGCGATCGGGCTTCGCGTCGTCGGCGACGACCCCGTGCACGGCCCTCCAGCCAGCCCGTCGCTGTTTTTTGTCTTTCGTTCTCGTTGTTATTCGGCCTCCCCGAGCGTGCCCGTCGTCACGGATGGCGTGGATCGAACACGATTCCGTCGAATTCGAGCGCCAGCGTGCCGCTGCGCAGCAGGGCCGACGGTGTCGACGCGTGGCCGGCGCCGAGCACGTCGTTCACGTACTGCGCGCAGAAGCCGCGCCGCGCGCGCAGGTTGAAGCGACTGCCGAGCAGCGCATCGATTCGCCGTTCGGCCAGCGCATGGACGTGGCGCTGCGCGTCGACCGATGCTGCCGCGATGCGGCGCGCCAGCGCGATGCGTCCGCCGTCGGCACGGGCGACGAAGCGCGACAGCGGCGTGAGCTTCGTCCACGCGAACGCCGCGGCCTCGGCGAGCATCGGTTCGTCGCCCGACGTATCGACGACGATGCCGAAGCGATTGGCCCAGACGCCCGCCGAGCCGGTCGCGGCATCCGGCACACCGGCCGGCTCGCGGATGAACACGAGATCGCCGACGTGCGCGCCGGCGGCCAGCGTGCGCACGGTGGCGAGCGGCATCGTGCGATCGGTGTCGCGTGCATCGCGCGGGGCGGCGTGGCGCGGTTCGCTGGCGGCTGTGTCGATTCGGGCGGTCATTTCGGCTCCGTCGTTGCGTGACAGGACGGAGCGGATTATGCAGACAAGTAACCTGAATTGCTGATATGGATGCGCGAGTAGCCTAATATCCGACCACGAGCATCATTTTTCGATACCGACATGACCGAGATCGCCCAACTCATCGAAACGCTGAAGCGCCAGTTGAAGGCGCAGGGAATGACTTACCGGGACGTCGCGCGTGCGCTCGACGTCTCCGAAACGAGCGTGAAGCGGCTGTTCGCAAGCGGCCGCTTCACGCTGGAGCGCGTCGCGGAGATCGCGCAACTGCTCGGCTATACGCTCGCCGAGCTCGTGCAGGAAGCGTCCGCGTCCGCGCCGCGCTTGCGCGTGCTGACCGAGCAGCAGGAGGCGCTGCTCGTGTCGGACGAGAAGCTGCTGCTGGTCGCCGTGTGCGCGATCAATTACTGGACCGTGCAGGACATCGTGTCGGCCTATCGCGTCACGCAGGCCGAGTGCGTGAAGTATCTCCTGATGCTCGACCGGATGAACGTGATCGCGCTGCTGCCCGGCGACCGGATTCGCGTACGCGTCGCGCGCGATTTCGACTGGCTGCCGGGCGGGCCGATCCGCCGCTACTTCCATGCGCACGTGCTCGACGACTTTCTCGGCAGCCGCTTCGACGGCCCGGGCGAGACGATGACGTTCCTGCAAGGGATGCTGACGGACGCGGCCGCCGCGGAGCTCGAACAAGAGCTGCGGCGGCTGAGCAGCAAGGCGGCGGCGCTGCATGCGGAGTCGTCGTCCGCGCCGCTCGGGCAGAAGCACGGCACGGCCTTGCTGATCGCGAAACGGATCTGGGAGCCGACGGGATTCCACGCGCTGCGGCGCCATGCATGACGCCGTGCCGAACGCTTGGGCCTTTCCGGAAAGTTATGCAAAATGGCGATTCATCGTCATTCGCATAACCGCCCGTTATGAATAACCGTATCGCCGACGGTCGCGTCAAATTCCGGCACCTGCAGTGTTTCCTCGCGGTCGCCCAACTGGGCGGCGTGCAGAAGGCGGCCGAAAGCCTGTCGATCACGCAGCCGGCCGTGTCGAAGACGATCGCCGAGCTGGAGGCGATCCTCGGCGTGAAGCTGTTCGAGCGCGGCCGGCACGGCGCACAGCCCACCCGCGAAGCGCAACTGTTCATGCCGCACGCGAATGCGTGCGTGCTGGCGCTGCGGCAGGGCGTCGGGCTGCTGGCGCGCGAGGGCGGGGCCGCTGCCGCGACGCTGGAAATGGGCATGCTGCCGACCGTCGCGGCTTCGCTCGCACCGGCGTTGATGAAGGCGTTGACCGCACGCTGGCCGCGCATCGTCGTGCGGATCGCGACGGCCGCGAACGCCGAGTTGCTCGAGCGTCTGAAATCCGGGGCGATCGAATGCGCGATCGGCCGGCTGTCGGAGCCGGAGCGGATGATCGGGCTCGCGTTCGAACAGCTGTACAACGAGCCGCTCGTCGCGGTCGTGCGCGCCGGGCATCCGCTGCTCGCGAGCGCGGCGCCGGCCGCCGAGCTGGCGCGCTACCCGGTCGTGCTGCCGCCGTTCGGCACGTTGATCCGCCAGTCCGCCGAGCAACTCCTCGGCGCATGCGGCGCGCCGCCGCTGGATTCGTTCATCGAGGTGCTGTCGGTATCGGTCGCGCGCGCACTGGCGCTCGAGAACGACGCGGTCTGGTTCGTGCCGCTCTATGCAGCCGAATACGATCTGTCGGCCGGCGCGCTGGCGCGCCTGCCGCTGCCGTCGGCGGGCACCGACGAGCCGGTCGGGCTCGTGCTGCGTACCGATGCGCAGCCGTCGCCGGTCGCGCGGACGCTGATCGATGCGGTGCGCGACATCGCGCGATCGCGGTTCGGTGCGGCGCGCCCGCACCAGGCGCCGCGCGCGTCGCGCAAGCCCACTCGCGGCAAGCGGTGATCCACCGGGCCTGGCGGATGCGCCGGGTCCGATCTGCGTCTTGCCGAAGCATTGGCCATCCGGTCAGTAGCCGGCATCGGGGTGCTTGGCATGTCGTACCGTTTTTGATGCGATGGACGACAAGACGATGGCGAGACAGCAGATTCAGGTCACGCTCGGCGTGCGGTTCTTCCGGACGGCCCGCGGCCACGAGCCGGTGCGCGAATGGCTCAATGCGCTCGGGCAAGCGGAGCGAAGGGCGATCGGCGAAGAGATCAAGACCGTTCAACTCGGCTGGCCGCTCGGCATGCCGCTGGTCCGGAAGATGGCGAAGGATCTGTGGGAGATTCGCGTGACGGTGCCGGGGCGAAGCGCGCGCGTGCTGTTCACGGTCGTCGGCGACACGATGGTGCTGCTGCACGGCTTCTTCAAGCAGTCGCGGGCCACGCCGTCGGACGATCTCGACGTCACCGTCGCGCGCCTGAAAGCGCTGACGCACGCCATCTGAATTCCCCGGTTGCGCCGGAACGCACCGTCTCCGACGGTCGGGCAGCCGGCAACGCCATGCACCTGGAGTACGACATGACGACCACGAACAATCCGCATATCGGCAGCGATTTCGACGCCTTCCTCGAAGCGGACGGCAATCTCGAAGCGGCCACCGCCACCGCGATCAAGCGCGTGATCGCGTGGCAGATCGGGCAGGAAATGAAGGCGCAGCACATCACGAAAACCGCGATGGCCGCGCGGATGAAGACGAGCCGCGCCGCACTCAACCGTCTGCTCGACGAAACCGACACGAGCCTCACGCTGGCGACGCTCGCGAGCGCGGCCGCCGCGCTCGGCAAACGGCTCAGCTTCGAGCTGGTGCCGGCCTGACGGGCGCGAACCCACGGCGCACGGCCGGATCGACGCGAGTGTTCGCGCGATCGGTGCGGCGAGTCGGCGGGCGTCGGCGCCGCGGGCGCCTGCCGCGTCATCGGCGCGGGCCGGTGAGCTGCAGATAAAGCAGTGCGCCGCCCGCGAGCAGCAGCGGGCACAGGAAATACCATCCGGTCGTCACGAACAGCCCGGCGACGGCAATCAGCGAAATCCACGCGCAACGATATGCGATGCCGCCACGCGGCAGCAGCTTCAGCGCAGCCGCCGCGCCGAGCCCGTACACCATCACGAAACATCCGGACGTCACGAGCACGAGCGGCTTCGGCCCGACGTCCGACACCGCCGTGGCGGCCAGCGCGATGGCCGCGAGCACCGCGATCACGCCGAGGCTGCGGCGCGGCACGCCGCCGACCTGGCTGCCTTGCGCGAGCCATGCGGGCAGTGCGCCGTCGCGCCCGAGCGCCGCGCCGAGTTTGGCCGCGCCGGCGAAATACGCGTTCATCGTGCCGAGCGTGAGCAGCAGCGCGGCGGCCGCCGCCAGCACCTGCGCATGGCCGCCAATGCCGCCCGCGATCAGTTCGGCGAGCGGCGCGCCCGATGCACCCGCGGAAGGCCCGAGCACCGTCACGCTCGCGGCGGCCACCGACAGATACAGGAACCCGACGACCACGACCGCGATGCCGGCCGAGCGCGGCATGTCGTGCGCGGGCCGGCGGAACTCGGCCGCGAGATGCGTGATCGCTTCCCAGCCGGCGAAGCTCCACACGAGCAACGCGGCGGCCTGGCCGACCGCGAGCCAGCCGTGCGGGGCGAACGGATGGAGGTTCGCGGCGCGGGCATGCGGCGCGGACGCAAGCACCGCGGCAAGCAGTAGCGCGACGAGCAGCGCCGACAACACCAGTTGCATGCGGCCCGACACGGTGACGCCGAACGCGTTCGCGGCCGACACGGTCGCGATCAGCGCGGCGGCCGTGACGACGACCGTCGTGTGTCCGCCGCCCGTGACGGCCGCGACGTATGCGCCGCCGAACATCGCGGCGGCCGGCGCGCCGGCCGGCACCGCGAAGTAGAAGCACCAGCCGACGATCGCCGCCGCCTTCGGGCCGAATGCGCGCCGCGCGTAGGTCGACACGCCGCCGGCGTCGGGATAGCGGGCGCCGAGTGCGGCGAAGGTGGCCGCGAGCGGCCCGGACAGTACGACGAGCGCGGCCCATGCGAGTAGCGAGGCCGGCCCGGCGACTTCGGCGGCGAGCGCGGGCAGCGCGATCACGCCGGTGCCGAGCACCGCGCCGATATAGAGCGCGGCGCCCTGGAAAATGGTCAGCGAACCCGCGTGATGGGCAACGGGCGAATCGGCATGCGAAGGCATGAGCGGCAGTCTCCGGAAGTCTTGTCTTGTGTAGGCGACGCGCGCAAGCTCGCGCGGTCGATCGTCCGATGCTACCCGAACGATGGCGACCGCGCGGCCCGGCGATCAGTAGTCGTGTGCCGCGTGCGTGTCAGCCGATGTCAGCAGGAACGCGCGAGCCGCAGGCGCGCGTCCTCGCACGCGGCGGCCGACAGCTCGGGCGCGTAATGGAACGTACCCGATACCAGCGATGCGACGGGCACGCCGTCGCGAAACAGCACGCGGTTGCCGGCCAGCGCCGGCACCTTGTCGCCGGGCAGCAGCGTGCCGGCGAGATTCAGCGGGTCGGCGCCCGTCACGCATACATACTGCCCATCGCCCGGTTGCCGGCGCAGTTCGCGCAGGATCGGGATGGCCTCGGGCAGCGCGAACTGCTCGCCCGCGAGCCCGGCGACGAAGCGACCGCCGCGAATCTCGCCGCGTGCTTCGAGGCGCTGCAGCACGCGCACGAGTTCGCGCCAGCTCGGCAGCCAGTCGGCTTCGCGTTCGAGCAACCGCCAGAACACGACGCCGTAGCGGCGCAGCAGCGTCCACACGATGTGTTCGAGTGCGTCGGGATCGGTCGTGGCGGGGCCGCGTTTCGGTGCGGGCGCGTCGTCGTCCGGCGGTGCCCGACGCTGCACGAGCGCCCAGCGGCCGGCGTCGTCCATTCCGCCGATCAGCGCGCCGCCGCGTCGTGTACGCGGTGCATAGGTCGCACTGCGCTTGACGGCCGGCTTCAGCAGCGCGCGCAGGCCCGCGTAACTGTCCGCGTTCACGAGGCCGGCCGACACGAGTTCGCCGAGCGCCTGTTCGAGTTCGACGGGCAGCATGTGCAGGTCGTCGAGCAATGCGTCGAAGAACATCGCGCCGTGCGCGGCGAGCGCGTCGCGCACCTGTGTGGCGCGTGCGGACAGCGCAGGCTGCGCATCGGGATCGCGCAGCGCCTGCCACGCGGAAAGATGGCGGCGCGGCAGCAGCACGATCGGCGTCGTCTTCACGGGCGTGCCGGCTGCGCGCGCCGGCGCGCCGATGCGGGTCCACACCAGCTTGCCCGAGCGGCACAGCTCGTCGAGTCCGCCCGCCGTGTAGTCGGTGAGCCGCGCGGGCAGCAGCGCGTCTTCCCAGGCGCTCGCCGCGGCCTCGTAGCCTTCGAGCTGTTCGACCACGGCTGCCAGCGCGTCGCGACCGGTGCCACGCGTGTCGGGCGTCAGGTGCTGCCAGTGGAACAGGAAGCGCATGAAATCGGCGCGCTCGACCGGTTCGATCTCGCGGCGCAACCGCTTCACCGTATAGCGATGAATGCGCGCGAGCAGGTGACGTTCGCACCATTCGTCGGTCGTCGCGCCCGGCGTGAAGCGGCCGCGCATCACGTAGCCTTCGCGCTCCAGCGCCGCGAGCGCCGTCGCGATCGACGCGGGCGGCAGGCCGAGCGGCGCGGCGATCGCATCGACCGTGAGCGGCCCGAAGCCGGTGAGTCGCGCGCGGATCACGTCGACGAGCGCCGCATCGGTTTCCCACGGCTGCGCGCACGCGGCCGGCACCTTGAGCGCCGGTGTCGTGCGGGCGTCGGGATGCAGCGCGCGCACGCACACGAGCCGCTCGACCGGCACCCACAGCACGGCGCCGCCCGGTGTCGCGAGTTGCGTCGCGCGGCGGCGTTCCGCGAGTTCCGCGAGTCGCTCCGGCCAGCCTGCGTGCGCGTGCGCCTCGCTGTCGGCGACGCAGGCGAGCGTGAGCAGCGCATCGTGCATCTCGTCGGCGTCGCGCGCGAGCGGCCACGCTTCGTCGCGCACGGCGGCGATCGCATCGGCGTCGAGCGCGCCGAGATCGTCGGCCGATTCGGGATCGCTCCAGCGGCGCGACTGCACGGCCTGCGTGCGGCGCTCCTCCAGCGGCGCATCGTCGAGGAACGCGTAGGGCTTCGCGTTCAGGATCTCGGCGGCGAGCGGCGACGGCGCGGGCAAGTCGCGCGCGACGAGTTCGATCGCGCCGCTCTCGATCCGGCGCAGCAGCGCAAGCCAGCCGTCGGTGTCCATCGCGTCGTGCAGGCAATCGTCGAGCGTCTGGTCGACGAGCGGATGATGCGGAATCTCGCGTTCGCCGACGACGTTCTCGAGGCACGCGACCTGATCGGGGAACACCGTCGCGAGCAGATCGTCGCTCTTCATCCGCTGCAGTTGCGGCGCGGTGCGCCGGCCGCCGGTGAAACGCGGCAGCGCGAGCGCGGTGGTCGCGTTCCAGCGCCAGCGCACGCCGAACATCGGCGCGTCGAGCAGCGCCTGGATCAGCACGTGCTCGGCGCTGGCCGAACGCAGATAGCGCCACACTTCGTCGAGCGCGAAGCTGTGCGCGAGCGACAGCGACAGGATGATCGCGTCGTCGGTCGCGGCGGCCTGCAGCTCGAAGTTGAAGGTGCGGCAGAAGCGCTTGCGCAGCGCGAGTCCCCATGCACGGTTGATCCGGCTGCCGAACGGCGAATGGATCACGAGCTGCGTGCCGCCCGATTCGTCGAAGAAACGCTCCATCACGAGCGTGTCCTGCGTCGGCAATGCGCCGAGCGCCGCGCGAGTGCGCGCGAGGTAGTCGGCGATCTGGCGCGCGGCGTCGGGCGACAGGCGCAGATCGTCGACGAGCCAGCGCAACGCGGGCGCGAGGCGGCTTTCGGTGGGCGCGAGCGAGGTGGCGGCGGCAACGGTTCGCGAGTCGGCGACGACGCCGGTCTGGGCCGCTGGTTGGGCGTTGCCGTGCGTCTCGGTCTTGCCGGCCGCGTTGCCGGCCGCGCGCTTGCGTCCGCCGGCGTTCGCCTGCCGGTCGCCTTCCGCGAGCAGGCCGTCGATCCGTGCGCGCAGCCGCCCGACCGCCGCCGACAGCTCGTCGCTGCGTCCGAGCCCCTCGCCGAGCCAGAACGGAATGCTCGGCGATTGACCTTGCGCATCCTCGACGCGCACGCAGCCCGTTTCCACGCGAATGATCCGGTACGACTGGTTGCCGAGCTGGAACACGTCGCCGGCGAGGCTCTCGATCGCGAAATCCTCGTTGACGGTGCCGACCTGGATGCCCTGCGGTTCGAGCAGCACCGCGTAGTCGGCCATGTCGGGGATCGTGCCGCCGGAGGTGGTCGCGGTCATCATCGCGTTGCGGCGGCCGCGCACGGTGCCGCCGATCACGTCGCGGTGCAGGTACGCGCCGCGCACGCCGCGGCGGCTCGTGAATCCCTCGGCGAGCATCTTCATCACTTCGTCGAAGCGTTCGCGCGTCAGCCGCGCGTACGGCGCGGCGCGCGTGAAGCTCGCATACAGTGCGTCTTCGTGCCATTCCGTGCACGCGACTTCGGCGACGATCTGCTGGGCGAGCACGTCGAGCGGCGCTTCGGGAATCCGCAGCGCATCGAGTTCGCCGCGTTGCACGCAGTCGAGCAGCGCCGCGCATTCGACCAGCTCGTCGCGCGACAGCGGAAACAGCCGCCCCTTCGGCACGCCGCCGACATGGTGCCCCGAGCGGCCGACGCGCTGCAGGAACGGTGCGATGCCGCGCGGCGAGCCGACCTGGCAGACGAGATCGACGTCGCCGATGTCGATGCCGAGTTCGAGCGACGCGGTCGCGACGAGCAGCTTCAATTCGCCGCGTTTCAGGCGCTGCTCGGCGTCGAAGCGGTGCTCCTTCGCCAGACTGCCGTGATGCGCGGCGATCGCGTCCTTGCCGAGCCGGTCGGCGAGATGGCGCGCCATGCGCTCGGCGGTGCGCCGCGTGTTGACGAATACCAGCGTCGTGCGATGCGCGGCCGCGAGCCCGGCGATGCGGTCGTACACCTGTTCCCACACGTCGGTCGCCATCACCGGTTCGAGCGGCACGTTCGGCAGTTCGAGCGCGAGATCGCGCTCGCGGGTGTGGCCGGTGTCGACGATCGCGCAGTCGCGCGGCGCGTCGGCCGGCCCGCCGACGAGGAAGCGCGCGACCGCGTCGATCGGCTTTTGCGTGGCCGACAGCCCGATGCGCGGCAGCGCGTGCCCGGCCAGCGCGTCGAGGCGTTCGAGCGACAGCGCGAGATGGCTGCCGCGCTTGGACGACGCCAGCGCATGGATTTCGTCGACGATGACCGAGCGCACGGTCGACAGCATCTGCCGTCCCGACGTGGACGACAGCAGCACGTACAGCGATTCGGGCGTCGTGACGAGGATGTGCGGCGCGCGCTTGCGCAGCGCCGCGCGCTCGGCCTGCGTCGTGTCGCCGGTGCGCACCGCGGTGCGAATCGCCGGCACCGGCAGGCCGAGTTGCGCGAGCGATTCGGCGATGCCGGCGAGCGGCGCGTCGAGGTTCACGTGGATGTCGTTCGACAGCGCCTTCAGCGGCGATACGTAGACGACCAGCGTCGCATCGGGCAGCGTGCCGTCGTGCGCGAGCGCATCGCGCACCAGATCGTCGAGCGCGCACAGGAAGGCGGTGAGCGTCTTGCCGGAGCCGGTCGGCGCGGCGACGAGCGTCGAGCGGCCGGCCTTGATGTGCGGCCACGCGAGCGCCTGCGCGCCGGTCGGCGCGGCGAACGTGCGCCGGAACCACGCGGCGACGGCCGGGTGGAACACGTCGAGCGCGCGGGCGGCAGGGCGGGTAGCTGTGACGTCCATCGGAGCGTTGAAATGGGGTGCGAGCGTGCGGATTGATCGCACGCGAATCGAATCGTCAGTGTGCCAGACGTCACCGGTGCGTGCCGGTCATGCATGCCGACGATTCCCCTCAGATGGGGGCCTGCCGTGCGCTTTCAATGGACGGAAAGTTGCGTGCACGTCGGCATGCCGACCGCGTGCCGATTTGTGTCGAATTGCAACTAGACGCGATGCAGCCAGCCGAGCCAGTGTTCGATCAGCGGCGCACGCGACCACAGCGATTGCGCGAGCCACAGCGTGCCGGCCCAGGCGGCGGCCACGATGATCAGGTCGCAATGCCCACTGTTCCACAGGTTGAGCGAGTGGCGCCGCCAGATCCACGGTACGCCGAGCGGATTGGGCCAGTCGGCGAGCAAATGCATCACGCCGCCGCACGCGAAGCCGAACAGCGGCGCGGCCCACGGCGGATGCGGATGATGGATGAGCCCGTGCCATCCGAGCGCGAGCAGCGCGACCCAGCCGATGCCCCAGTGCGTGATGGTGCGATGCGTGATCCACAGGCGGCGCTTGCGGCTCCACCATGCGACTTCGAGCCAGTCGGGCGCGGTGCCGCCCGCGACGCCCGCCGCGAACGCGGCGAGCATGCCCGAGTGCCACGGGCCGGTTGCGCCGGTTTGCGCGACGAGGACGGCGGCGGCGACGCCGGCCGCGACGCCGGATGCATGATGCGCATTGTGTGATGCCATAGGGAGCGAGACGAGAAAACGTGAAGCGGCGCGTGCACGAAACGATGATGCGGCGCGCAAGCGGGGCGCTATCTTCGCAGATCGGCCTGAGTCGCGGGCAGGTCGTTCGCCGATTTTTTTGTGCCGGCGACGACGGCTGCCGCGCGGTTCGCAACTTTCGGTTTTGTGCATTGCGCGATGGCGCGCACCGTAGGGGAGGTCGAGCGATCCCCGTGTGCGTCGCGGCGCAGCAACGTGAGCGCGCGTACCCAACCGGCACGCTTTCGCCGCCGCCGTGTGTTCGACCCTTTTTGTCCCCCTATACTACGAAGCCGGCATATGGCCGTCGGCGCGCCAGCGGCCATCCACGGATCAGGTGCTCGTCGCGCCTGAAGGAGATCCACATGGGGGACATGCAATGACTACGCTGAATCGCTTCAAATCATCCGCCGCCGTGCTGGCGACGGTCGCCGGCATCGGTTTCCTGCCGAATGCGCCCGCCTATGCGAAAGGGCCGCAGCCCGCGGTCCTGACGAGCTCCGCGGTGGCGGTGGCCGACAAGTACAGCGCGGATGCGGCGGAGCGGATCTTCAAGGAAGGCGGCAACGCGATCGACGCGGCCGTCGCGATCGCGTTCACGCTCGCCGTCACGTACCCGGAGGCCGGCAACATCGGCGGCGGCGGCTTCATGACGATCTACAAGGACGGCAAGCCGTACTTCATCGACTACCGCGAGCGTGCGCCGCTCGCCGCGACGAAGGACATGTACCTCGACAAGGACGGCAACGTCGTCAAGGGCATGAGCCTGTACGGCCCGCGCGCGGTCGGCGTGCCGGGCACGGTGGCCGGCATGTGGGAAGCGCAGAAGCGTTTCGGCAAGCTGAAGTGGAAGCAGGTGCTCGCGCCGGCGATCCACTATGCGCGCGACGGCTTCGTCGTCGACGAACAGCTCGCGCAGCGCGGCGTCGACGCCTCGAAGGAGTTCGGCGGCAAGACCAACTTCGACAAGTACTTCTCCGGGCTGAAGGCCGGCGCGAACTTCAAGCAGCCCGATCTCGCCGACGTGCTCACGCGCATCGCGGACGGCGGCGCGGAAGGTTTCTACAAGGGCAAGACGGCCGAGCTGATCGCCGCGTCGATGAAGACCGGCGACGGCAACGGGCTGATCACGACCGAGGATCTCGCGCAGTACCGCGCGGTGTGGCGCCAGCCGGTGCAGGCGAAGTGGAACGGCTATGACGTGATCACCGCGCCGCCGCCGAGCTCCGGCGGCATCGGCCTCGTGCAGTTGCTGAAGATGAAGGCCGACCTGAAGCAGGACTTCGAGGGCGTGAAGCTCAATTCGCCGCAGTACATCCACCTCGTCGCCGAAATCGAGAAACGCGTGTTCGCCGATCGGGCGCAGTATCTCGGCGATCCCGACTTCTACAAGGTGCCGATCGCGCAGCTGACCGACGATGCGTACATCGCGAAGCGCGCGGCCGAGGTCAACCCGAAGGAGCCGTCGGACACGAAGAGCGTGCAGCCGGGCCTCGGCACGACGATGCCGGAGAAGGCCGAAACGACGCACTTCTCGGTGGTCGACAAGTGGGGCAACGCGGTGTCGAACACGTACACGATCAACGGCTACTTCGGCTCGGGCGTGATCGCCGACGGCACCGGGATCGTGCTGAACGACGAGATGGACGACTTCTCCGCGAAGCCGGGCGTCGCGAACATGTTCGGCGTGGTCGGCAGCGACGCGAATGCGATCGAACCGAAGAAGCGCCCGCTGTCGTCGATGTCGCCGACGATCATGACGAAGGACGGCAAGGTGTCGCTCGTGATCGGCACGCCGGGCGGCTCGCGCATCTTCACGTCGATCTTCCAGGTGATCAACAACATCTACGACTTCAAGATGCCATTGAAGGAAGCCGTCGGTGCGATGCGTTTCCATCACCAGTTGCTGCCGCCGAACACGATCTTCTGGGAGCCGTACCACCCGATCGAAGGCGAACTCGCGAAGCAGATCGAGGCGCGCGGCTATACGCTGAAGGGGCAGGATTTCAGCGGCGACATCCAGGTCATCAAGATCGACGGCAAGACGCCGGAGGCGATGGCCGATCCGCGCGGGCGGGGCGTGACGCGGATCATTCGTTGACGTCGACATGAAGCGATGCGTGCGCGTCGGCGACAGCGGCCGCGCGCGCCGTTCGGCAGCCGGTGTTTCGATCCGGCTGCCGAATTTTTTTCAGCCGGTCGTGCGGATGAAGCCCGCGATCCGCGCGCCAATGGCATCGGGCGCATCCTCGAAGCAGTAGTGCCCGACACCCGCCAGCCGCTCGATCGGCGCGGATGGAAACAGGGCGGTAAAGAGCGGCAGGAAATGTTCGGCGCCGAGCGTTCGGTCGGCGTCTCCCCAGATCGCGAGCGCGGGTTTGCCGCGTATCGCGCGCAGCGCCGCCGCGTCGGGTTCCTCGAACCGGTGCATGCCGGCCGCGACCCCCCGGGGCCATCCGATTGCGCCGAGACAGTCGGCCGGTTGCGCGAACGGCGCGCCGTATGCGGCGATCCACGTATCGGTGATGATCGCGTGGTTCTCGAAGCCGTTCAGCTTCAGCGTGCTCAGGATATTGAAACCGAGCTGCCCGAGCACCGTTTCGAGCGTGTCGTCGGCCGCCGCGTGCATGATCCACCGGAACCACGGCGCATCGCGGCCATTCGCCGTCAGGCGCTCGACGAGATCGGATTGCCCGAACGGCGTCGGTCCGTTGGCCGAGACGATGCGCCGAATTCGGTCCGGATGCCGCGCGGCGAGCCCCATGCCGACCGGGCCGCCGAAGTCGTGCATCACCAGCGTGATGCGATCGAGGTCGAGCGCGAGCACGAAACGCTCGAGATTGTCGATGTGATCCTGCAGCCAGTAGCTGCGGCCCCGCGGCGTCGCGCTTTTGCCGAAGCCCATGTGATCGGGCACGACGACGCGGCATGTCGGGCTCAGCGCCGTCACGAGGTGGCGGAACAGATATCCCCACGTGGGTTCGCCATGCAGACACAGGACGATTTCACCGTCGCGCGGACCTTCGTCCACGTAGTGCATCCGGAAGCCGGATGCATCGTCGAAATGCGGGGCGAATGGAAAGGTGCCGTCGAACGTGGCATCGGACCGGATCATCGAATGCTCCTTCGGTAGTCGAGCAGAGTGGTTTCAAATTGAAACCTGACGAAAGCGTAGATCATGCGGTTGCAAGTTGCAACCGGGTAAATCGCGGAAGCGGTTGCCGGATGCAGGACGATGACGCGGGACGATGCGATAAAGCACAGAAATGTACGGTTTATAGGCTAAAAATGATGAAACCGTGTACCAATCTGGAATGGCGAGCGCGTTTCGTTCACCTATCCCGAACAGTCGGCTCCCCGGCATTGATCTTTTTTTGACAAGGTTTTATATTGCAACCATTCATTTCAACGAGAACGACCGCCGTTCAGCCCGTATCCCGGGCACGGCATCGCCGTACGCACCGATGAACAGACGCACCACGCACGAAGATTCCCTTTGCGGTGTCGCCCGCCCGCTGGACGCGATCGGCGACTGGTGGTCGCTGCTGATCGTCCGCGACGCGTTCGACGGGCTGCGCCGCTTCGGCGAATTCCAGAAGAATCTCGGCCTCGCGAAGAACATCCTGGCTGCCCGCCTGCGCAACCTGGTCGCGCACGGGATCATGGACGTCGTGCCGGCCGCCGACGGCGGCGCGCATCACGAATACGTGCTGACCGAAAAAGGACGCGGGCTGTTTCCGCTGCTGGTCGCGCTGCGGCAGTGGGGCGAGGATTTCTTCTTCGAACCGGACGAGGCGCACGTGCTGTTGGTCGACCGGAAGACCGGGCTGCCGGTCAGGAAGCTGGAGTTGCGTTCTCAGGACGGCCGCGTGCTCGGCCCGGAGGACACGGTCGTGCTGCCGCCGCCCGACTGATGCATCTCGAATCGGCAGGTATCGCCGCTTCAGCCACGCATGCGGCTGCGCGCGGCTGAGGTAAGCGACGAGAGGGAGTCGCGATGTGCCGTCGTTGAACATCCGACCGGTCGGCACATCGACGTTGTTCTTGAAAGTTGTGCACGCAACGTTGCCCGGAATGCCGGTATGGATGAAATCGCGTTCAACTTCGATCGCTCGCCGCGTTGCTTTCGAGGAAACTATCCACCGCGATCAGCGACTGTTCGTCGAGCGTGCCGAGCACGCTTTTCAGCTTCAACTGCAACTTCAGCGCATCGAGATAGCTGTCGAACAGCTTCTGCCGGATGCCCGAGATGTCGCGCCGCAGGTTCAGCGTTTCGTACGTCGTGCTGTAGCCGACCTGATGCGCCTTCATCGACGACTCGTACGCGAGCCGCGCGGCCTGCAGCGACTGCTGCAGCGCGCGAATGCGCTTGCCGGCCGACTCGAGCGCGGCCAACGCCTCGCGACGATCGGTGCCCAGTTGTTCCTCGACCTCGCGCAGCCGGTTGCGGTACTGCTCGGTCACGTGCTCGGCCTCGACCTGCCGGTAGTACACGCTGCCGCCGGAGAAGATCGGAATCGTCACCTGTACGCCGACCGCGCTTTGATGGAAATCCGAGCGATCGGTGAGCCCGCGAAGGTTCGGATTGAGCCCGCGCGAATACGACGCGAAGAGGTCGACGGTCGGCAAGTGTTCGGCGCTGACACGCTTCGCGGCGAGCCGCGCGACCTGGACGTCGCGATAGGCCTGCCGGTACGCGGGATTGTCCTGCGGCGCATAGTCGCCCGACGGAATGCGCGGGGACGACCCGCGCATCGCGAGCCGCGGCCAGCGGGAGAAGTCGATCGCCGAACCGAGCAACGTCTCGTAACGGGCGCGCCGCGCGTCCACGTCGGTCTGCGCGAGCGCTTCGTCGGATTGCGCGAGGCTGCGACGCGCCTCGATCTCGGCGGTATCGCCGATCGTCTTCATCCCGAGTTGCGCCATGCGCCGCGTATCGCTCTCGAGTCGCGTGAGCGCGCTGACTTCGTCGTCGGCCGATTGCAGTTTCTCGCGCGCGCTCAGCAGATCGAAGCATGCATTCGCGACCCGCAGGATCAGGTCCTGCTTCGCGACCTCGAGCTTCTGTTTCGCCGCTTCCTCGTACTCGGTCGCGCGCCGCATGTCGTACAGGTAGGGCACGTTGAACAGCGCCTGCGTGACCTGCGCGGAACCATATGCCGCGTTGCTCGAGCCGCTGACGTCGATGCCGAACAGGTTCGCGTGCGTGCCGTAGCGCCCCCACTCGAGCTGCGCGGCAGCCTGCGGCAGCATTTGCGCACGGGCCTCGGGAAATTTCTGGCGGGCCGCATCGTATTCGCTGCGGGCCTGCAGGTAGCGCGGATCGTGCACGGACGCGTACTGGTAGGCGGTATCGAGGCAGAACGCACGGGCGTGTGCCGGCAGGCCGATTATCGTTACAGCGAACAATGTCATGGTTGCAAGCCGGGGATTCCACCTAGTCGAAAATCTTGATAGGGAAATACCCGCATCCGGTGTCGCCGACCCGCGATTCGTGCGCATCGTTTCAAACATGGCCGTCTCCGTCTCCTGTCCGTGCCGCAATGCATTGCGGCGGGATTTAAACGTATTGAAATTGGAATTCAAACAGCATGAATGCCTGATGATCGTCGCGCATCGGAAAACACGGCTGTAAGAGTGTGTCCTCCATTGAATTCCGATGCGCCCGCATGATAGCCTGATTTCGGCTGGTAATCGCAGTGATTATTGAATTAACGAGTCGCTCGGGATTAAAAGCCGTTTGTATTTTAATGAAGGTTCTTTGCATCGTCTTTATTTTTTACGAGGAGAGAATGATGAAGGTCATGACGACGGAACAGGTCAGGAATGTGCATGGCGGCGGTGCGATCAGCTCGCTGGGTAGCCTCGCCGTCGACGCTGCGCCGGTGGTGACCGCGCTCGGCCAGTTCCTGCCGAGCCTCGGCAATTACCTGCAGAACCCGAAGACGTTCAATAACACCGGCAAGTAACCGCCGTGCGCGGGGAGGCGCCCCCCGCGTCAGATGCTGCGAAACAGAAGGACAAGAATCGATCGCCGCAGTGGAAGTAAGGAGACTTCGAAATGCATTATTTCGAAATCGGGCGATTATCGGAAGACTGGGGTGCCGGATTATCACGTAATAGAGTGAACGGCCATTTGGCTTGCGATTGGCTGACGGCTGTTGGCATTCCGACAATATAAAGGCCACAACAAATGCGAGACATCACGGAAGAACAGGCCCGCCAGATTCGCGGCGGCGCGTCGCTTTACTCCAATTCGGCCGCCTATACGGTCGATCTCGTCAATCAGTCGATCGGGACCACGCTGCAGGGCCTGATGGCCCAGTACCAGGCCCACGCCGTCGAACAGTTCCGGATGTCGCTCGGCTCGTCGCACTGAGCGGCCCGCCGAGCGGCCGGCAACACCGATCTTCCGTCGCAGCCGGACGCGCCGGCTGCGTTCATGCGTATCGCGCACGACCCGTCGCGGGCCTGCACCGGCTGGCCCGGGCGGCGCGTCGTCGCGCCCCGGGTGCCCGACCATGCTCTTCAATACGCGTAAAGTCCGTCCGGTCCTGCAGGACGAAGTGACGGAGTGCGGCCTGGCCTGCCTCGCGATGATCGCGTCATGGCACGGGCGCGACACGACGCTGCGTACGCTGCGCAACCGCTATCCGGTGCGGATCGACTCCGGCCTGTCGTTTTTCGACCTGATGGAGATCTCGAACGATCTCGGCCTGCGCGCACGCGGGCTGCAGTTCGATGCGGGCGAGCTCGACGCGCTCAAGACGCCGTGCATCCTGCACTGGGGGATGAACCACTATGTCGTGCTGACGAAGGTCGGCTACGGCAGCGTGCACATCGTCGACCCCGCGCTCGGCGAGATGAAGCTGCCGCTCGCGCAGGCGCTCACGCACATCACCGGCTATGCGCTCGAACTGAATCCGGACATCGGTTTCACGCGGGCCGGGCAGGCCGACCGGATCCGGCTGCGCGACTACCTCGAAGGACTGACCGGCATCCGCAAGAGCCTCGCGATCGGCATCGCGGGCGGCGTCGCCGCGCAGCTCCTGCTGCTGCTCGGCCCGTCGTACGTACAACTGACGATCGACGAAGCGCTGAAGAAGACCGACGTCGACATCCTGTACCTGCTGACGATCCTGTTCGCGATCGTGTTCCTGTTCGACACGCTCTACGCGAACCTCGTCGGCAACATCAAGAGCTACCTGCGCAACATCGTGTCGCAGCAGTTGTCGGCGAACATGGTCGGCCATCTCGCGCGGCTGCCGATCGGCTATTTCCTGTTTCACAACACCGGCGATTCGATCTCGCGCGTGTCGTCGGTGTCGGAGGTCGGGCGGTTTCTCGTCGACGGGCTGATCGGCGGGCTGCTGAACATCGTCACCTGCACGCTGACACTCGTGCTGATGCTGTATTACAGCCCCGTGCTGGCCGGTATCAGCCTCGCCGGGATGGTGCTGTTCGCGTTGAGCCGGCTCGCGATCCAGCCGCAACTGCAGGACGCGATGTCGCAGATCCTCACGCGCGGCGCCGAGGCCGATGCGCTGCTGATCGAGAACATCCGGTCCGCGCATTCGATCAAGCTGCTGTCGGCCGAGACCGCGCGCAGCAGCCTGTGGGTCAACGCGTTCACGCAGAAACTGCAGGCGATGCGCCAGCAGGAGCGGCTGCAACTGCTGTTCGATGCGATCTCGAAGGGAATCGTGCACGTCGAGCAACTCGTGATCGTCACGTACGGCGCGTGGCTCGTGATGCACGGGCAAAGCACGATCGGCGTGATCTACGCGTTCATCCAGTACAAGAACCTGTTCGCGGACAAGTTCACCGATGCGATCCAGCTCTACGTGCGCCGCAAGGTGCTGCAGGTGCACATGGATCGCGTCGCGGACGTGTTGCAGACCGAAACCGAGGAACCCGCGCCGGATGCGGTCGTGCGGCCGGTCGACGGGTTCGACGGCGCGCTGTCGATCCGTGCGCTGTCGTACACGCCGAAGGGCGGCCGTCGCCCGATCCTGAGCGCTGTCGCACTCGACGTGCCGGCCGGCGGCAAGATCGCGATCGTCGGCCGTACCGGTAGTGGCAAGACGACGCTGCTGAACCTGATCTGCGGGCTCGTGCGGCCCGAGCCCGGCACGCTGTTTGTCGGCGGCGTCGATCTCGCGGAAGTGAACCTGCGGCAATACCGCAAGCATCTCGCCGCCGTCACGCAGTCCGACCAGTTGTTTCGCGGGACGATCCGCGACAACATCACGAACTTCGCGCCCGCGCCGCGGATCGGCGCGATGTACGACGCGGCGAAGCTCGCGTGCATCCACGACGAGATCGAGCGGCTCGACCATCGCTATGACACGCCGCTCGGCGATACGCAGAAATTCCTGTCGGCCGGCCAGATGCAGCGGTTGCTGATCGCGCGGGCGCTGTATTGCGAGCCGCGCCTGCTGATCCTCGACGAATTTTCGTCGAATCTCGACCAGGCGACCACGCACGAGATCTGCCGCAACGTGCTGACGCTGCCGTGCACGATCGTGCTCGTCACGCACGATGCGTCGATCCTGTCGATGGTCGACCGGGTCTACCGGATGCACGAGGGCGTCCTGACCGACGCGACGGACGCATGGCGCGCGAGCGAGGAGGTGCGGTGATGCTCGGGCGACTCTTCCTGCTCAATCCGTTCTCGTATGCGTTCCTGGTGCGTCGCGCGGTGCGCTCCGTCGCGCTGCGCACGTCGCCTGCGCGCGGGCTGCGACTGATGCGCTGGTGCTCGGGCGCGTGCCTGCGCTGCTTTCCGTGCATTCGCGAGTCGATCGAACGCGCGGTCGCTTACATGCTGGGCGCGCACCTGAACGACGATCCGCGGCGCGTGCGGGAAGTGTCGACCGCGATCGTGCGCGAGTTGTTCGAGGCCGAATTCGCGGGGCTCAAGCTGCGCACGCACAGCCTCGAATCGATGAAGACGATGATCGACGGGATGGCGTGCGAAGGCGACGACCAGTTGCGCGCGGCACTCGCACGCGGCGGCCCGCTGATGCTCGCGGGGCTGCATTTCGGTAACCTGATGCTGTTCGTCACGAAGCTGCGCTTCATGATTCCCGACGACCGCAAGCTGATGGTGATCCTGCACCGGGATGCGCCTGGCGCGTTCTTCGACGATGCGCTGCGGCTCGTCGCCGAGTACGGCGCCGGCGAAGTCGAATTCATCGACATCGAGGAGCGCGTGCACCTGCGGCGGTTGATCGCGAGCCTGCGGCGCGAGGCGCCGGTGTTCCTGCTGTTTTCCGACCTGCACGGCAAATTCGGCAAGACCAATCGCTGCCGGCTCGGCGGGCGCTGGGTGCGGATGGCCGGCGGCGGCGTGAAGCTCGCGGTCGAGCAGGGCATTCCGCTGCTCGTCGCGTATGCGACCGGCGTGCCGTTCCGCGATCGCTGCGCGGTGCATTTCACCGAGCTCGCGGCCAGCCCGCTCGTGCCGATGCTGGGTAGCGACGACGACGCGTCGCCCGTGCGCGCGACGCACCAGCGCATCGTCGACCGTCTCGATCAGGCGCTCGTGCGCCAGCCCGAGCAATGGCACTTCTGGGAACACTTCACGCCTTACCTGATGCCGACGCCGCTGCTCGATGCGGCCCCGCGGCGTCGCGCCTGACGAGCCCGCCCCATGCCGACCTGGAATTCCGCCCTCCGAGAACAGAAGCCGTCGCGCAAGCTCGCGCGCGGCACGACCTTCGGCACCGTGATTCACGGCGTCGTCGACGTGCCGGTGTCGATGCGGTTCTTCTGCTACCTGTCGCTGACGATGTTCGCGATGTTCGTGACCGCGCTCGTCGAACTGAGCTATGCGAATACCGAAAGCGTGTCGGGGATGCTGACGCCGCGCTCGGGGCTGATCGGCGTCGGTGCGCCGCCGGGGTGGGCGGTACGCGACGTCTACGTCGGCAAGGACCAGCACGTGAAAGCCGGCCAGCGGCTGCTCGCGGTGACGCGCGACACGAGCTTCGTCAGCCAGGCGAACAACGTGCAGGGAATGCGCGCGGCGCTCGACCGGCAGCGCGTCGAGGTGGCGCAGCAGATCGATGCGGCACGGCTCGAATACCGGTCGTCGGTGCAGCAGATCAATCAGCAGATCGCCGCGCAGGGCGAGAGCCGCGGGCTGATCGACCGGCAGATCCAGGACCAGAAGCGCATCGTCGACGAGTACGGCGAACGGCGCGCGCGCGTGAAGCAGTTGCTCGACGAACAGGTCGTGACGCTCGAACAGTACAACCAGGTCAACACGCAATACCTGCAGGCCGGGCAGGCGTACCAGGACTTGCTGCTGCGCCGGGCCGAACTCGCGAAGAACGCGATGAAGCTGCGCGGCGATCTCGACACGATGCAGAGCAAGTACGACGGCGCGAACGCGGAACTGAAGATCAAGCAGGAGGAGCTCAACGCGAAGGAATACAACATCGACGAGAACGTGAACCAGGTGCTGTACGCGCCGGCTGACGGGCAGATCGTGCGGCTCGACGTCGTGCAGGGCGGTGTGATCGACCCGCCCGGCACGCGCGTCGTCGAGATCCTGCCAGCGAAGGCCGACGGGTTGATTGCCGAGGTCTACATTCCGTCGTCGAAGGCCGGCTTCGTGAAGAAGGGCCAGGAGGTGAAGGTTGCGTACGCAAGCTATCCGGTAGAGAAATTCGGCACGTATCGCGGCAAGGTGTTGTCGATCTCGCCGGTCGCGTTCTCGGCGAAGGAGCTGAACCTGCCCGGCGATGCGGCCGTGCCGCAGACCTACTTCAAGACCTGGGTCGAACTCGCCGACCGCACGCCGTCGTTCGACGGCCGGCCGTTGTCGCTGCGGGCCGGGATGATGCTGAAGGCGGACATCGTGCTCGAGCGGCGCAGCCTGCTCGAATGGCTGTTCGAGCCGTTGTACCGGATCCGGCAGCGCCTGTTCGGCGTGCCGGCCTGAGTCGATGGCGAATCGCGACATCCGCCGCCGCCGCGCGCGGCCGGGCACCGTGCGTCCGCTGTCGCGCTGGCTCGGCGCGACGCTGTTCGCCTGCGCGGCGGCCGCGCAGGCCGCGCCGCCGCCCGACGGCGACGCCGCACCGCGCTGGCAGGCCGGCGCCGACGGGATCGGCTTCTGGCCGGGTGGCGATGCGGACGGCTTCGACGCGCGCGCTTGGACGACCGATCCCGGGCCGGCGCGCGGCGGACGCAACGAAGCTTCGGTCGACGGACGGCAAGCGAATACCATCCCGCTGACCGCCCGCAAGATCACGCTCGGGCAGCGAACCGGCGAAGCAGGGCGCGCCTGCGCGGCCGCAGGCGGCGAGGGCGCGGACGGCATCGGCTTCGACGAGGGCCGTGCCGGCGGCGGTTGCGATCCGGCCGCCACGCCCGATGTGCCGGCGGACGACGCAGCGGCGCGCGGCGTCGTCCACGCCGACCGGATGCCGTACGAACTGCATCCGGTCGATCCGTCGCGGCTGCCCGATCTGCCGGCCGCGCAGGCGCCGCCTTTGCTCGAGCAACTGATGGGCGACGACCGCAACATGGTCGGCCTCGGCTGGCACTTCGTCGGTACGACCGGCCGCTCGACGCCCGTGACGACGCGCACCGACGCGCTCGGCCTGAACAGTTTCCAGAACGCGGGTTCGAGCCTGTCGCTCAGCAATACGAACACGCTGGCGTTCACGTTCACGCATTTTGTCTCGGAGCACTGGGCGGCCGAACTTGGCGCGGGCATTCCGCCGGTGCTGACGCTGCGCGGGCACGGCAGCATCGCGTTGCCGCTCGACCGCATCTTTGCCGGCGTCCACGGGCGCTTTCCGCTGATCGATCTCGGGAACACCCAAAGCAACCCGCTCGCGACCACGCGGGCCTGGCTCGGCTCGGTCGTGTTCAAGTACTACCTCGGCGAGCGCGACGACCGTTTTCGCCCGTTCGCGGGCCTCGGCGTCAGCTACACGCGCTTCACGAACACGAACCTGAACCCCGTGTTCCAGCGCAAGCTCGCGTCGCTCGGCGGGCTGCTCGCGGCCGGCGCGGACATCGGCAGCCTGCAGTCGCTGCTGCTCGATCCGGCGTTGTTCCAGCGGATCTGGGATGCCGGCGGCGACCTGCTGCTGTCGGGGCGGACCAATGTGTCGGCGAAGGTGAAGAGCGTGTGGGAGCCGGTGTTCACCGTTGGCGCGAGCTACCAGATCACGCGCCGGTTCTGGGTCACCGGGATGGTGACCTACATCCCGCTGCGCACCAGGATCACGCTCGACATCAGCCAGCCGAACCGTACGCTTGCATCGAATACGTTCGATATTTCGGCGAACCCGGTGCTGGCCACCGTACTGCTGAACTTCCGCTTCTGACGGCGTAGCCGGCCATTTTCATGAATTTGACGCGCGACGCTGGGATAATGGTCGAGTTTGGCCGCGTCAATGATGGAAGGAGGCCCCATGGGCGACAACGATACCCGCACCGAGACCGACAACCGCACCGATACGCGCTCGATGGAGGCGCGCCAGCGCCGTTTCGAGGAGGATCTCGTCGATGCCTACGACGAAGAGCTCGAGATGGAACTCGACGACCGCCGTTTCGACAATGGTGAGGACCTGCTGTTCTCGCCCGAGCGTCGCGAGGCGCGCAAGGAGTATTTCCGCGAGCTGTTCCGCCTGCAGGGCGAGCTCGTGAAGCTGCAGGACTGGGTCGTGCATACCGGGCACCGGCTCGTCGTCATTTTCGAAGGGCGCGATGCGGCCGGCAAGGGCGGTGCAATCAAGCGCATCACGCAGCGCCTGAACCCGCGCGTGTGCCGGGTCGCTGCGCTGCCGGCGCCGAACAACCGCGAGCGCACGCAATGGTATTTCCAGCGCTATGTCGCGCATCTGCCGGCCGGCGGCGAGATCGTGCTGTTCGACCGCAGCTGGTACAACCGCGCGGGTGTCGAGCGCGTGATGAATTTCTGTACCGACGACGAGTACGAGGAGTTTTTCCGCTCGGTGCCCGAGTTCGAGAAGATGCTCGTGCGCAGCGGGATCCAGATCGTCAAGTACTGGTTCTCGATTACCGACCACGAGCAGGAACTGCGCTTCCAGAGCCGGATCGAGGATCCGCTGAAGCAATGGAAGCTGAGCCCGATGGACCTCGAAAGCCGCCGCCGCTGGGAGGCTTATACGGCCGCGAAGGAAGAGATGCTGCAACGCACGCATATTCCGGAGGCGCCGTGGTGGGTCGTGCAGGCCGTCGACAAGAAGCGCGCGCGGCTGAACTGCATTCACCATCTGCTCGGCCAGGTGCCGTATCACGAGGTGCCGCGCCCGACGATCGATCTGCCGCAGCGCGAGCATCACGAGGATTACATTCGTCGGCCGGTGCCCGACAGCATGATCGTGCCGGAGATTTATTGATCGGTTCGCGCCGGTCGATCGCGATGCGATGAAGCGCGCCGCTCGATGCGGCGCGTTTTTTTTTCGGGCGGCCGGTTGACGGCGGGCGATTCGGTTCGACAGGTTTTACCGTCTTTCAGAATGTCGGACGGACAGCCTCGACGGCATGCCTGTAGGGGGGGCGTCGATATGCGGCGACGCCTTCGAAACGGGGCGATTCCGACGCCCTGGGGAAACGACGAGCGCCGAGCGCGCCGGGCGTGCGCCGCTCGGGGCTGTCGCCGCAACGGCTCAAATCTCCGGAAAACCCGAGCGCCCCTGCGTCAGATCGAACAGTTCGACTCTTGCCGCGGCTTCGGCGGTTTCGGGCAGCTTGATCACGAGCTTCACCGTCATCCCGTACGCGCTGTCCACCAGCGCGTAGCCGGCCTGTTCGATCCAGCGACGCACGCGCGCTTCTTCCGGGTAGCCGATCTCGATCGCGAGCCGTGTGTGCCGAATGCGCTCGACGCGCTCGGCATCGAGCAGCGCCGATGCGATCGCGTCCGTATACGCCCGCACCAGCCCGCCCGCACCGAGCTTCACGCCGCCGTAGTAACGCACGACCGCGCCGAGCACGCCGTCGAGGTCGTGATGGCGCAGCACTTCGAGGATCGGCCGACCCGCGGTGCCCGACGGCTCGCCGTCGTCCGACATGCCCGACTGGCCGCCCGCCAGCAGCGCCCAGCACACGTGGGTGGCCGCCGGATGCTCGTCGCGCAGGCGTTGCAGTACCTGCATCGCGGCATCGCGATCCTCGACGGGAACGGCATACGCGATGAAGCGGCTCTTGCGGATGTCGAGTTCGCGGGTGTAGGCGGTGGCGAGCGAGTAACTCATGCGTCGCGACGCGGAAAGCGTAGGGAAATCAAGGCGATGATGGCTGGTGGATGCGTTTGGCGTTGGCCCCGGGGGCGGATGGACATCGTCTGCCTGTGCGCGGGGCGAAGACGCAATTTTACCGTGGCGCGCGTCGAGAGGACCGGGTTTGGCTGGCGACTTCGGTCTGGACGGCGGAGGCCGGCGCGCGATATGCGCTGCTTTCGCGCCCGAAACCGGATTGAAAAAGCGCCGGAGATGGTTCGGTATTACGGATGTCTCGATAGCCGAATCGCCGATACAACCGCGCACTCGGAAGGAAATTCGCACGCTGATATCATGCGTTTTCTTTCGGAAAATGCGTCGAGCGATTGATCGTGACAGCGAAGAAGCCATTCAAAACGATTGCGATACGGGTCGTTCTCGTCGTCGTATTCGCCATGGCCGGCTATGGATGGTTCAAGTCGTCGAATCTGTCTTCGGCCGCCTTCCCGAGTCCACCGTCCCGATCCGAGGCAGAAGCATTTGCGCGTCAGGATGCATTGCGCTACACGGCCCGCGAAGTTTGCGACGATTATCGCCACTGGCCTGTCGTCTACGATTTCGATGCGCCGGTGTATACGGAAACGAAATATACGCTGGCGTTGATGGAGGCATTGGCCGGCGTGGGATTCGTCACCCGGACGGTTGTGAAGAACCCGCATGGCGGGCCGGTTCAGTTTTATCCGCACGAGAAGCGAATTTACGACATTGCTCCGCGAGCGAAGCCGTACGTGCGCGAACAGGCCGGAACGCCCGCTGCCGGCGGATCGCCAAAGGCGCTTTGCTTCGGCCGCTATGTATTCGATGGCTTCACTTCGGTCGAGGCGGATTTTTTCGTCGGCGATTCGTCGGACCGGTCGAAAATCAACGGGAGCGTCTACAAGGATCTTGACGGCGCGTACAGGACGGATGTCAGGTATTCGATACGGGCCGCGTCGAGTTTCGACGATTGGGCAAATGCCATCGACATGAAGTTGCACGGGCACACCATCCGCGACGAACACGAATATCGTCCGTATCGCAAGCTTGGGAATCTGATGTTCTTTAGCGGCTATGACGAATCCAACGGGTTGGACAAATACGTGTCGCTGGAATACGGCGACGGTAAATGGAAGTTCGCGCCGAAATCCTGATCGAGATCGCAATGAACGATACCAGGTGGAAGTGGGTTTTCCGTATGCGGAAATGGATCGCGGTATCGTGTTCGGCGCTCGTGTCGATGGGCCCGATTCATGCCGACGCATCCGGAGATCGATGCGGTTGGCTCGACCTGTCGCAGAGTACGGTCAAGCGCGACGCGATCGAATTTCACGACAGCGAGCGGATCTGGCTCGTCAACCGGGATGCAGGGCAGTGGCCGCTCATTCGTCAGTCGGATATGTATCCGAACGGGGCGGCATCGTATGCGCATTCCGAAGTGCGCGAAGAGGACCAATTGACCTGCGCGTGCATGGCGTTCGAGTCCGTCGACGGTGGCGTGGTCAGCAAAATGCGTCGGGCGCGCCTCATTCCGATCGAACGTTGCCTGAACGACCGGAATTTGTGGCAGCCGCCGGCGTAGTTTGCGGCGAATATCCGTTGGTACGAAACGCGTCAGGCAATTGTGTCCGGCGTCGAGCGGGCCGCCCGTCGAAGGGCTGAAAGCGTCGCGCCATTCCGGTCCGACGGCGGCAATATCTCGCAACGACGACTCGCCGCCATCGCCCGCTCGATCGAGGACGCAAGCACGGAGTCACGTTCGTTTATCGGTTCGTCCGGCGCATGCATGCCATTTTCAGACAAGGGTTCACGCCGGTTCGTCGAACCCGCGCGCGGCATCAACGCACGCCAACCGACGACCGTAGCGCCGCGCCCAGCGTGCGCAGTGCCTGCCTGGCGCGTGCATCGGTCAAATTCGAGTGGAGCACCACCTCGCGCGCGGGCAGCGGCGGCAGCCCGTACCGCGTACCCACGTCGACGGTGCCGGCGGGCGCCACGCGATGCCCGAGCGCCGCGACGGCCAGCCCCGCGGATACCGCTGCGCCGATCGTCGCCACGCCGCCGCCGACGAAGACTTCCGTCCATGCGACACCGGCTTGGTCCAGCGCGTCGACCGCCATGCGGCGCACGCTGCATGGTTCGGCCTGCGTGGCGAGCCGCAGCGGTTGCGGCGGACGGTGCTCGAAATCGGCCGCCGCCATCCAGCCGAACGACTCCGACAGAATGGTTTCGCCGTCGAGCCGCCGGCTGTCGTGCTGCAGCGCGACGGCCGCATCGAGCTGGCCGCGATCGAACGCATCGAGTACGTCGCGCGACGCGGCGACGCGGATCTCCAGCACGAGCGCCGGCTCCGCTTCGCTCATCCGCCGCAGCAGCATCGGGAGATCGGCGCCGACGACGTGGTGGCTGACGCCGATCACCAGCCGTCGCTGGCGCGTGCCGAATGCGCTGATCGCGCCGTGGTGAGCGGCCACCAGCTCACGCGCCGGTTCCAGGAACGCGGTGCCGTCGGCCGACAGGCGAACCTGCCGCGGCGTGCGCTCCAGCAGGCGGCGGCCGAGCCCGTCTTCCAGCCGCTTGATCTTCAGGCTCACCGCGGACTGCGTCGTGTCCAGCGCTTCCGCAGCCCGCGTGAAGCTCTTGAGATCGGCGGTCAGCACGAACGCCTGCACGGCTTCGATGTCGAGCGTTTTCATCGCACCCTCATTCATTTCCGAATCGAATCATTGAAATATTCTGCCATCGTCTTTTCAAATGATTCAAGGCCTTCTACGCTGCTTTCATGTCGTCCGGAATTCCGTCCGTTTCTTTCGCCAGGAGTCGATCATGCTGACCGCGTACTACGTGCACCGCCTGCCGGCGGACTACGACCTCGACATCATCCGCAATCGCGTGCGCGAGCGCGGCCGGCTGTGGGACGACACGCCTGACCTGCTGTTCAAGGGCTTCCTGCTGCGCGAGGCCGGTCGTCACGGCGCGACGGAAAACGGCTATGCGTCGTTTTACCTGTGGCGCAACGAACAGGCGTTCGCGCGGTTCGTGACGGACGGCCGCTTTCGGGGCGTGACGGACAGCTTCGGCCGCGCGCCGATCGACACGCAGGTTGCGCTCGACGCGCGCAAGGGCAGTGCGTCGACGGGACGTTTCGCGCGTCTGGAAACGATCGAGATTCCGGCGGACGCCGATCTCGACGCGACGCTGGCGCGGGAGATCGCACGCAATCGCGACGCGGCGGCTCGGCAGGGCGTGGTTGCGGCGACCGTCAGTGTCGATCCGCTGCGCTGGCGGCTGACGCGTGCGCTCGTGACGGAGCGCGAACCGGACGAAGGCGGCGCGGGCACGGTGTACCAGGTCCTGCATCTGGCGAAGCCGTTGCTCGACACGCTGGAAGCGGGCGGCGCGTGATGGCCGGCATCGCGTCGCGATTGCCGGCCGGCGTGGTGATTGCCGCGCATCTGGCGGGGGTGGTGGTGGGGATCGCCGCGATTGCGGCGCTGGCGACGGTGCTGGCGCTGTTGCTCAGGTGAGCGAACTCCAGCATGGTGACGATTGACGCGGGAGCGCCGCGCGTGCGATGCATGGCGCTCCCGGTCGCTTCATCGTCGCCCAGTCAGTGGCCCTGCAAGCGGATATCGCGCGACGACGCGCCGACATACACGGTCCCGCCCGGGACGACCCGCCAGCCGTTGCGCGACGTATCCCAGACGCTCTGCATCCGCGGCGATACCGTCACACGCACACGCCGCGCTTCGCCCGGATTCAGCCGGATCTTTTCCCAGCCGACCAGCCGCTTCGGCGGCTCGTCCTTGTACGGCACGCCGAGATAGACCTGCGGCGTCTCCGCGCCGGCAACGCGTCCGTCGTTGCGCACGGTAAACGCCACGCTCAGCGAGCCGTCCCATTGCTTCGACACCGACAGACCCGAATACGCGAAGTGCGTATACGACAGGCCGTAGCCGAACTCGAACATCGGCTTGATGTTGCGCGCGTCATACCAGCGGTAGCCCATGTTCAGCTTTTCCGCGTACACCGGGTCGGTCTCGAACGTGCCGTTTTGCCCCCACGTCGGCGAATCCTGATCGCGCGCCGGGAACGTCACGGGCAGCTTGCCGGACGGGTTGACCGCACCGAACAGCACGTTCGCGATTGCCTTGCCGCCGGCTTCGCCCGGATACCACGCCTCGACGATGGCCGACACGTTGTCCTTCCACGGCATCAGCACCGGGTTGCCGCTCTGGACGACGACGATCGTATGCGGATTCGCGCGCGCGACGGCTTCGACGAGCGCATCCTGGTTCGACGGGTTCGCGAGGCTCAGGCTCTGCAGATCGCCGAAATCCTCGCCGGCCGGCTGCGCGACCACGACGATCGCGACGTCCGAGCGGCCCGCGAGCGCCGCGGCCTGGTCGATCTCCTGCTGCGTGTACGCGCGGAACGGCGACTGCTGGTCGCTGTTGCCCGCATACGTGACTTGCGCGGCCGGCGCCAACGCGCGGATCGCCGCGACGATCGGCACGTCGACCTTGAGCCACGGATTGCGCCACCAGCTGCAGCCGGTCGACGACCCGAACGTCAGGCCGCCGCAGCCAGCGAACGAACCCGATACGGGATCGCGCGTGTTGCCCGAACCGCCGCCGGACAGCACGGCCGCATCCGCATGGCCGCCGATCACGGCGATGCGCGACAGCGCCGACGCGACGAGCGGCAACTGGTTGCCGTCGTTCTTCAGCAGAACGATCGATTGCTCGGAGGCTGCCTGCGCGAACCGGTTGCCGGCCGCGAAATCGATCGTGCCGCCGCCTTTGGCCGGATCGTCCATCACGCCGACGCGGATCATCACGGCGAGCTTGCGGCGCACCATGTCGTCGAGGCGTGCGGTCGACACTGAGCCGTTCGCGATCGCCTGCTTCACGGCCGCAGGCGTCAGGTAGACGCTCGGCCCGACGTCCTCTTCCTCGTCGAGCCCGGCGTTGATCGCGGCGGCGGTGCTGTGCGTCGCGCCCCAGTCGGATTGCACCTGGCCCTGGAAGCCCCATTCGTTCTTCAGCACGTCGTTCAGCAGATGCGGGTTCTCGCACGCATAGGTGCCGTTCAGGCGGTTGTAGCTGCACATCACGCTGCCGGGCCGGCCGCGCTTCGCGGCGATCTCGAACGGCAACAGATACAGCTCGCGCAGCGTGCGTTCGTCGATCTGCGTATTGCCGCCCATCCGGCCGTGCTCCTGTTCGTTGCCCGCGTAGTGCTTGATCGTGGCGATGACCTTCTGTCGCTGCGTGGCGAGCGTGCGCTCGGCGAGCAGGTCGCCGGCCAGCAGCGGATCCTCGCCGAGATACTCGAACAGGCGGCCGCCGCGCGGCTCGCGCGCGAGGTTGGTGCCGCCGCCGAGGCCCATGCCGAATCCTTGCGCGCGCAACTGGATCGCGACCTGCTTGCCGAATTCGTACGACAGCCGGCGATCCCAGCTCGCGGCGACCGCGATCGTCGCCGGGAACGTCGTGCTGGCCTGCGACGTGCTGCCGGAGCCGGTCGCCGAATCGACCATGTTCAGATCGGGAATGCCGAGTCGCGGCACGCCCTGGATGTAGCCGGCGCCGCCGCCCGGCACCTTGGACATTTCGTATTGCGAATGAATGAATTGAAGTTTCTCGTCGAGCGTCATCTTGCGCACGAGCAGGTCGGCGCGCCGTTGCGCGGCGGCCGATGCGAACGCGTCGGTCGCGTCGCCCTGCGCATTGAAATCGGCGTCGCCGGCGTAGGCGGTGGTGCAGAGGGTCGCTGCCAGCACGACGGCCGGCCAGAGGGTGTCCCGCATGTTGCTCTCCATGATCGTATTGCCGGTTGTTCGGATGATGTCTGGAGCTGCGCGCGCCCGGTGGATTCGCACCGGACGCATTCGGCTGGCGATGCAGGGTGGTTGCGCGTCGGCATGCCAGGCCAGGCGGGGAATCGTTACGGCCGGTTGGGCTCGATCGGTCAATGCGGGCGGCGACGCGCTGGCCGCCCGACACTGTCGAATCGGATGTAGCGATTCTCTGCAACGACAAATGGTATGAATGTAGTTTGACTACAGCATCGGTGTTTCTACCGATACGTGCGATCTTTATTTCGTAGGGGCGCGCGGCGGGTCGGAAAGGCGGTCACCCTTCCCGATCGTCGGGATGAGGCGGGTAAGAAGTACTGAGTAGCAAGCGGTTTTGCGGCGTAGTGCGGCGGGATGGCGGTCGACTCGTTGCGTGCGCATCGAACGCGGGAAGGCGCGTCATGCGAACCCGCTCCCCGCGTGCGGCCGGCCCGGCTATTTCGTCACGAGTGCGCCGGTCAACCCCGCGCTGATCGCCGGCAGCAGCAGGTTCAGCACGCGGCTCGCGCGGACGAGCCCGGTGTTGTCGACATACACGATGTCTTTCGACGCGAGCGGGAACTGGTTCGCGAGCAGCATCGACACCGGCGACTGCATGTCGAGGTGATAGATGACGGGTTCGCTGTCGGCGGCCTTGCGCAGCACGAACACCTGCTTGGCATTCGACGTTTGCTGGTTGAGCTGACCGGCCTGCGTGAGCGCTTCGCTCAGCGTGAGCGAACCGTCGCGCAGCGGCGCGACGGCTTGCGGCCTGACCACTTCGCCCATCACGTACACGGGGTTGTCGTCGCGCGCGCTCACATGCAGCATGTCGCCGGGCTTCAGCATGATGTCCGCCGGGTTTTTCCCCGTCTTCATCATCTGCGCGACGTTCAGCGGATAGATCGTGCCGTTGCGGGTGAGCGTGATGCGGCTCTGATCCGCGGTCGGCGCAAAGCCGCCCGCGCGGCTGACGGCTTCGATCAGCGTCATCGGAATGTCGTTGATCGGCTGGGCGCCGGGGTTACGCACCTCGCCGTCGACGTAGACCTGCGTGGCGCGGAACGACGCGACGCGAACCGTGACCTGCGGCTTCACGAACACCTTCGCGAGTTCGGTCCTGACTTCGTGCTGGAGCTGCGCGACGGTTTTCCCGACCGCGTGGATCGGCCGCGGGATATACGGAAACTGCACGTTGCCGTTGCCGTCGACGACGAAGCCGGGCGCGGCGTCCGCGGCCTTCGTGTTCTGCACCGGCTGGCCGGCGGCCGTCGCGAATTCGGGGTGATCCCACACCGTGATCTGCAGCACGTCGCCGGCGCCGATCCGGTACATGTCCGCCTTCGCGAACAGGTTCGGCGCAATGGTCGCGCCGGGCGCACGTTTCTGTGCGGCGCGCATCTGCTCGATCTGCGTCAGATCGATCTGCTTGACCGGCACTTGCATGTCGCTGGTGACGTCGCCGTTCTCGGCGGTCGTGACCGGCAACGCGGTCGAATTCATGTGCTGCCCCGGCACCGTGCAGGCGGAGAGCGTCGCGAGGGTCGCGAACGAGAACGCCATGCACATGCGGCGCATGACTGTGCGAGTGTGGCCCGGCGCCACGGAGTCCAGTGGTTGAGCGATTTTCATTTTTGTGTCCAGCATCGTTGAATCGATTGTTACGTTATCCGGATCGAAGCGAAGGCGCCCGTCGCGCCTTCGCTTCGTTCTGCACATCGTGACGACACGCGCGGGCGGCATTCGGGCGCACGGCGACACGCGCGTCGTTCACGGCGAGGCGGCTCCCGGCATCGATTGTCAAACATTGCCAATGACGCAAGGTAGTCGTCATGCGCGGCTGGGACGTGACGGCGATTTCGACGCCGGTTCGCACGTCGCCGTGCCGATCGCGAACAGAGCGTAACGCAGGTTGAACGCCCTGGATCGAGCGGTGGCGGCTTAATGTAAGCCATCGCACGCAGCGTGCCGGACATCTATCGCATAGTGGCGCCAACGAACATGGTCGTGCATTTCCGACCGAATGTGCGGAGGCGCGAACGGCATCGTGCCGGCGTCCGACTCACTGTCTGCGAGAGATTTCATGACACGCTTCATTGCCCGTTCGAGGGCGCCTTTGCGGTTGGGTCTGGGCGGCGGCGGAACCGACGTGCCGCCTTATTCGGACCGGTTCGGCGGTCTGGCGCTCAATGTCACGATCGAGAAGTTCGCGTATGCGTCGATCGCGCCGCGCGACGACGCGAAGGTCGAACTGGTGGCGGCGGATACGGATACGCGCTGGATCGGCCCGGTGTCGCCGGTGCTCGACGTGCAGAAGGGCCTCGGGCTGCATGTCGGCGTCTACAACCGGATCGTGCGCGATTTCCACGGCGGCCATCCGTTGGCCGTCACGATCACGACGTGCTCCGAAGCGCCGCCCGGATCCGGGCTCGGCTCGTCGTCGACGATCGTCGTCGCGCTGGTCAGGGCGTTCTGCGAACTGCTGTCGCTGCCGCTCGGCGAATACGACATCGCGCACCTCGCGCACGACATCGAGCGAGAGGATCTCGGGCTCGCCGGCGGCAAGCAGGATCAATACGCGGCGACGTTCGGCGGACTGAACTTCATGGAGTTCTACGGCGATCGCGTGATCGTCAATCCGCTGCGGATCAAGCAGGAAATCAAGGCCGAGATGGAGGCGTCGCTCGTGCTGTATTACACCGGCGTATCGCGCGAGTCGGCCAACATCATCAAGGAACAGAGCAGCAACGTGACCGAAGGCGTCGTCGATTCGCTGGCCGCGTTGCACGAGGTCAAGGACGAAGCCGTGCGCATGAAGGAAGCCGTGCTGCGCGCCGATTTCGATGCGTTCGCCGCGTCGATGCGCGACGCGTGGGAATCGAAGAAGCGGATGGCGAAGAACATCTCGAACTCGATGATCGACGATCTGTACCGGGTCGCGGTCCGGGCCGGCGCGAAGGCCGGCAAGGTGTCCGGCGCGGGCGGCGGCGGCTTCATGATGTTCTTCGTCGATCCGGTCGAACGGTCGGCCGTGATGCGCGCGCTGGACGCGTACAACGGGATCAACGGCCAGGTGCTCAACTGTACGTTCACCGACATCGGTGCGCAGTCGTGGAGAAAGAATCAATGACGATCGGCGTGGAGAGCGAAATTCGCCAGACGCTGTCGGTGCTGACGGCGCTCGTATCCGACCGTGAGCAACTGGCGCGGATCGAACAGGTGGCCGAACGCGTGACGGAAGCGCTACGGACAGGCAACAAGATCCTGCTCGCGGGCAACGGCGGCAGCGCCGCGGACGCGCAGCATATCGCCGGCGAATTCGTCAGTCGTTTCAACTTCGATCGGCCGGGGCTCGCGGCGTTCGCGCTGACCGTGGACAGCTCGGTCATGACCGCGATCGGCAACGACTACGGTTACGAGAAGCTGTTCGAGCGTCAGATTCAGGCGACCGGGCGCCCCGGCGACGTCTTCTGGGCGTATTCGACGTCGGGGCGTTCGCCGAACATTCTCCGCGCGCTGGAAGTGGCCAGGACGGCCGGCATGGTTTGCGTCGGCTTCACGGGCAACGGACCCGGCGCCGCCGAGATGCGCACGCGTGCCGACATCTGCATCGAGATTCCGTCCGCGTCGACCCCGAAGATCCAGGAAGGGCATCTCGTATGCGGCCACATCATTTGCGGCATCGTCGAAGAGCGGATCTTCGCATGAACGCGATGCTGCCCTGCCTGATCCTGGCCGGCGGCCTCGGCACGCGGCTGCGCCCGGTGTTGGGCGACGCACTGCCGAAGGCGCTCGCGTCGATCGACGGCGAGCCGTTTCTGGGCTGGATGCTGCGCGGGCTCCAGCAGCAGGGCGTGACGGAGGTCGTGCTGTCGCTCGGTTACGGCAGCGGCCCGATCAAGTCGTTCGTGACGTCGCGCGACTTCGGCATCGCGATTTCCGTGATCGAGGAAGACGAGCCGCTCGGTACCGGCGGCGCGATCGTTCACGCGCTGAAGGCTCACGGCGCGCGCGACATGATCGTGATGAACGGCGATACGTGGTCGGACCTGGATCTGCGCGCGCTGTCGGCTTTCCATCACGCGACGCGCCCCGATCTCGTCGTGGCGGCCACGTGCGTCGACGATGCGTCGCGCTACGGCACGCTCGAATTCGATGCGACGTCGCGCAGGCTGTCGGCGTTCCGCGAGAAGCGGCCGGCACGGGGCTACATCAATGCGGGCACGTATGTCGTCGACGCGAGCAAGCTGCTCGGCTTCGCGCTGCCGGAGAAATTTTCGTTCGAGCAGGATTTCCTGGCCGAACGGGTAGACGCGCTCGACATCCGCGTATTCCCCGAGGTCACGTCGTTCATCGACATCGGCGTGCCGGCGGACTACCGGCGCGCGCAGACCGCGATTCCGCCGATGCTGGAGACCGGAACCAGTGAAGCGTAGAGCCCTGTTCCTGGATCGCGACGGCGTGATCAATGTCGACTACGGCTACGTCCACCGGCAGCAGGACTGCGTGTTCGTGGACGGCATCTTCGATCTCGTGCGGCTGGCCAATGCGAACGGTTACCAGGTGATCGTCGTGACGAATCAGGCCGGGATCGGCCGCGGATATTTTTCGGAGTTGCAGTTCGCCGCATTCATGGACTGGATGCGCCGCAGGTTCGACGAGCGTGGCGCAAGAATCGACCGCGTCTATTTTTGCCCGCATCACCCGGTGGCCGGGATGGGCCGCTACCGGCAGGCATGTGCATGCCGGAAGCCGCAACCCGGGATGCTGCACGACGCGCGGCGCGAGCTCGACCTCGACCTGTCGGCGTCGATCCTGGTCGGCGACAAGCCGTCCGATCTCGAGGCCGGTGCGCGCGCCGGCGTCGGGCGCCGTTTCCTGTTCGTGGGCGACCGGCCCGGCCCGGTGCAAGCCGATCAGGCGGCCGACGTCGTCGCGCGGCTGTCCGACATCGGTGCGGCGCTGCAACCCACGGGCGTCGTCGCGGCGGGTGCGTAGCGGGTCGCAGCCTCGACGGCTGCATGCCGAGATGAAACGAACGAGGACTCGACGACGGCTTGCCGGCCGTTGCGCCGATCGGGCAAGCGCGGGGCATCCAGGCTCCCGACGCAGTGCATTCCGGCCGGCACCGAAGGGCTTCCAGCCGGATTTTCAAAGACATGAACGTGAATCACAACGCGCGTAAGGCGGCGAAGCCAGCCGGATCTTCCATTCTGGAGTTCAGCATGAAGATGGACCGACCTGCATTGACCGGGCATCAGAACGAACCGAAACAGGCCGCCGGACATGCGACGCGGTTGTCGCCGATCGATTTGCTGGAGAACGTGCTCGACAACGGTCGCCTGTTTGCGGCCGTGTTCGCGGCCTGCCTGCTGCTGGCGATCGTCTATGCGATCGCGGCGACGCCCGTGTATTCGGCCGACATGTTGATCCAGATCGAGGAGAACAAGCCCAGCGCACTGGGGTCGCTGTCGTCGATCTCCAAGGCGCTCGATATCCAGAATTCGGCGGTGGTCGGCGAAATCGACATCGTCCGTTCGCGTTCGGTCGTTCTGGAAGCGATGAACGCGACGGCCGCGCAGGCCGAGGTGTCGGTCGAGAACCGGTTTCCGATCGTCGGCGGGCTGATCGGTTCGTTCCTGCCGAAGGACGCGAACGGCCTCGTCGACGCGCCGCTCGGGATGTCGTCGTGGGCCTGGGGCGGCGAGCGTCTGGAGTTCAGGACGTTCGAGGTGCCGGCCGCGCAGATCGGCAAGGCGCTGACGTTCGACTATCTCGACGGCAACCGCTTCCGGCTGACGGACCGCGGCGGCCAGGTGGTGCTGAGCGGCGTGGTCGGCGAGCCGAGCGCGAGCGACGGCTATCGCGTGGACGTCGCACGGATCGTCGCGCACCCCGGTGCGCAATTCCGCGTGCGGCGCGTCGCTACCGACGTGCGTCTCGACGCGATCCTGAAGAAACTCGGCGTGATCGAGACGAAGCGCCAGTCGGGCATCATGCAACTGAATTTCGAGGATCCGGATCCCGTCTTTGCCGCGCGCATGCTCAATGCGATCGCCGCGGCCTACCTGAACTTCAACGCGAGACGCCGCGCCGACGATGCGGAGCGCAGCCTCAAGATCCTCAACGCGCAGATGCCGATCGTCAAGGCCCGGCTGCAACAGGCCGAGCAGGCGCTGAACACGTTTCGCAACCAGCAGGGGTCGATCGACGCGCAGGGCGATATCCGGCTGCTGGTCGAGCAACTGGCGCTCGTCGACAAGTCGCGGCTCGAAACCCGGCTCGAGTATCAGGATCTGCTGTCGAAATACGTGCCGGGGCAGCCGCAGGTCGTTGCGGCGGCCAACAAGCTGAAGGAGCTCGACAAGCAGGCTGCGATGTTGAAGGACAAGGCCGCGCGCCTGCCGTCGCAGCAGCAGACGTACTTGCGTCTCGCGCGCGACGTCGAGGTCAACAACCAGCTCTATGTCGGATTGCTGAACAATACCCAGCAGTTGCAGATCGCGGAGGCCGGCACGGTCGGCAACGCGTCGATCGTCGACAAGGCGGTCGCGAGCGACAAGCCGATCCGGCCGAAGCGCCTGATCGCGATCCTCGCCGGTGCGGTGATCGGGCTGATGCTCGGGTTTCTCGCGGCACAGGGCCGTGCACTGCTGGCCGGCCGCATTCGCGATCCGCATGACCTGGAAGCGGCGCTCGGCATCCCGATGCTCGGCATCCTGCCGAATTCGCGCCGCCTGGCCGATGCGGATGCGAATCGCACGCCGGCCTTCATCGCGACGCAGGAGTCGGCCGACGAGCCGCTGGCCGATGCGATGGACAGTCTGGCGCTGACGTTGCGACACCGGCTGGCGGCCTATGGCGGCGACGCGAAGGTCGTGCTGGTGTCGTCCGCCGCGCCCGCGCAGGGCAAGTCGATGATTGCCGCCAACCTCGCCTATCTGTTCGCCGAGCAGGGGCTCGAGACGGTGATCGTCGATGCCAACGTGCGCGCGCCGGCGCTGCATCGCTATCTGCCGGTCGCCGCGACGCCGGGCTTGTCCGACGTACTGAAGGGCGCGCTGCCGGCCGACGAGGCGATCACGCACGTGGCCGGGAAACTCGATGCGCTGTCCGCCGGCACCCAGCGCGCGTCGACGCGCAACCCGTTCGACGTCGCGCGTCTCGACAAGCTGTTCGTGTCGTTGCGCAGCGGCTACGACATGGTCATCGTCGATGCGCCGTCCGTGCTGCCGGTGGCCGACATCGCGGCCTTGTCGCGCGTGGCCGACATGACGTTGCTGGTCGCGCGCCAGGGTTCGGCGAATTCGGTCGGCATCGCGGACGCACTCGAGAGCCTGCGCAAGATCGGTGTGCACATCGACGGGCTGGTGTTCAACGGGTTCGAGCCGTCGCCGTTGCACGGCGTTCGCCGGATCGGCGCCGGCTTCGCCGCGGCGCGCGCCTGATCGCTCGGGAGGCGTCGATGCAATCGGGCGAGGAGGTGCAACGCATGAGCGATTCGATGGCGGGCAACGACGGGCTGCGGCGCGAGTCGCCCGCGGTGCGGGTCGTGTGGTTTCTCGGCCCGCGGCCGGTGAGCTGGAACGGCGTCATGCGATACAGCCTCAAATGTATCGATTTCATCCCGGTATTGGCGGGATTCGACGTGGAGCCGGTCGACATTCCGGCCGAGCCGCGTTCGTTCCGGCGCTACTGGACGCAGTTCGTGCTGTATCCGCTGCGTGCGATCGCGGCGGCGCGCGCCGGACATTTCGTGATGCTGTACCAGGAAGACCTCGCCTTCATGATTCCGCTGATCCGGCGGGCGGGCGGCCGCGTCGGCATCGTGCTGCATCACGTGCAGCGTCCCGGGCAGGTGCGCGGCGTCGTCGAGCAGTTGAAGAATGCGTACATGCGATTGACGCAGTCGCTGATCGCGACCGCGGACGTGGTGCTCGCGCCGTCGGACGTGACCGCGCAGGAAGCGCTGGCGGCGCTGCGCATCCGCGCCGACCGGATCCAGGTCGTTCCCAACGCGTTCGACGACCGCTATGCGCCGATCGACGCCGCGGTGCGCGAACGGGCGCGCGCGACGCTGCTTGCGCGCTTCGGCATCGACGTCGGCGACGCGCTGGTGGTGCTGAACGTCGGCTCGGACGAAACGCGCAAGAACAATGCGACGCTGTTTCGCGCGCTGGCGTCGCTCGGACGCAAGGACGTGATGGTGCTGCGGGTAGGCAGCGCGCACAACCAGGCCAACCGCGACGAATGCCGCGGCATTGCCGCGCAGGCGGGCATCGCCGCCCATTTCGTCGAGAACGTCGACGACGAGGATCTCGGCTACTTTTTCCAGGCGGCGGATCTGTACGTATCGCCGACGTTGCACGAAGGCTTCGGTCGCACGGTGATCGAGGCGCAATTCGTCGGCGTGCCGGTCATCGCGTCCGATTTGCCGGTGTACCGCTACACGATGGGCGAGTCGTTCGTGGCCGTCGCCGATGCAATGGATGCCGCCGAATGGGGCCGGCAGATCGAACGCGTCGCCGGCGACCCGTCGCTGCGCGCTGCGCTGGTGAGCGCCGGGCGGGCGAACGCGCGGCGCTTTTCGTCCGGCGCGGTCAGCGCGCAACTGCACGATGCGCTGGCGCGCGCCGTGCATGGCCGGCCGCGCGCCAGCCGGGCACAAGCGTGAAAGAGGCGGCGATGCGAACGATTCCGGCCGACGGCCGAACCGCGGTGCTCACGGGCGTGGCCGTATCGACGCTGTTCGTGCTCGCGTTGAGCGTCAATGCGATGCTGCCGGCGCTCGGCGCGATGGAACCGAGCGCGACCTGCACGTTGCTGGTCGCGGTCGCGGGCGTGATCGCGCTGATCGTCGTGCGGCCGGTGTTCGCCGTGTCGATCCTGTACACGCTGGTGATCGGACTGACCGCATTCGTTGCCGGCGTGGGGATCGAGTCCGGCGGATTCCTGCGGGAAACGGACATCTTCGGCGTCGCGAACGGCGCGTTCAGCCGGCTGCTGTCGTTCTATGTCGTTTTCATCGCGTGCGCATCGTTCGCGTTCGAGCGGATCCTGAACGCACGCTCCGTCCATCCGCCGATCCGCGCGCGGATGACGCTTCAGCCGATGAGCGTGGCGCTCGGGCTGGGGCTGGTCGGCGCGATCCTCGCGACGGGCGTGCTGGCCGGTCTGACGGGCGGCTTCGCGGTGCTGAGCGGCGTGAATCGCTACGCGCTGCGCAACGACGCGTCGAACGGCACGCTGTTCAACCTGTTCCTGAACAACCAGACCTTCGTCGCGGTGCTGCTCGGCACCTTCTGCACGAGTTCGACGCGGGTCGTGCGCTGGACGTCCGTGTGCCTGCTCGTCGTCGATCTGGTGCTGGAGGCGTTGCACGGCGAACAGTTCATGGCCGTGCTGCACGTATGCCTGACCGTCCTGATCCCGTTCATCGCGATCCATGCGATGAACGGCAAGCCGGTGATGCGCTACCTCGGCATCGGCTCGCTCATCGCGCTCGTGATCGGCAGCGTGTCGGTGTTCTACGCGTACCGGGGGCAGGGGCTCGACGTCGCGGAGACGGTGGTGTCGCGGTTTCTCGAACAGGGGCAGGCGTGGTACGTGGTGGACGGCGACGCCCACCTGTTCGGCGCGCCGACGTTCGGGGGCATGGCCGCGTTCGGGCGCTTCGTCGATTCATTGGGCTCGTTCACCGAGCCGACGTTCTTCAGCGATGCGCCGGTGAGCGGGCTGCGCGACCTGATGCTGTCGTACGGCACGCCCGAGATCCTGAAGGCCTACGTGTTCGACGACGTGACGTTCACGATGGGCAACATGGCGGTGCCGGTCTACTGGTTCGGCTATGCGGGCGGCGCGCTGTTCATTGCGCTGACGGGCGCGATCTACGGCGTGGCGAGCGCGATGCTGATCCTGGTCGCGATGCGCGGCGGCGTCGTGATGCTGTGGCTGGCCACGAAGATCTTCGCCTACGCGACCTATGCGATGCAGCAGGGCGATTACTGGACCTTGTTCGGCGCGCGCACGCTGTTCTATCTGGCGATCGCGCTGATCTGGTGGCATTGCGTCGACGCGCGGCGCGTGCATGCCGATGCGATGCGGACGGGGACATCTTGAACGCGTTCGTCAGGCTTCTGTTTTCGTCGTTCGCGGGTGTGGTGTGCGAAAAGATCATCGGTGCGCTCGCGGCGATCGCGAGCAATCACCTGTTTGCGAACATCTACGGCGCGCGGCTGTTCGGCGAGCTGCAGTTCGCGTTGTCGCTGGCCTACGTGATCGGCAGCGTCGCGCTGATTTTCGGCGCACAGGTGATCCAGCCGATCCTCGGCAAGCACCCGCGCCTGCGGCACATGGTCGTCTACCGTGCGTTCCGCCTGCGGCTCACGCTGACGCTGGCCGTCATGCTGCTGTTCATGGGCGTCGTGGTGATCGTCATGCGGCCGTCGAGCGTATCCGAGCTCACGTTGATCGCGGCCTTTGCGCTGATCGTGGAGCCGATCGCGCTCGGTTCGCTGATGGCCTACGCCGAATCGAAGCCGTGGGTGATCACGCGGGCGCGTGCGTACGCCAGCTGTGTGCGGGTGCTGTGGCTGTACATCGCGGCGCACGCGTCGCTCGGCGTGATCGTCGCCGCGTTCGCATGGCCGCTGGAGGCTTGCGTGGCGGCCGCGGCGCCGTTCAGCCGCTATCGCGAGCTGGCGTTGAAGACGCCGAAATCGTTTCGCGGCAGCGCGGCCGTCACGAAAGCGCTGGTCGTGCGCGGGCTGCGGATCTGGCCGGCCATTGCGGCCAGCGTGCTGGTGCTGCGCATGGATCGGCTGCTGCTCGGCGTGCTGGTGTCCAAGGCCGATCTCGGCATCTATGCGTCCGCCGCGTCGCTGGTCGAGCAATGGAATTCGGTCGGCACGACGCTGGCGCTGGCCTTGGCGCCGAGCATGGTCTTTTCAGCGCGGACCGAGCCGCTCGTGCGCGCCAAGGCGTTGAAGCTCGGCCTCTATCTCGGCCTCGTCGGCTGTGTCGCGTGGGTCGGCAGCTACGTCGTCGGCCGCAAGGTGTTCCTGATGATCTACGGGCCCGCGTTCGTGCAGGGCGTGCCGGTGATGATCTACGCGACCGGCTGCGCGATCGCGACGTTCGTCGATGCGGGACTGAGCACGTGGCTCCTGGCCGTGCGGCGCTACCGGCTCATCATGATCAAGCAGGTGCTGATCGTCGCGGCGATCGTCGCCGCGCCGTTCGTCATGCCGCGCACGCTGGTGATGTATGCGCCTTCGACGGGCATCGCGGTATCGCTCGTGGTGTTCTGGTGCGTGGTGCTCGGGAATCTCGCGTTCGCCCGGGAGCGGCCATGAGCCGGCGTGCAGGCGGTCGTTCGCCGCGCCGGCGCGGGCTGGCGGGACAGGGAATCGGGAAGGTATCGGATCGCAGGGGAGGTCGCTCGTGAAAAACCGGGTGCTGATGGTGATGACGCGGGACATTCCGCAGGACGTATCGAACGGACGGGAGCGCACGCTGAGCTTCATCCGGAAGGCAATCGGCGACCACATGGACGTGACCGAATTCAAGATCCGCTCGGTGTTCGAGGACGGCGGCTGGCGCGCGAAGATCGGCGCGGCGGTGCGGGTCGGATGGAGCGTGTTGCGCGGCGCGCCGTGCGCGCTTCAGGTGGCGATGTTCTCGCATCCGCGCAAGCGCACGGCGCTGCTGCGCGCCGTCGAGGCGATCAGGCCGGACGTGATCTATTTCGACGGCATCCGGCTCGTCGATTACGCGATCCTGGTGCGGCGCAGCGTGCCCGGCTGCCGGATCGTCGTGGATTTCGACGATCTCATGTCGCGCCGCGCGAACATCCTGCGCGAGCAGGATTTGCCGTTGTCGGCCGGGTATCTGGAGAAGTCGATTCCGGGGCCGTTCGTCAGGCTCGCCAACGCGAGGCTGGTCCGCAATGCATTCCTCGGCTATGAAGCATTCGCGCTGAGACGGCAGGAGCGCGCGGCGATCGGCTCGTCGCACGCCGTTACGCTCGTATCGACGGAGGACGCGCAGTCGCTGCGGCGGTCCCTCACGAACGACGAGGCCGTGAAGACGCACGTGATCGCGCCGCCGATGCATGCACTGGTGCCGATGCGGCGTCCGGCGGCGCCGTTCCGGTTCGTCTTCATCGGTTCGGACCGGCAGTTGCAGAACCGGCTCGCGATCGAATTCCTCGTGGCGTTGTGGGCGCGGATCCGGCCGGCAACGCCGCTGGTGATCTACGGGCGCATGGCCGGCCGGTACGCGCCCGTGCCGAACGTCGAGTTCGCCGGCTTCGCGCCGACGCAGGCGGAGGTCTACACCGCGTGCTCGATCGCGTTGTGTCCTGCTTTTCTGCGCGGCGGCATCAAATCGAAGGTGCTGGAGGCGGTTTCGTACGGTTGCGTGCCGGTCGGCAACGAAGCCGCGTTCGAAGGGCTTGGATTTCACGACGATGCGCTTGCGATGAGCGACGCGCGACTGGAGCGGTTCGTCGCCGATCCGGCCGCGGATCTGGATCGCGTCGTGGCGGCGGCCATGCGCTTCGCCGCGTATTGCGAGCAGCATTTCAGCATGCCGGTATTCGATCGTCGGTGGCGCGAGCTGATCGCGCCGCCGGCAGGCAGCCCGTCGTGACGGGCGCCGCAACGAAGAGGAGGGCCCCGATGGCGTAATCCGAACGGCTCGCGGCCGGCTGGCTTCCGGACCTTGCATGTGCAGCATGGATACCGGAAAGGGGAAGGCCGGGCGCGGGAGATTTGCCGTCCTGCGGCCGATCGATTCAGCAGTCGGGCCGAAGGGCGCCGTATCCATTCTTCACCGATACCTAATAGAAAATGAGACCGATCATATTTGGCGGACGGTTCGGATGGCTGCATCCGGGCAACGGGACGCGGGGCGTCGTCCTGTGCAACGCGTACGGACACGAATCCGTCTGGAGTCACGACGGCATGCGGAATCTGGCGGATCGCCTGTCCGCGCGCGGGATACCGGTGCTGCGTTTCGATTACCGCGGCACCGGCGATTCCGCCGGGGCCGATGGCGCGAACGACCAGTTCGAAACGGCCGTCGACGACGTGTGCGCGGCCATCGCGCGATTGCGCGAGGAAACCGGCGTGACCCGCGTGACGCTGTGCGGCCTGCGGCTGGGCGCGGCATTCGCGTTGCTCGCGGCGGACCGGGACGACGTCGACCGGCTGGTGCTGCTGGCGCCGGTGGCGAGCGGGCGCAGCTACGTGCGCGAGCTGTCGATCATGCGCAACATTTGGCTCGACCAGTTGCCGGCGCCGCTGCGCGCGGCCCAGCCGCAAGACGCGCCGCTCAACGTGCTCGGGCAGATCTACAGTGCGGCGTTCCGTACGCGGCTCAATGCCTTCGACGCGATCGACGCGTTGAAGGACCGCACGGGTGCGCCGGCATCGGAAACGCTGATCGTCGACATGAGCGCCGGCGGCACCGAAGCGCTGCGCAAGCGGCTCGACGCGCTGGGCGGCAAGGTCGAGCAAAGGCCGTTCGAAGGCTATGCGGCGTTCATGCAGGAAACGACGTTCTCGCGCTTGCCGACGCGCGTGTTCGACTCGGTCGTCGACTGGATCGCGGCCGCCGATGGTCCGCAGCGACAAGCGGCGCGCACCGCGCAGAAAACGGACTGGGATCCCGACCTGATGCTGCGCACGCCGGAAGCCTGCGAGCAGCCGGTTCGATTCGGGGCGGCCGGCCGCCTGTTCGGCATCCTGTGCACGCCGCACGAGATGCACGACCGGGGGCCGGTGGTGCTGATCACGAACACGTCGGCCAGTCCGCACGTCGGCGACAGCCGGCTGTCGGTGCGGATCGCCCGCGAGCTCGCGCGCCGCGGCATCGCGTCGCTGCGATTCGACGGACGCGGCATCGGCGACAGTTCGCCGGCGCAGGGCGGCGGCGCGCCGCTCGATGCGCCCCCGCCGGTCTATTCGAGCGCCGTCGTCGAGGACGTCGCGACGGCAGCCCACTGGTTGAAGGAGCAGGGGTATCGGCAGGTCGTATCGTTCGGCATCTGCTCGGGCGCATACAGCGCATTGCGCGCGGCGCTGGCGGGACGCGCACTGTCGGGCGTCATCTCGGTGAACCTGCAGCGTTTCCACATGCCCGACGGCATCTCGACCGACGCGCTGCGCGAGCATCGCCCCAATTCGATGGCCGGCTACCGGTCGTCGTTCTTCGAGCTGAAGAAGTGGAAGCAGGTGCTGAGCGGCGATCGAAAGATCATGCCGTTCGTCCGGCTCGTGCTGAAGCGTTCGACGACGACGCTGGCCGTGCGGATCGGCGCATGGCGACGCCGGATCGCCGGCTGGTCGTGCGCGGACACGACCCCGGTCGATCCGCACGAGATCCTGCGTGCGCTGCAGCGCAAGGAGGTGAGCACGTTGTTCGTCTGCGGCGCATACGACAGCAGTCTCGATCTGGTGACGATGTATTTCGGCCCGCGCGGAAAGCGGCTGTCGCGATTTGCCGGTGCGCGCGCCGTCGTACTCGACGATCTCGATCACAGCGTGTTCGGTTCGCATGCCGCCGACGCGGTGGTCGGGCTGTGCAGCGAATTCGTCAAGGGGCTCGAATCGCGTCGCGCGACGGCGGCGACGATCATCAACGCGGAGTCGCCGGCATGACCGGACCGACGCGGGGCTGTGTCACATGTCGCACAGTCGCCGCGCCGGTGCGGTGATACGGTAACGCGTCTGTTCCCCGGCGACACCGCCGACCTCTACGCGACCATGACGATGCATGCCGAACCTTCCGGACGTCTGGACCATATCGATGCGATGCGCGCCGTCGCGGTCCTGCTCGTCATCTGGACGCACTACGCCGAGCGGTTCGTCGCGCTGGCGGGTGCTCAGCAGTGGCTCGACACGCTGCAGCGCTCCGTCAATTTCGGGCGGATCGGCGTGGTGGTCTTTTTCGGCATCAGCGGCTTGCTGATTCCGGTCAGTTTGCGCGGCCCCGCCGGAGCGGGCACGCGGCGCTTCCTGATCCGCCGTTTCCTGCGGCTGTATCCGGCGTTCTGGTTGTCCATTCCGATCGGCTGCGTCGTCTTCTGGACGCTGTTCGGCAAACCGGTGAGCGCGGCGCTGCTGATCGCCAATGCGACGATGATCCCGACCGCGTTCGGCCAGGAGCCGGTCATGGGGCATTACTGGACGCTCGAAACGGAACTGTATTTCTACGGGCTTTGCCTCGTGCTGTTCTGGTGGGGCGGGCTGCACCGGATGCGCGACCTGTCGCTCGCCTGCATCGGGCTGTGCGCGGTGTTCGTGACGACCGTCGCGTTGCACGTCTTTCCGGACGACACGCTGGGCCAGTACAAGGCCATGCCGTACCACCTCGCGATCATGTTCTGGGGCGCATGTTTTCGTCAGGCCTACGACCGGCCGCGCGACACGCTGCAGGTGAGGGGGGGGCGGGGCGAACACGCCGGCATCGCGCTGACGTACCGATGCGTGGCGGGGCTGCTGACCGCGATGATCGTCGGCGTGGCGCTCGTCGGCGCGGCCAACGACTGGCGTCATCACAACGTCGATCATCTGCCGTCGTCGCTGGCTTATGTGGTCGGCGTCGCGATCTTCGTGGCGATGGCGACGGTATTGAAAGTCCGCGCACGCGCGATGGCGAAGCTCGGCGAGGTCAGCTACTCGATTTACCTGTTTCACGCGATCCCGCTGTTCGGGTTCTACTGGCTGTGCGAACACTATCGATGGACCGGATGGCCGCTGGGCGTCTACATGATCGTTCCGGTCGTGCCGTTGATTGCGTTGTCGTATCTGAGCTACCGGTATTGCGAGGCGCCCTGTGTGCGGCTCGCGCATCGCCTGACCGCATCGCGGCGGCGCGGCGGCGATCTGCCGGTCGGCAATCGGTCGGTCGATGCGACGCCGGATCCGGTGCGGAGCGGCTGGCGCGCGGACGGGTAATGGCGTGGAACGGCTTGGAACGGCTTGGAACGGCGATCCCGCGTTGCCGATACGAATGGAATGGACGATACGGAGCGCAGACGATGCTGACGAGTACGGTAGTGCATGACGATGGCGGCGGCATGCCGCGATACCGGGTGGTTCGATGCACGTTCGGGATGGCGAATTGAACGGGTGGTCGTCGATCGGCGCCCGCGCGGAGGCGACGCGCGTCGTCGTCGTCAACGACTACGCGCGCAAGGGCGGCGCGGAGGAGGTTTACCAGACCTCCATCGAGGTGCTGCGCAATATCCCGGACGTGGACGTGTACTCGTTCGACGAGACGAATTTCGCGGCGGCCGAAGGCGCGTTCGCGCGCGGCTGGAACCGCGCCGCGGCAGGCGCACTGGCGACGTTGCTCGATGACGTGCGTCCGCATCGCGTGCTCGTGCACAACTATCACAATCTGCTGACGCAATCGATCCTGCCGGTACTCGCGCGGCGGCGCCGCGAGCAGGGATTCCGCACGTATCTCACGTGTCACGACTACCATCTGGTGTTCTACAACCCGAACCTGCTCGCCTATCGCAACGGGCAGCCGGTGCCGGTTCCGGTCGATGCGCTGTCGAATCCGGCGCGCTTGTTCGCACTGGCGAGCCCGCGCGGGCGGCTGCACGACACGGTGAAGAAACTGCACTGGCACGCGGTGTACGCGTATTGCAATCCGCGGAACGTGTTCGACCTGTTCCTGTGCCCGAGTCCGTACATGCGCACGGCGCTGGCGCAACGCGGCATCACGCGCACCGCACTGCTGCCGAATCCGGTGAGCACGCTGGCGGAGCCGTTCCCGCCGCGCGTGTGCGATCGCGAGCAGTTCGATCTCGCCTATGTGGGGCGGCTCGATGCGGAGAAAGGCATTCACGAGTTCATCGAGCTGGCGCGCCGGATTGCGTTCCGCCGTATCGGCAGTCTGACGCTGTACGGCGACGGCACACTGCGCGCGCAGCTCGAAACGCGCCACCAGGATCTGGTTCAGGCCGGCCGGCTGCGTTTCGCCGGGCGGCTCGGCCACGGCGAGCTGTTTCATGCACTGCGCGCGCACGATGCACTGGTGCTGCCGTCGGTCTGGGCCGAAAACGCGCCGCTCGTGGTGGTCGAGGCTGCCACGCTGGGGCTGCCGGTGCTCGCGCACGAGATCGGCAGCCTGTCGACGTTCGGTAGCGAGATCGGCAACAAGATCCTGTACCGGAATTCGCCGGCCGGCCTGACGAGCGCGTTCGATGAACTGGGGCGTCACCTGCGCATCGCCGATCGGCACTACGATTGTTCGGCGTACACGCCGTCGCGTTACGCGGCGCAGCTTGCGTCGTGGATGGGGCTCGGCGGGCAGCAGGGCGGTTAGCGGCGCGCAACGGGGGCGTCGACGTGGGCCGGGTTCGGCCAGGATCCATCCCGGCCGCGCGTTCGTCCCGCGGCCGAGATACTCGAGCAAGAGGAACGTTATGCGGGCATTGCGACGCATCGTGGCGGTCGCGCTTGGCGCACTGGCGTTGTCGGCCGTCTACGGTCATTGCCAGGGCGGCGAGCGCGTGATGGCGCTCGCGCCGGCCAATACGTCCGGCAGCCCCGATTTCAAGGGCTCGTCGAACGGGCTGCTCGCCGGCACGGCGTCGATATCGAAAATCGACGTGCACACGTTGTTGTACCCGGGCAGCACGACGCAAGTGCTCGCGCACTATCTTCCATGGTGGGGCCCGGACCCGCGCGGCGTGAACGTCGGCTATCGATCCGACGATCCTCGCCAGGCATTTCGCACCTTCGCCGACATGCGTTCGAGAGGCATCGACGGCGTGATCGTCGACTGGTACGGCGCGGGCCATTTCGTCGACACCGCGTGGCAGGCATCGCTGCCCGAACTGGCGAAGTTTCCCGGCATGACGTTCTCGATCATGATCGACAGCGGTTCCTTCAAGTTCAATGCGTGCCGCGGCTGCGACCTGACCGAGACGATCCTGCACAACCTCGCGTACATCAGCCGCGAATACTTCACGTCGAGCCAGTATCTGCGCTACGACGGCCATCCGGTCGTGTCGGAGTTCGGGATGGACGCGGTCGGCAAGGCCGACTGGGCACGGATTCACGCCGCGTACCCCGACATCTACTGGATTCACACGTTGGCGCAGGGCTTCGATCTTCCGTACAGCAAGGGCGCGTACGTGTGGGCGCAACCGTCGCCGCGAGCCGCACCGCAAGCGGCCGGCATACGGCGCGACCTACTGTATCGCGAGCGCTTCTACGACATCGCACGGAATCAGCCGCCCGGGACGATCACGGTCGGCGGCGTATGGAGCGGCTTCGACGATACGAAGGCATCGTGGGGCGCCGCGGCACCGCGCTTTCTTGCGCCGTCGTGCGGCCGGACCTGGCTGGACACGTTCAAGACCATCAACGAGCGCTACAACGTGCGGCGACAATTGCCGTTCGTTCAGCTGATCACCTGGAACGACTACGAGGAGGGCAGCGCGCTCGAAACCGGCATCGCCAGTTGCACGGCCATCGACGCGCAGCCCGTAGGTTCGAGCTTGACCGTCAGGATCACCCATCCGGAGACCGTCGATCATCTCGAGCTGTACGAACAGCTCGGCGGCGGCGCGTTCGCGCTGGCCGGCCGCTATCCGGCCGATACGACGAGCATTTCGCTGCCGGGCGCCCGGGCGGGCACCTACTTCATCAAGGCTGTCGGCAAGCCGTTCATCCAGAACGTCGTGTCGACGGCGATCGTCGTGCGTTGACGCGCGGGCGTCATGCCCGTGCGGTCAGCACGCGTCGCCCGTCGACGGCGCGGCCAGCACGGCCGCCTTCCGCGTAGCCGGTTCCGGCGGTATGCAAGTCTCCCGGCCATACTGATCGTCGAAGCGGACGATGTCGTCCTCGCCGAGATAGTCGCCCGATTGCACCTCGATGATTTCGAGCGGAATCCGGCCGGGATTCTCGAGTCGATGGACCTCGCCGACGGCGATGTACGTCGATTCGTTCTCGCACAGCAGGAACGTCTCGGCGCCGCGCGTCACCTTCGCGGTGCCGCGCACGACGATCCAGTGCTCGGCGCGGTGATAGTGCATCTGCAGCGACAGCCGCCTGCCGGGTTCGACGACGATCCGCTTCACCTGGAAACGCTCGCCGAGATCGATCGAATCGTAATGGCCCCACGGCCGCTGCACCTTGCGGTGCTCGCTCGCCTGCGGGCGCCGGTCGGTCTTCAGGCGGGCGACGATGTTCTTCACGCGTTGCACGTCGTGCTTGTTCGCCACCAGCACCGCATCGGCCGTCTCGATCACGACGACGTCCTTCATCCCGACGCACGCGACGAGGCGGCCTTCCGAGCGCACGAGGCTGTCCTGCGTATCTTCGAACACGATCGGGCCGCGCGCGACGTTGCCGTGATCGTCCTTCGGCATGATTTCCCAGATCGCGTCCCACGTGCCGACGTCCGACCAGCCGGCCGCGAGCGGCACCACGATGCCTTCGATGCCGAGCTCGCCGTGTTCCGCGAGGCGCTCCATCACCGCATAGTCGATCGAATCCGACGGACACGCGTCGAAGGCCGCCGCATCGATCCTGAAGAACGGATCGTCGGCGACGCCCGCGCGCCACGCGCTCTCGCAGGCTGCGTGAATGTCGGGCGCGAGCGCGCCGATCGCCTTCAGCCAGACCGATGCGCGCGTGACGAAGATCCCGCTGTTCCACCAGTAATCGCCCGATTGCAGATAGCGTTCGGCGAGCGTCGCGTCGGGTTTTTCGACGAAACGCCCGATCGCGTAACCGCCCTGGCTGCCGTGGCGGCCCGAGCGCGGCTCGCCGACCTGGATGTAGCCGTAGCCCGTCTCCGCGCGGCGCGGCAGCACGCCGAGCGTGACGATCGCGCCTTCCTGCGCATAGCGCGCCGCACGCGCGATCGCGTCCTGAAACGCGCCGACATCGACGATCACGTGATCGGCCGGCATCACGGCGAGCACGGGATCGTTCGCGAGCGCACTCGCGTCGAGCGCGGCAAGCGTCAGCGCGGGTGCGGTGTTGCGCGCGGCCGGTTCCAGCAGGATGCGGGCGGGCGCCGAGCGGCCGTGCACCTGCTCGGCGCTCATGAAGCGATGCTGTTCGCCGCATACGAGCAGCAGCGTGTCGCCGAGCGACGCGTTCGCGATACCGTTCAGGCGGCGCGCCGTCGCCGACAGCGGCGACTCGTTCGATACCAGCTCGATCAGTTGTTTCGGATACTGCTCGCGCGACAGCGGCCACAGCCGCGTGCCGGAGCCGCCGGCGAGAATCACCGGCAGGATGCTCGGCAGATCGGGTTCGGGAACCGGACGAAGGGTGCGGGTCATCGGTTCGCTCCGGTATCGGCGGGGAGCAGGGTGCGCGCGCGGCCGTCGGCGCGTGCGTCGTCGTGGCGCGAGACCGAAACGGCTCGCGACAGCAGGTGACGCAGCGCGCCGGCCGCACGGTCGGCCGACCGTATCAGGCCGACGAACGGTGCGCCCTGTTCGAGATACGGCCCGTAGGCCTTGCGGAATCCGAACCGTTTGTAGAACGCCTGGCGCGCCGCGGGGACGTGCGTGCGCACCGCTGCCTCCGGCCATGCGGCCTGCGCGGCGGTGAGCGCGCGCCCGATCAGGCGTTCGAGCGTGTCGTCGTCGCGGCAGCTTTCGCTCGTCAGCACCTTGTCGATCACGACGTCCGGATCGATGTCGTCGCCGGGCAGGATGCGTGCGTAGGCCGCGACTTCCATCGCGTCGCCGTCGCGCACGCTCGCATAGACGTGCAGCGCGCCCGCGTCCTTGCCGTCGATGTCGAGGTGCGTGTGCGCGTCCTCGACCACCAGCACGGCGTTGCGCGCGCGCAGGATTGCATAGAGATCGACGGCGCTCAGATGTTCGAATTCACAACAATGCCATTCCATGATGCTGTCCTCGCGTGATGCCTTCGGCACGCCGCGCCGCGCGGATGCGGTCGATCCGTGCGGCGCGGCGATCTTCATCATCCCGATGCATGGTGCAGCGGTCTGTTCGAAAGCGCACTCACGCTCCGGATTCGCAGGCGCGGCGCGGGATACCGGGCGATGCGCGCGTCACGGGAGCGTCGCAATGTGCGGTAGCACACACCGTCGGGGCCGGTGCCTTTTCATAATTGGTTCATCGTGACGGCCTGCAATGAAGCGCGGCCGGCCGACATCGCACGCAAACCGCGCGCCGGGACACGGGTCGAGACGGCGATCGTTGACGACGGACCGGGTGTGCGCGGGCGTGCCGGGCCCTGGCTCGCCGTCGATCGCATCGTGCGCGCCGGGCGAGGCGATCCTCCCGCATCCCGTCGCCATCCTGCACGCCCGCAAGCGGGCGTTGCCGCTCGGGCGCCTGCGCCGCCGGGGCGATCTGCCGGTGCGGGCCGCTTCGGGCCGAAACCTGCGGGTGGGCGGATCGCGCAAGGTCGGCCGTCATGCTGCACCGCACGACGCGCGGGCCGGCGCCCGGCATCCGGCCGGCCGGCGGGATTTCGCCGAAAAGCGCCTGCGCGACGCGATGCCGGTGATTACGACGTGTAACGGCCGGGTGGCCGGCGCGCGGGCGCGAGGCGATGCGGCTACCCGGGGGCGCGCGCGATTATGCGTTCCGCGGAGCACGGTACTTTGCTTTTTGGGAGATTTCGATGGAAATCGCGGGCAATCGACCGGATCAATCTTGCGGAAAAGTAGTATTTGCCACTGATTGACGGGAATGGTCATAGATAATCAAATCTCAGTGGTCAAAAGCGCGGAGCGCCGGGCCACTGGTAGCGTAACCGACTGATTCACGTTTATCTTTTGGTAACAAGGCCAACTGGCAACGGGGTGTAAATTCAGGTGCGGATGAAATGGGGCGGTCGAGCCGCGCGCGGTTTGGCAGCCCTCCGGCTCGGCATCGGGTGCGACCGTCGTGTACGACGCGACGCACATGCGGGTCGGCGTTTCCGTGTGCCGACGTGCCCCGCCTGACGGCGGGTCGCTTCAAAGCCGGAATGTCATGGCTCCTGCAGTCGCGCATTCCGTTCGAGTTCGATGACAACGAGGCCGGATGACAGCCGGCTCGATCTCCGGGGGTTCTCGCCGTGTGCAGTTTCGATCTTCGCCAAAGCTGCGGAAACGCAGCGCGGAAAGGCGGCCATGCGCCGCCGACCGCAGCGCACGCGAACGGTTCGCGGAGTGCGGAAAGTGATGGTTCGTTATGAATATGCCAATAACGCGCGATAAGAGCGCCGGCGTGGGGAGCGGTAACGGGCAGCGTCCGCTGATTTACTGGACGCAGTCGCCGTCCGTGATGCTGCGAAAGGAATTGTCGCGCCGCGACTGGAAAGTGTCGGTCGTCGCGCATGCGAACGAGCTGCGCGACACGTCCGGCGAAATTACCTGCGGCATTCTCGACTTGAGCGGCGGCCACGCCGATGCGATCGGCAGCATCGCGTCGACCTGCGCGTCGATGCGCGATGTCGTCTGGGTAGCGCTTGTGGACGCCGGCCAGACTGCCTCGCCGAACGTGCGCGCGCTGTTGCGCGACTACTGCTTCGACTACGTCACGCTGCCGGCGTCGCACCAGCGGATCGCCGATACGGTCGGCCACGCCTACGGTATGGAATGCCTGTTCGCGCGCGATCGCGAACAACTCGAATCGGAGGAAAAGGGCATCGTCGGCACCTGCAGCGCGATGCTGCGGCTGTTCGACACGGTGCGGCGTTTCGCGCGCACCGACGCACCGGTGTTCGTGTTCGGCGAAACGGGAACCGGCAAGGAACTCACGGCCGTCGCGATCCATCGTCATTCGGAGCGGCGCAACGGTCCGTTCGTCGCGGTCAACTGCGGCGCGATTCCGCCGCACCTGCTGCAATCGGAACTGTTCGGCTACGAGCGCGGCGCGTTTACCGGCGCGAACGCGCGCAAGATCGGCTACGTCGAGGCCGCGAACGGCGGCACGCTGCTGCTCGACGAAATCGGCGACCTGCCGCACGAAAGCCAGGCGAGCCTGCTGCGGTTTCTGCAGGAACGTGCGATTCATCGTCTTGGCGGCAGCGATCCGGTGCCGGTCGATGTCCGGATCGTGTCGGCGACGCACGTCGATCTGCGCGATGCGATGGAGGAAGGGCGCTTTCGCGCCGACCTGTTCCACCGTCTGTGCGTGATGCGCATCGATCAGCCGCCGCTGCGCGCGCGTGGCAAGGACATCGAACTACTCGCGCATCACATGCTCGAGCGCTTTCGCGGCGATGCGCGCCATCGCGTGCGCGGGTTCTCGACGGATGCGATCACGGCGCTCTACAAGCACGACTGGCCGGGCAACGTCCGCGAATTGATCAACCGCGTGCGCCGGGCGGTCGTGATGACGGAAGGGCGCCTGATCACCGCGCAGGATCTCGAGCTCGAATACTGTCTCGACGCGGCGTCGCCGTCGGTGGCCGACATCCGCAAGTCGATCGAGCGCGAAGCGATCGAAACCGCGTTGCTGCGCACGCGCGGGCGCGTCGCCGCTTCCGCGCGCGAACTCGGTGTGTCGCGCGCGACGCTGTATCGCTGGATGGAGGCGTACGGCATCGAGCGGCCGCGCAGCACGGGCTCGTCCGACTGACACGCGGCGACCCGACGCTCGCGGCGGCCGCGAGCGTCGCGTCACCCTGCCTGGCTGGCCCGTACCGCGCGTGCGGCGTTCACGGCCCGGATTTCCACCGCGGGCGGCGCATGGTCGTCGGCCGCCGCGGGCTTCCCGTCGATTCGCAATGGAATGAGCGCGATGCGCGCCGGCGTGCCGGGCGCGAGATGGAACCAGTCGTCGCTCGGCATGAAACCCGGTGCGTCGATCTGCACGTGGCGCGCGACATGCCGCGTGTCGATGTCGACGTGCCAGGTCTCGCCGGTGCGCGATACGCACGCTTCGATCCCCGGCTCGCGACGCGCCAGCACGGCAGGATGCGTGCGGGACGGGAAATGGAACGCCTGCGACAGCAGCGTGCCGTCGTCGGCGCGCAGCGTCGCGACGACCGTATCGTGTTCGCAGGGGCCGAAGCGGTACGCATAGGTCCAGTCGAAGAAGCGGCCGAGCAGCTCGGCCGAGCCGAGCCGCACCGTGTCGTGCGCGGCGATCCGCACCGGGCAGCCGGCCCGTGCGACCGGCGTACGGCCGTCGCGTAGCGCGACCAGGTCGATCGCGGCCGACAGCGGCGCCGGGCGCTCGTTGACCACGTGCACGTCGAGCCCGTTCAGGCCTTCGTCCACGAGCAGCACCTGGATCGGCTGCAGCACCTGGCGCAGCGCATACCATGCCGATTTCGGGCGGTGCGCGGCGTCGATCACGCCCCATCCGGCGCCCGGCATCACGTCCTGGAACTGCCACACGAGCGCGCCGGCGCAACGCGAACCGGCGCGTCGCCATTCGGAGAACGTCTCGCGCATCACGTCCGCGATCACCGCACGCGACAGCTCGACGTAGCGCGCCGGATCCTCGCGTCGCAGCCGGTCGGGCGCGACGTCGTACAGCGTCTGCAGATAGTGGTCGCGGATGTCGTCGAAATCCCACGACGTGCCGGGGTCGCGCGGCACCGCCGCTTTCCAGCGCGGCTCGTGCACGCCGGGCCAGCCGAGTTCCGCGAGCGTCGCATCGCACGGCACGTTCGAGAACGCGAGGCATTCGCTCGCGAATCGCACGTCCGCGCGGCGCGCGTCGTCGAGCGGACGCAGGTACGCGCCGACGCCGTAGTAGTGCGACACACGTTCGCGCGGCGTGAACGGCAGCACGCCGCCGTCGGGCGAATCGGGCACGTACGGGACATCGGGGCGGTGCGCGGCCGCGTGGCCGGCCAGCCGGTCGGCCGTCAGCTCGACGAAGCGCTGCTTCGGCCCGAGTCCCGACATTGCCGCCTGTTGCGCGATCTCGCTGCCGCCGCACAGCACCGCGAGCGACGGCGACGCGCCGCGACGCGACAGGAACTGGCTCGCTTCGCGATCGACGTTGGCCGCGAACGCGGGATCGTCGAGCGCGTAATCGAAGTTGGCGAAACCGAAGTCCTGCCAGACCAGCAGCCCGAGCCGGTCGCACCATGCGTGGAACGCGTCGGCCTCGTAGGTCATCGTGCCGCCGACGCGGATCATGTTGAAGCCGGCGTCGCGTGCGAGCCCGAGCAGGCGGGCGTAGGTCGCGTCGTCCGCGTGCAGCGCGAGCGGTGCGGCGCTGCTCCAGCATGCGCCGCGCGCGAACACCGGCACGCCGTTGATGCGCAGCCCGAACCCCTTGCCGTCGGCGCCGGAATCGACCTCGATCGTACGGAAACCCGTCGAGCCGAGCGGCCGGCGCGCGGCGCCGATATGCAGCGCGATCTCGTAGAGCGCCGGTTCGCCGTGCGTATGCGGCCACCAGCGGCGCACGTTCGGTATCGCGACGCTTGCGCGCAGTTGGTCGATGTCGGCACGTTCGAGCGTCGCGTGATGGTCGCCGCACGACAGCCGCGCCGCGAACGCGGCGGGCAGCGGCGCGGCGAACGTCAGTTCCGCGTCGAGCCAGCCCGTGTCGCCTTCGATACGGGCATGCAGTTTGCAATCGGCCAGAACGGGGCCGCTGCTCGGATCGAGCACCTCGACGGGCCGCCACGGGCCGGTGGGCACATACGGCGGAAACCAGCCCGGCATGTGCCCGAACAGTGACGTGCGGATCGTGCGCAAGGCGGCCGGTTCGGCGAGCCGCGTGCGCCAGCGCGCACGGCGCGGCGCGCGCGCGTCGCGCAGATGCGGCGCGAGCGCGCGGAAACAGAGGGTCAGCCGGTGCGTGCCGTCGAGCGACACGGGCACGTCGTGCGAGACGAACATGCTGTCCGAGCGGTGGATCGGCGTGTCGTCGAGCCAGGCGTGGGCGAGCGTCGCGAGGCCGTGAAAGCGCAGGATGCGCGGCCCGCGCCCGCGTAGCTCGAGCCGGTACCAGTGGTCGCGCTCGTCGAGCGACGCGGCTTCGTCGAGCCGGCCGGCCAGCGCGAGCGCCTGCGCGACCGTGCCGGGCACCGGCGCCGCGATCCAGTCGCCGTGATCGGCCGGGAGGTCGCGCGGTTCGCGCACGGCGCCCGCGGCCGTCGCCAGCATCGACCATGCGGGCGGGGTGCGGGCGCGCGTCACCGCATGGCCGACACGGGTGCGGTGTCGGCGCGCACGGGCGTCACGTGCCGCAGCGGCGCGCCGATCTGCCGCGCGCACGCGACGAGGTCGGCATACGCGACCTCGATCGCTTCGAGCGTCGAATCGCCGTATTCTTCCTTGCCGCGTGCGCACGCGCGCGCGAGCCGGAATTCGAGCACCATCGCTTCCGACGCGATGCGATCGCATGCGGCGCGGATTTCGGCGAACGGCCCGGTGCAGCCGCTCGCTTGCAGCCAGCGCGCATAGTGGCCGAACAGTTCGAAATTCGCGCCGAGCTGCCGCACCGAATTGAACGAGTACGCATGGAAGCGCTCGAGCGGCGCGTCCGCGAGGATGCGCGCGTCGGTCTGCAACTGCCGGCGGAACGCCGCGATCGGATCGACGATCGGCACGCGCCGCAGGTGGCGCTGCAACGCGGCGAGCGAGGCTTCGCACAGCGCGCGTTCGTCGAGCGGTGCAAAGCGTCGCTTCGCGCATTCGACGTACGGCGGCAGCGTCATCGGCGAGCTGGCGCCGACGAGTCCGTTGTAGTCGAAATCCTCGGCGACGTAATAGCCGCTGTTGTGGAAGTAGCCGATCTGGTGCTGCGCACGGTCGATCGCGTCGATGCCGATCGTCGTCTTCGTATGCTGAGTGCGGTAGCTGCTGCCGCGCGTATCGGGCAGGAACCACGCGTCGACCTCGACGATCATCAGGTGGCCGCGCGCGACCTGCGTCTCGATGTGCTGATCGAGCGGTTCGTAGATCGAATGTTCCTGCACGACGATCCCGTAGAGCCGCTCCAGCTCGTCGTGCGGAAACTTGAAGAACGTGAACTGGTCGCCTTCGAAATCGAGCGCGATCGTAAACGGCAGCGCCGCGTACGGATTGAGCCCCCACCACCGGAGCACCTCGAGCCACATGTCGACATAGCAGTTGGTCTGCTTCCAGACCATCTCCTGACTGTGCAGCGGGTGCGGCCGGTAGTGGCGCGCGCGGTGGCGCACCCCCTCGAACGACGCGTCTTCGCCGTCGCGGGAAACGAACCTCATGGCGTGCCCCACAGCACGTCGCGAACCGCTTGCGGCCAGGCGTCGATGTCGAAGCCGTGGTGGCGGAACAGCGCGAGCGTGAGCCGTTCGAGGCCGAAGCCGACGCAGCCCGTGTGCGCGACGTCGCCCGTCGCGGTGCGGATGTCCCACAGCAGTCCGAAATGGTCCATGTGGTAGTTGAAGCTCAGGCACGCGGTCTGTCGGTCGTCGTGCTCGATCGGAATCAGCAGCTCGAACTTCAGGTTCTGCTCGCGCTGGCTGTTCGCGACGATCTTGCCGCCGCGCCCGAAGAACGGATCGTTCGCGAGATCGATCGCATTCGGCAGGCGCAGCGCTTCGATCATCCGCGTGCCGCGTTCCATCCACGTCTCGCGGAACGAGACGATCTGCTCGGGCGTGCCGATCCGCACGTATTCGCGCATCCGGAACAGTTGCATGCGGGTCGGGTCGAGCGACGGTTCGTGACGGAAGCAGTACGAGAACACGTCAACGATCCGGCCGTCGGCGGGCAGCGCCCCAGCACGCGCGACGACGGGATACACGGGGTAGCACGCGGCCGGCGTCATCACGACGTAGGTCGGCTTCTGGTTTTCGGTCCAGTCGTCGCCGCGATCGAGGCATTGCAGCACGCGCTGGTGCTGGCGTTCGTCGCCGCAGAATGCGTGCACGCTGCCCGCCAGTTGCGGGAAGCTCTTCATGTATTCGCTGCGCTCGAACTCGGTGCGGCTCATCGCCGGCGGGAAGCGCAGCACTTCGGCCTGCTGGTCGGCGCCGAGGCGCGTGACGAACGCGTCGAGCGCTTCGACCACGCGCTCGAATCGCTCGCTGCGGCCGAACAGGCCCTGGATGCCGGTCGAAACCAGCAGGCCCGCGTCGATCAGCGCATCGCGCAGCGGATTGACGCCCGCACGGTCGAGCGGTGCGTCGGCGGGGACGGAGGCGGCGGAGGGCACGGCGAGGCGATCGTTCACGTATGTTTCTCCAGCGTCGCGGGACGCAGCGCGAGCAACAGGCTCGCGGTGTTGGCGGCAATGCGGTCGTTGCTGATCATCAGCGGCGCCGCGTGCAGGTCGCGAATGTGGCGGCCGATGCTGAACGGCGTGCCTTGCTTGTAGCCGGCCATCCCGCAGATCATCATCGCCTGGTGCGCGACTTCGAGCGCGGTCGCCGACACGTAGGTCTTCAGCGTATTGATTTCGGCGGCCCAGGCCATGCCGGCCGACCACGAGCGGGCCGACGCGCTCGCGTGGAGGCGCAGCACGTTGTCGACGCGAGCCTGCATCGCCTGCATCAGCGCGAGCGATTCGGCGATGCGTCGCGCGGCGGGCGACGGTGCGCCGTCGGTCTGGCGCGCCTGCGCGCGGAAGAACTGGTGCGCGCGATGGAATGCGTCGCCGGCCACGCCGATCCACACCGCGGCCCACAGGATGTGCGAGACCGGCACCATCGTTTCCTCGGCGATCTTCGCGAACGGCACCGGCAGGCATTGCACGGCGGCGCCTTGCGCGTCGAGCACGAAGCCGTTGCTGCACGTGCCGCGCATGCCGAGCGTGTCCCATTCGCCGCGGCGCGTGAGCGTATAGCCGTCGCGCAGCAGCGTGACGAGCACCTGCTCGGAAGCCGGCGCGTCCGCATCGCGTCGCGCGGTGGCGAGAATACCGTCCGCGTAGTCGCCGTACGAGATCGTCGGCGCGGATTTGTGCAACCGGAACCCGCTGGCGTCGATTTCGAGCGCGCACTGGCTCGCGCGCAGGTTGCCGCCGACGCCGTCCTCCGACGTGGCCGAGGCGAGCAGCCACTGGTGACGCACGAGCTGTTGCAGGAACAGCTTGTGCCAGCCCTGGTCGGCGGCGTGGTCGACGATGCAGGCGACCTGGATCTGGTGCATCGCGAACACCATCGCCGACGATGCGCACGCCTGGCCGAGGATCGAGCAGGCCGATGCGATGTCTTCCAGCGACGCGCCCGCGCCGCCGAGATGGGTCGGCACCATGGCGCCGAGCAGCCGGCGCGCGCGCATCGCCTCGATCGCCTCGACGGGGCAGCGCGCGTCGCGATCGACCGCATCGGCATGCTGGGCGGCGATCTGCGCGACGGCATGCGCGGCCTCGTCGAGCCGATGCGAATCGCTGTCGGACGCGAGTTCGGGAAGCAGCGCGCTCATGCGGAGTGCTCGGTGCGTTGCAGCGTGGCGATCGTGTCCGCGAGTGCGTCGATGCTGCGGAACAGGTTGCGGTTCAGCATCTCGTCGGGAATCTCGATGTTGAACTGCTTTTCGATCGCGAGCATCAGCTGGATCGTATCGAGCGAGGAGAGGCCCGCTTCGTAGAGGTCGTCCCCGTCGCCGATCGAATCGATCGCGGCTTCGAGGTGGGCGACGTGCTTCAGGATGGTTCTGATTTCGTTTTTCACGTGCTGCTCCGGCATGCGTGGTGTCGTCCGCCCGGGCAGACGCGCGACACGCGCTGACATCCCCCCGGCAGTCCGGCATCAGTAGACCATCGGCAGACACGGCGTTCTGTTCGCCACCCTACAAACAGCTGACCCGGCACGCCGGCGGCGCCGACGCGCCGTCCCGGCCCGGCACGCCGGTCATGCGCGCGACGCGGCCGGCACGCCCGAGTCGGCCGACAGGATGCGCTTCATCTCGTCGCGCACGATCGCGCGGCAGCCGCACGACATTTTTTCGAGGCCGTCGAGGTCCGCGAGCTCGATCGAGCTGCGGTATTGCCGGATCAGGCCGAGCTTCTGGATTTCGCCGGCGGCGTCCGTGACGGTTTCGCGCCGCACGCCGAGCATTTGCGCGAGCATGCTGTGCGTCACCTGGATCTCGATGCTGCGCGTGCGGTCGAACGCGAGCAGGAACCATCTGCACAACTGATGTTTGAGCACGTGATGACGGCTGCAGAACGTGATCTGCGAGACCTGCGCCATCAGCAGCCGCACGCCGACGAACACGAGATGGCGGATCACCGGCGACGCATCGAACGCGGCCGCGAAGACGCGCCGGTCGAGCCGATAGACGAAACCGTCGCGGCACGCGACCGCGCGGCAGGGCATCCGGCCGCTGCCGCCGATCACGTCGTCGCAGACCACGCTTTCGCTGCCGATCTCCGCGACTTCCAGCGTCATGCCGCCGGACGACACGTACTGCAGCGAAATCGCGTTCGTGACCGGCAGGTAGACCGCGGCGAGCATTTCGCCGGGTTCGCATAGCACCTGCCCGGATTTCAGGTGAACGAGTTGCAGGTGGGGTGTCAGCGTGGCGAGTTCGTCGCGGTCGATGGCCGCGAGAAACCGGTTGGCGTCGAAGCTGTGGGAAAGCTCGATCACGCCGTTCGCATACGCGACGGCGTCGGCGGCCTGGTGAGTCACGGCGCATCCTCGCAGGTTGGCGGTCGCGCGTCGTCTCGGCGAACCCCGGAACGGGATTTCGCACGATCGTGCGGACTTTTGTTGATCAAAAACGGAATGACGATACTCGCGAAAAAGGCTAGCACGCAATTGAATTCGAACAATTCCGCATTCCGTCATTTCACAAAGTTTGACGATTGCAATTGAGCCAGAACGTTATGTCGATTTAATGATTCATTTTCCGGAATTAATCATCCGGAAATGGAATCGTGAGCTTGCTTGTCATTCTATGTCGACCGGGAATCAATCGGTCGACACGGCGAATCGTACAGTGAAAGTGGCCGGAAGGCATTGAACATTATTTGACAAATTAATGGGGTCCGCATGATTTGTCATTTGAATCAATGGCTTGTGGAGATGTGTGCGGTAGCGGACAGAGCCGTGAATTAGTGTATCGATTCAAATTTGAGACAGTTTGAAACGAGCGTGTGCGGTACGGCGATGACGCGAAATGCTGCGCTGCACATCACGAAGACAATTGAAAATCGGCTGTAAGTATTTGAACGATAAGCTTCGTGGCCGCTGCGCGGCCGTTCTGGCCGGAGCCGCGGGAATTGATCAGTCGAATGCTCGCTGTGTCCGTCGCGCGGGAGAGTGTCCGGAAATGAGACGTTTTTTGGGATTTGGGGGCGGTTATTCGGCGGCTCTAAATCGGATGTGATTCATATATTAAGGACGGGCGGCTATTGGCACGTAAATCGCTTATTCGGGCTGGCGTGTCGAAACGGGGCAGTCGACTCAATTCGGCGATGACAAGCCGATGATCAGTCGGATTCAGGGTTGTGGGCCGCAACCGCTGTCAATGTCCGGGCGCGCATCGAGATAACGAGTTCCGTGCCTGCCGCTGCAAGCGGCGCGGACGATAAAAGGGAAACAGACATGCTTCATCTTCACTCGAGCTATTCGGCGAACGCCATCCTTGCTGCCCTCCCGGAGGACAGCATCCGCGCCATCGCACCGCATCTCGAACTGGTCAGGATCAAGGCCGGGATGCTCGACCGGGTCGGCGAGCCGATGCGCCACCTGCACTTTCCGACGACGGCGATGATGTCGGTGCAGCATCTGATGGAAGACGGTGCGATGGTCGAAGTGGCGGTGGTCGGCCGCGAGGGCGTGGTCGGGCTGGGGACGCTGGTCGGCGGTCTCGCCGCGTCGAGCCGGGTCGAGGTGCGTATCGGCGGCATGGCCTATCGCGTGCCGAGTTGCGTGATGCGCGCCGAATTCGAGCGATCGGCGCAGACTTACCGGCTGCTGCTCAACACTTGCCAGGCGACGATGGCGCAGATCTCGCGCAGTGCGCTGTGCAACCGGCACCACTCGGTCAGCGAGCAACTCAGCCGCTGGCTGCTGCTCGCGCACGACCGGATCGACGGCGACGAGCTGGCCGTCACGCAGCAGACGATCGCGAACATGCTCGGCGTGCGGCGCGAGGGGGTGACGGAAGCGGCCGGGAACCTGCAGGAAGCCGGGCTGATCCGGCAACGCCGCGGCCGCATCACGGTGCTCGACCGGCACGGTCTCGAACATCAGGCGTGCGAGTGCTACGACCTGATTCGTGCCGACTACCGCCGATTGCTCGGCACGCGCGCAAATGCGAGGCCGGCGGCGGTTCGCCCGCGCATGCCGGACGCGCATTTCGGATTCCCCGCGCACGGTGCGTGACGATGCAGTCGATGTCCGGTGGAACGAATGCAATGCGACGAACTGCGATCGCAGTGGCCGACGGCGCGCTCGTGCTGGCCGGGACGCTCGTCGCGCAGGCGGCGTCGGGTCTCGGATGGCATGAATTGTCCGATGCGCAACGCGGTTCGATCGCGCTGCTGTGCGTGCTGACGGTGGCGTTGCTGCCGCGCTACCTGCGCACGGTGCCCGGCGGCGTGGCGGTGCAGGGCGGCGCGCACGTGCTGACGCACACGCTGGTGGCGGTGGTGTGCGCGAGCGTGCTGACGGTGGCGGGCACGATGTGGATCATGAATCGCGGCGGCACGGTGACGACCCGCTGGATCGTGCGCACGGTGCTGGCCGGCGACGCGGCGGTGCTGCTCGGCCGAGCGGCGCTGCTGGCGCTCGCGCTGACGCGCGGCGACCCGCTTGCGCGGCAGCGCCGGGTCGCCGTCGTCGGCGCAACGGCATACGGGCGCGTGGCGATCGAGCGGATGCAGCTCGCGCCGAACGGCCCGTTCGTGGCCGCATGCGTATTCGACGACGATGCACAGGCCGGCGCGGGCGGCATCGGCGGCGTGCCGGTGATCGACGACTGGAACACGTTGCGCGACCTGATTCGCGGCGGCGACATCGACGAGGTCTGGCTCACGCTGCCGATGTCGCACGAGTGGCGGATCCACCGCATCGTGCGCGAGTTGCGCGACGAGTTCGTCGAGTTGCGGCTGTTGCCCGACGTGCGGCAGATGGCGATCGTCGATCGCTCCGCGACCGACGTGTTGGGCATGCCGGCGATCAATCTCGCGACCACGCCGCGCTCCGCGCCGGAGTTGTGGGCGAAGTTCGCGTTCGACCGGCTGTTCGCGTTCGGCGTGCTGATTCCGTTGCTGCCGCTGCTGGCGCTGCTGGCGATCGCGGTCAAGCTGTCGTCGCCGGGGCCCGTGCTGTTCAGGCAGCGCCGCAAGGGCGTCGACGGCCGCGAGTTCGACATCCTGAAGTTCCGGACGATGCGCGTGCATCGCGCCCAGCCCGGCGTCGTGAGGCAAGCGTCGCGCAACGATGCACGCATCACGCGCGTCGGTGCGTTCCTGCGGCGCACGTCGCTCGACGAGCTACCGCAGTTCTTCAACGTGCTGTTCGGACAGATGTCGGTGGTCGGCCCGCGTCCGCACGCGATCGAGCACGACGACCTGTATCGGCAACTGATCGACTGCTACATGTACCGCTACCGCGTGCGGCCCGGTATCACCGGATGGGCGCAGGTGAACGGCTATCGCGGCGAGACGCGCAAGATCGAGGCGATGGAGGCGCGCGTGAAGTTCGATCTGTTCTACATGCAGAACTGGAGCTTCTGGTTCGACATCAAGATCATCCTGATGACGGTGGTGCGCGGCTTCGTCGGGCGCAACGCATTCTAAGGAGGCCGAATCATCGGCGCGGCGCCGCGTGCGCGATCGTATCGACTGCGTGATGCCGGTTCGCGAGCGTGGAAGGACGCACCGTGGCCGCACGGGAAATTGCTGCGCTGCGGTTGCGTCGGCGGACTTAGCGGCGTGGGCCGCGAAGCCGGGATTGCGCGTCGGTCCCCAGTTTCCGCACCGCTGCCGCTGCATGACGGGTAGCCGATTTCGGTCAACACACGCGTGTTCAATGGGTTTATCCTGCGTCGAATGCGTCCGGCGTTTCGCACGTCCGGCCGCCCATCCGGATGCGGCGGCGCAGTCGTGCCTGCGTGCCGCGCACCGGCGCGATACCGCGCGCCGCTCTTTTTCGCGCGGAACCCGGAACAGGAGAGACGGCCATGTCGCTCGACCCACAACAAAAGCAGACGCTGAAGCAGCGGCTGAACGAGAGCGAGCAGGCGCTGCGCGCGGAGATCCGCACGAGCGAAGACCAGCGCGCGTCGGAATCCTATGCGGATCTGGCCGGCGCGGCGCCGGACGAGGGCGACGAGGCGAACGCGGACCTGTTCGTCGACGTCGATCATGCATTGATCGGCATGAAGCTGGCCGAGCTGCGCGCGATCGGTCGCGCCCAGCAGCGGATGCGCGACGGCAGTTACGGCGAATGCATCGACTGCGATGGCTCGGTCGGTTACGCGCGGCTGCTGGCGCGTCCCACCGCCGAGCGCTGCACGCATTGTCAGGCGCTGTACGAGCGACGCTACGCGACGACGCCGCGCGCGTCGCTCTGACGTCGCGGCTTGAACCGCGCTGCACGCGACGCGCGGCCGGCGTAGGATGACCAACAGGCGCCCGGCGGCGTCGACATGCGGCGCCGGGCGGGCAAGCGCCGTCGCGCACGCGCGCGGCGCGACATCCACGTGGAAGGGAGCCACGCCGATCATGCCGATTCACAATGCCGAGTGCGCGGCCGTGTTCGCCGAGATCGCCGACATGCTCGAGATCCAGGGCGCCAACCCGTTTCGCGTGCGTGCGTACCGCAACGCCGCGCGTACGGTCGCCGACTACGGCCGCGATATCCCGACGATGATCGCGAACGGCGACGATCTCGGGAAGATTCCGTCGATCGGGGCCGATCTGGCGGCGAAGCTGCGCGAGATCGCCGCGACCGGCACCTGCGAACTGCAGCAGACCTTGCGTCATGCGTTGCCGGGCGCGATCGTCGAGCTGCTCGATGTGCCCGGGCTCGGCGCGAAACGCGTGAAGGCGCTGCATGACGCGCTGCACGTCGATTCGCTGGAACAGTTGCGCGCCGAAGCGAAGAGCGGGCATGTGCGCGAGCTGCCGGGCTTCGGCGCGAAAACCGAAGCGCATCTGCTCGAAGCGATCGACGATCGTCTGCAGCGCGAGCCGCAACGCTTTCTGCTGCCCGACGCCGCGCAAGCGCTGATGCCGTTGCTCGAACGCCTGCGTGCGGTGGCCGGCGTCGGCAAGGCCGTGCCGGCCGGCAGCTTCCGCCGCCGTCGCGAGACGGTCGGCGATCTCGACATCCTCGTCACCGCACGCGAGCCGGCCGCGGTCGCCGAAGCGTTCGTCGGCCACGGCGACGTGGCGCGCGTGCTCGCGCACGGCAAGACCCGGTCGAGCGTGACGCTTGCCAGCGGGTTGCAGGTCGACCTGCGCGTCGTCGATGCCGATGCGTTCGGCGCGGCGCTCGTCTACTTCACCGGATCGAAAGCGCACAACATCGCGCTGCGCAGGATCGCGCAGGCCGGCGGCCTGAAGATCAACGAATACGGCGTGTTTCGCGGCGACGAGCGGATTGCCGGCGCGACGGAGGCATCGGTCTATGCGGCGATCGGGCTGCACGAGGTGCCGCCCGAATTGCGCGAGGATCGCGGCGAGATCGATGCGTCGCGTGCCGGCACGCTGCCGGCGCTGGTCGAGCGCAAGCATCTCCATGGCGACCTGCACGCGCATACCGATGCATCGGCCGGCCGCGACAGCCTGCGCGCGATGGCCGACGCCGCGCGTGCACGCGGGCTCGCGTACCTGGCCGTCACCGACCGTGCTCCGCCCGATGGCGCCCGGGACGGCTTCGACTGGCTCGCGCGCCAGATCGACGAGATCGATCGCGTCAACGCGACGTTCGACGATTTCGTGTTGCTCAAGGGCGTGGAAGCCGGCATTCGCGAGGACGGCAGCCTCGACGTACCCGACGCGATGCTCGGCCGGCTCGATCTCGTGGTGGGCGCGGTGCGCGACGGTTTCGACCTGCCGCGCGGCGCGCAAACCGATCGCATGCTGCGCGCGATGGACCATCCGCATTTCACGATTCTCGCGCACCCGACCGGCCGCGTGCTCGGCGAACGCGACGCCTGCGCACTCGATGTGCCGCGCGTGCTCGCGGGGGCCGCCGCGCGCGGCTGCTTCGTCGAACTCGATGCGCAGCCGCGGCGATTCGATCTGCCGGACGTCTGGTGCCGCGAGGCCGCGAAGGCCGGCGTGCCGGTCGCGATCGATTCGGATGCATGCAGCGCCGACGAACTCGACAACCTCGCGTTCGGCATCGATCAGGCGCGGCGCGGCTGGCTGACGCGGCGGGATGTGCTGAACACGCGCACGCTCGCGCAACTGCGGCCACTGCTGGCGCGCACGATGGGCGGTGCGGGCAGCGCGGGCAGCGGCGCGAAGCGCGGCCGGTCGAAGGGCGCGTGAACGCAACGCGGCCGGCCGCGTTGCATGCAACTCATGCCGGCATGGTCAAGCGAGCACGCCGGTCGCCGGCACGTAGGGCAGGCCGAGCGCGAGTGCGACCGCTTCGTACGTGATGTGCCCGTCGCACACGTTCAGGCCCGCGCGCAGATGCGGATCGTCGAGCATCGCCTGCTTCCAGCCCTTGTCGGCGAGCGCGAGCGCATGGCCGAGCGTTGCATTGTTCAGCGCGAAGGTCGACGTGCGCGCGACCGCGCCGGGCATGTTCGCGACGCAGTAGTGGACCACGCCGTCGACGACGAAGGTCGGCGCCGCGTGCGTGGTCGCATGCGAGGTCTCGAAGCATCCGCCCTGATCGATCGCGACGTCGACGACGACCGCTCCCTTGCGCATCGTCGCGATCATGTCGCGCGTGACGAGCCGCGGCGCCGACGCGCCCGGCACCAGCACGGCGCCGATCACGACGTCGGCCTCGCGCACGGCTTCGTCGACCGTTTGCGCATTCGAGCAGACGGTCGCGATCCGGTTGGCGAACACGAGATCGAGCTGGCGCAACCGGTTCACGTTGTTGTCGAGCACGGTGACGCGCGCGCCCAGGCCCACCGCCATCTGCAGTGCGCCGGTGCCCACGACGCCCGCGCCGAGCACGACGACGTGCGCGGCCGGCACGCCGGGCACGCCGGCCATCAGCAGCCCGCGGCCGCCGCGCGGGCTTTCGAGGTGGGTCGCCGCGACCTGGATCGACATGCGGCCGGCGACTTCGCTCATCGGTGCGAGCAACGGCAGGCCGCCGCCCGGGCCGGTCACGGTTTCGTACGCGATGCAGACCGCGCCGGATTTCACGAGCGCGGCGGCCTGAGCGGGATCGGGCGCGAGATGCAGGTACGTATAGAGGATCTGGCCGCGCCGCAGCATCGCGCATTCGGCCGGCTGAGGCTCCTTGACCTTGATGATCATGTCGGCGCGCGCGAAGATGTCGTCCGCGCCGTCGCTGAGCGATGCGCCCGCTGCCGTGTAGTCGTCGTCGAGCAGGCCGATCGCCGTGCCCGCGCCGCGTTGCACGAGCACGCGATGGCCGTGCCGCACGAGTTCGCGCGCGCCGGCCGGCGTGAGGCCGACGCGGTACTCGTGGTTCTTGATCTCTTTCGGCACACCGATCAGCATGAGTCGCCTCCATGGCCTTCGTTATCGTCGTCGTGCGGGCAGCCGCTTGCGGGGCGGCGTACCGACCGCAGTACTGGAATAACAGGGTAGTTGTGCACGGAGGGAAGTCAAGCGGCCGGCCCGCGCGACGACGCATGCGCACTGCAACGCAGCATGCGCGGCTACCGGCTGCGGCCGTTGCGACCGGACGTCGCAATGCGCGCGTGGCCGGGTTTCGGTATCGTCATGCGTGCCGCGTGCGGGAATGCTTTCGGCAAAACAACGAGACAACGAGACGAGGACCTTGACCGACATGACCAGTGCGTATTTCAGCGTGCCGACGCTTTGCGCCATCGCGCTCGTGCACGTCTACTGGGCGTTCGGCGGGCGGATGGGCAAGCGTGCGGCCATTCCGGAGCACGACGGCGTACCGCTGTTGCGGCCGACCGTCGTCGGCACGCTCGCCGTCGCGGCGGCACTGCTGTGCGGCGCAGGCGTGGTCGCCGCGCGTGCCGGCTGGCTGGGGCGCAATGCGTATCCCGGCACGATCGCGTTCGCGGTCGTTGCGCTCGCATTGATCTTCGCGGTGCGGGCCGTCGGCGATTTCCGTTACGTCGGCTTCTTCAAGCGGATTCGCGGGTCGCGTTTCGCGCGGATGGACACGCTGTATTACTCGCCGTTGTGCGCGGCGCTGGCGTTGTCGATCGCGTCGATGTTCTGGCCGTGGTGAGGGAAGCGCCGCGCGCGATTCGACCCGCGTGCGTATCGGTCGGCGTAAGGTATTCGGCCGGCACGGCATCGTGGCTATGCATAAGAGGCGGAAGCTACCGGAGCGCGGTGCAACTCGACATCGCCATCCGAGCGGGCGTCGCCGGGAAGCGACACGCGGCCCCCGTGGCTCTCACGTCGCTCACGTCGCTCACGTCCGTCACATCCCCGGCGTCCCCGGCGTCCCCGGCGTCCCCGGCGTCCCCAGCGTCCCCAGCGTCCCCAGCGTCCCCCGGCGTCCCCCGGCGTCCCCCGGCGTCCCCGGCGCCTCGCGTCCAGCTCGTTTGCGCGACCGGCGAACGCATCCGTCGTCTAGCCATCCTTGCACATTCGGTCTTGCGAACTTCCCATTGTTGCTAATTTCGATGCACTGAATTGCATCGAACCCTCTAGTAATGGAACCGGTTCCATATATAATTCGCCGCACTCGTCGCCCGGCCGGAAAAGAGGGTCGTGCACGTTGCGCTTGCTGTCCGATGACGCGACGTCTAAGTTGAACAAAGGTCGTGAGCGATGACGGATAGATACCGGCCGATGTCGGTATTTGTCCGACGATAGGCCCGCGAAGAGGTCCGGCCGCGCAGTGCCGCCAGTCCCGGGCGACGTGCGGCTGCAATGACGGCACCGCCGCGGACTGCGCCGCCGGACGCCTGCATCGAGGTTGTGCGCAACACCCGAAAGAACACGGCGACCGGCCGCCTGCGGCACGGCTGCCTGCCGGGCACGCGGCATGCGGAATGCGCGCGTCCGAACCCGATCCCCAACGATCAACATCCGACCATGTCCACGCCACCTGACAAACCCAATTCGCGTCGCCGTTTCCTGCGCACCTCGGTCGCGCTCGTGCCGATCGCGTCGGTCGCCGGCTGCGACCTGCGCTCGTCGTCGTCGTCCGCGACGACGGCCGGCAACGCGTCCACCGCGTCGGCCGGCGCCGAACGCGCGCCGTACAAGCCGACCTTTTTCGATGCGAAGGAATGGGCGTTCGTCCAGGCCGCCGTCGACCGGCTGATTCCTGCCGACGCCGAAGGCCCCGGCGCACTCGAAGCGGGCGTGCCCGAATTCATCGATCGCCAGATGGAGACGCCGTATGCGCACGGCGCGACGTGGTACATGCAGGGGCCGTTCCAGCAGGGCGTGCCCGAGCTCGGCTACCAGTTGAAGCTGGTGCCGCGCGACATCTACCGGCTCGGCATCGCGGCCGTCAACCGCTATTGCGAGAAGGCGCACGGCAAGGCGTTCGCGGATCTCGACGCGCCGACGCGCGACACGGTGCTCGGCGCGCTGGAGAAGGGCAGCGCGCAGATCGACGACGTCCCGCCCGGCGTGTTCCTCGGCCAGTTGCTGCAGAACACGCGCGAAGGCTACTTCTGCGATCCGGTGCATGGCGGCAATCGCGACATGGCCGCGTGGAAGATGATCGGTTTCCCGGGCGCACGCGCGGACTTCATGGATTTCGTCAACCAGAGCGGCAAGCCCTATCCGTACGGCCCCGTCTCGATCAACGGGGAGCGCAGCTGATGGCCGCAGATAAGAAGCCGCACGTCGATGCGGTGATCGTCGGCTTCGGCTGGACCGGCGCGATTCTCGCGAAGGAACTGACCGAAGCGGGCCTGAACGTCGTCGCGCTCGAGCGCGGCGAATACCGCGACACCTATCCGGACGGCGCGTACCCGAACACGATCGACGAGCTGACCTACAACATCCGCAAGAAGCTGTTTCTCGACCTGTCGAAGACGACCGTGTCGATCCGCCATGGCCTGCAGGACACCGCGCTGCCGTACCGGCAGCTCGCCGCGTTCCTGCCGGGCGAAGGCGTCGGCGGCGCGGGGCTGCACTGGTCGGGCGTGCACTTCCGGATCGCGCCGGAAGAGCTGCGCCTGCGCAGCCACTACGAAGAGCGCTACGGCAAGAAGTTCATCCCCGAAGGAATGACGATCCAGGATACGGGCGTCACGTACGACGAGCTCGAGCCGCATTTCGATTTCGCCGAGAAGGTGTTCGGCACGTCGGGGCAGGCGTACAAGGTCGGCGGCAAGGTGGTCGGCGACGGCAACGTGTTCGAGGCGAACCGCAGCGACAACTTCCCGCTGCCCGCGCAGCTCAATACGTATTCGGCGCAGCGCTTCTTCGATGCGGCGCACTCGCTCGGCCTGCATCCGTACCGGCTGCCGTCGGCGAACACGTCGGGGCCGTACACGAACCCGTACGGCGTGCAGATGGGCCCGTGCAACTTCTGCGGCTACTGCAGCGGCTACGCATGCTACATGTACTCGAAGGCGTCGCCGAACCTGAACATCCTGCCGGCGCTGAAGCAGGCGCCGAACTTCGAGCTGCGCTCGAAGTGCCACGTGCTGCGCGTCGACCTCGACGACACGAAGAAGCGCGCGACCGGCGTGACCTACGTCGATCCGGCCGGGCGTGAAGTGCACCAGCCGGCCGATCTCGTGATCGTGGCCGCGTTCCAGTATCACAACGTGCACCTGCTGCTGCTGTCGGGCATCGGCAAGCCGTACGACCCGGTGTCGGGCGAAGGCGTCGTGGGCCGCAATTTCGCGTACCAGAACCTGTCGACGATCAAGGCGTTCTTCGACAAGGACACCTACACGAATCCGTTCATCGGCGCGGGCGGCAACGGCGTCGCGGTGGACGACTTCAACGCGGACAACTTCGATCACGGCCCGCTAGGCTTCGTCGGCGGCTCGCCGCTGTGGGTGAACCAGGCCGGCGTGAAGCCGATCAGCGGCATCGCGACGCCGCCCGGCACGCCGCAGTGGGGCTCGGCGTGGAAGAAGGCGGTCAAGGACAACTACGCGCACACGATCTCGATGGATGCGCACGGCACCAACATGTCGTACCGCGACGTGTATCTCGATCTCGATCCGACCTATCGCGATTCGTACGGCCAGCCGCTGTTGCGGATGACGTTCGACTGGAAGGACAACGACATCAGGATGGCGCAGTACGTGACCGGGCAGATGAAGAAGATCGCGGAGGCGATGGGGCCGAAGGCGATCGGCGTGTCGACGCGCGAGTTCGGCAAGCACTTCGACTCGCGCCAGTACCAGACGACCCACCTCGTCGGCGGCGCGATCATGGGCACCGACCCGAAGACGAGCGTGCTGAACCGCTATCTGCAGTGCTGGGACGTGCACAACGTGTTCGTGATGGGCGCGTCCGCGCTGCCGCAGGGCATCGGCTACAACCCGACCGGGATCATCGCGGCGCTGGCCTACTGGTCGGCACGCACGATCCGCGAGCAGTACCTGAAAAATCCCGCTCCGCTGGTGACCGCATGAAGAGGACGATGAACCACCACAACGCCGCGCGTTCGGTTTCCCCGCTGCGGCGCGCGCTGGCGATCGGCACGGCATGGGCGGCATTCGGTCTGTCGGGCGGCGCAGCGTTCGCACAGCCGGCGTCCGCGCCGGCCGCGGCTTCGGGCCCGGCGGCCGCACCGGCGGCGCTGTCCGCCGACGCGGCCCTCGTCAAGCGCGGCGAATATCTTGCCCGCGCCGGCGACTGCATCGCCTGCCACACCGCGAGCGGCGGCAAGCCGTTCGCGGGCGGGCTGAAGTTCGACACGCCGATCGGCGGCATCTACTCGACGAACATCACGCCGGACCCGAAGACGGGCCTCGGCGGCTGGACCTACGAGGACTTCACCCGCGCGGTGCGCGAAGGCGTGCGCAAGAACGGCGACACGATGTATCCGGCCATGCCGTTCCCGTCGTATTCGCGGCTGACCGACGACGACATGAAGGCGCTGTACGCGTACTTCATGCACGGCGTCGCGCCCGTCGAGCACGAGAACCGCGCGGTCGACATCGTGTGGCCGCTGTCGATGCGCTGGCCGCTCGGCATCTGGCGCAAGATGTTCGCGCCGTCGCCGAAGCCGTTCGACGCGGCGCCGTACACCGACCCGGTGGTCGCGCGCGGCGCGTATCTGGTGCAGGGGCTCGGCCACTGCGGCGCGTGTCATACGCCGCGCGCGCCGACGATGCAGGAGCGCGGGCTGACCGACGCGGACGGCCCCGACTTCCTGGCCGGCGGCGCGGCGATCGACGGCTGGGTGCCGACGAGCCTGCGCGGCGAGCCGCGCACGGGCCTCGGCACGTGGAACGAAGCCGAGATCGTGCAGTTCCTGAAGACCGGCCGCACGCTGCGCACGGCCGCGTTCGGCGGGATGACGGACGTGGTCGGCCACAGCATGCAGCACATGACCGACGACGACCTGAACGCGATCGCGCGCTACCTGAAAACCTTGCCGCCGCGTGTGCAGGGCGAGCAGCCGCACGTGTACGACGCGGCCGCCGCGAAGGCGCTGCAGACCGGCGATGCGAGCAAGCCGGGCGCGGCCGTCTATCGCGACAACTGCATGGCCTGCCATCGCAGCGACGGCCACGGCTATACGCGCGTGTTCCCGGCGCTCGCCGGCAACCCGGTCGTGCAGGGCGACGATCCGACCTCGCTGATCCACGTCGTGCTGGAAGGCAGCGCGCTGCAGGGGACGCGCACCGCGCCGTCGACCTTCACGATGCCGCCGTTCGGCTGGCGCCTGTCGGACCAGGAAGTCGCGGACGTGTCGAACTTCGTGCGCACGAGCTGGGGCAACACGGGCGCGCCGGTGACCGCCGCGCAGGTCGCGAAGGTGCGCAAGAGCGTGCCGTCGACACGGCCCGAGCCGCCGCCGGGCGCGCGGTTCCCGCAAGCGTCGCGCTGACGGGCGCCGGCCCGCCGGCGGCCCGGCCCGCGCAACCTGCGGCCGGGCTTGCGACGCATTTCGCCTGCGCAGGGGTTGCACCCCGCCAATACGCGCCGCCGCGTTGAAATTTTCGCGGCGGCGCGCCATTTTTCCGCCTCATCCCGTATCCTTTCACTCTTGAACCTTACTAATTCGTTACAAGAGCTTGGGAGGGGGGATGCCTCATGACGTCAGCCTGATTGCGTTGCTCGCGGCCGGTTTCGGTCTCGCGATGATCTTCGGTTATCTCGCGTCGCTGCTGAAAATGCCGCCGCTCGTCGGCTATCTGCTCGCCGGGATCGTGATCGGCCCCGGCACGCCCGGTTTCGTCGGCGACTTGTCGCTCGCGCAGCAGCTCGCCGAAGTCGGCGTGATGCTGCTGATGTTCGGCGTCGGTCTGCATTTTTCGCTCGGCGATCTCCTCGCGGTGCGCAAGATCGCGCTGCCGGGCGCCATCGTGCAGATCACCGTCGCGACGCTGCTCGGCGGCGGGCTCGCGCTTACCTGGGGCTGGAGCCTCGGTGCGGCGCTCGTGTTCGGGCTCGCGCTGTCGGTCGCGAGTACCGTCGTGCTGTTGCGCGCGCTCGAAGGGCGCGGGCTCGTCGAGACGGTCAACGGGCGCATCGCGGTGGGCTGGCTGGTCGTCGAGGATCTCGTGATGGTGCTCGTGCTGGTGTTGCTGCCGCCGGTGGCGGGGCTGCTCGGCGGCACGCCGCCCGGCGACGCGCATGCGGCGGGCGGCAGCGTGTGGGGCACGCTCGGCGTCACGATGCTGAAAGTCGCGGCGTTCATTGCGCTGATGCTGGTGGTCGGCAAGCGCGTGTTCCCGCGCATTCTTTGGCTCGTCGCGCGCACCGGGTCGCGTGAGCTGTTCACGCTGTGCATGATCGCGGCCGCGGTCGGCATCGCGTTCGGCGCGGCGAAGCTGTTCGACGTGTCGTTCGCGCTCGGCGCGTTCTTCGCCGGGATGATGATGCGCGAGTCGGAATTCAGCCGGCGCGCGGCCGATGAGACGCTGCCGCTGCGCGACGCGTTCTCGGTGCTGTTCTTCATCTCGGTCGGCATGCTGTTCGACCCGAAGGTGCTGCTCGACGAGCCGCTGCACGTGATCGAGGTCGCGGCCATCGTGCTGATCGGCAAGACGCTCGCGGCCGTCGCGCTGGTGATCGCATTCCGCTATCCGCTGAACACGGCACTGACCGTGGGCGCCGGCCTCGCACAGATCGGCGAATTCTCGTTCATCCTCGCAGGTCTCGGCCGCGCGCTCGGGCTGTTGTCGGCCGAGGGGCAGAGCCTGATTCTCGCGGTCGCGCTGATCTCGATCGCGATGAACACGCTGCTGTTCGCGCTGATCGATCCGGCGCTCGCGTGGATCCGCAAGCATTCGGCGTTCGCGCGCAAGCTCGAGGCGCGCGACGATCCGCTCGCCGCACTGCCGATGTCGACGCCGCAGACGCATCTGACCGGGCAGGTCGTGATCGTCGGCTACGGCAAGGTCGGCACGCGGATCGCGCATGCGCTGGACGAGCGCGGCATCGCGTATGTCGTCGTCGAGCAGAATCGCGAGCTCGTCGAGAAGCTGCGCGCGGACGGCATCGCGGCCGTGTCGGGCGACGCGATCGAGCCGATCGTGCTCGTGCAGGCGCATATCGCCCGCGCCGGGATGCTGGTCGTGACGCTGCCCGACGTGTTCGACGTGCGGCAGATCGTCGAGATATCGCGCACGCTCAATCCGACGCTGGAGGTCGTGCTGTGCACGAACAGCGGCGACGAGGCCGCGCTGCTGTCGAGCGAGGGCGTCGGCACCGTGTTCATGGGCGAGTCGGAACTCGCGCGCGCGATGACGGCGCATGTGCTCGGCAGGATGACGAGGCCGGCGGCAGCGTCGCACTGACGTTGCGCGGCGTGGGGCCGCGCTCGGCGCGCGGGGCGGCGGCTTCGATGCCGGCCGCCCCGTCGTTCAACGGGACGTATCGTGCGTCGGTGCATGCGCGGGCACGTGATAGCCGGTAAGCAAGCCATCGTCCGAAATGACGCCGCGGCCCCAGTGATCGCAGCGCGGCGACGTCGGCGCTCGGTCGCCGGCAGCGCGAGAATCGTCCATGTCGTGCGATTCCCTGGTCCAGAGACCCATCGAGCCGAATCATCAGCCGTTTTGTGGCATTTCTCGCACCGTGTCTCGGAAAGCCCGAGTACAAAAAGAATAATTAGTACAAGTCCGATTGGTTTGAAATCGAGTTTGAAGATTGTCCACTGTCCTCTCGTTTTCTGCTCTCGCACAATTTCGGATGCCGTTTTTCATGCTGCGCACAGGCGGTCGACGCGCAGCGGCGCGGATACACCCGGATGCATCTGGAGCGGATGTATCCGGCTGCGGCGCGCAAGGCGACGCACGTCATTGAAACGATGGGCATGCCCGAACGCGTCGTGGCTCGAAAAACGCTGCCGACACATCGACAACGAACGAAACGAGATAATGATTCAAATCAGCAGAAATCTTTTGAAAACGGCTTGCCGGGCGGCGTCCGTGGTATTGAGCGGGCTGTTGCTGACCGTGGCGTTGCCAGTGCAGGGGCAAACGGTCATGAAGTGTCAGTCGGTGCCCCCGAGCGAGGGCCCGGGGATACACCATTATGTTGACATCAATTTCCCCGCATCGATCCGCGTCGCGCCCGGCACACCGAACGGAGCGGTCATTGCGACGGTGACGGCAGAGTTCCCTTACGCCTGTCCAGCTAATCCGAACTCTCCGCCGGGCTATGATTACTGGTTCATATTCCCCGGACAGTCGTGGCTGACGACGAACTATCCGAATGTGGGTAAATTGACCACGCTTCAAAATTATCGGGAGTTCGAAACCTTCGGTTTTCGTGTGACGAACCTCGATACGGGGCGGGTAATGGCGGTTCATCATAGCCTGCAGGAATGGGCGCCGTCCCATACGAATGCTGAGCCGCTTTCCAAGGTGTTGAGATTGAAAATCGAAATGATCAAGCTCAACGACAATATCTATAATTTCGCAAAAATTCGGAATCCCAATGCGGCGGTGGGTATCGAGGTGAGAAACAGAGGCAAGGCGGCGCGAGCGATAACAGTGGATTTCAAGTTCTTCAAGTCCGGGGGAAGTTTGGTTGTCACCCCGAATAGTTGTACGGTCACCACGCCGAATGTCAATGTGACGTTGCCGCCCGTATCCGCAGGCAAGCTGAATCAGGCGGGCGCCACGGCCGGCGACACGGGTTTCAATATCGGGCTGTCCTGCCAATCCGGCTCGAATGTGTATGTGACGCTGACCGATTTGACCGACCCGTCGAATACCTCGACCAACCTGTCGCTGGTTCCCGGTTCGACTGCGTCGGACGTCAAGCTGCGCATCCTGAGAAATGGCAATCCGGTCGGGTTCGGCCCCGATTCGGCCGACCCGGGCAATCCGAATCAATGGCTGGTTGGACCGTCGAGCTCGACCTCCAGCATTCCGCTGTCCGCGCAATATGTGTCGACCGGGCGCGTCACGCCGGGGACGGTCAAAGGCGCGGCGACGTTCACGTTGAGCTATCAATAATCACGTCGGGTCACGTCGGGGCCGTGCGCGACAGCGAAGACGCACGGGCGCGTTTAACGCATGAGGCGACGCGCTACCGCACGAGGCGACGCGCGTGCTGCGTGGCCGCGACCGAACGGTGGTGACCTTCGGTTCGTTCTCGAATCAATAGAGCGCAGCGAGCATCGGTTTCTGCCTCATGATGCGATTGCAGACCGGCAATGCTGCCGGCGACCGGCTCAGCTTGCGGGCACCTTCGTCGGTACGGTCGTGTCCGACTGCGCGGCCGTTTCCACCGGCACGGCGGCTTTCCGAGCGGAAGCTGTCTTCGGTTGAGCAACCGCCGTTGATGCCGCGACCTTCTTCGGTGGCGTGATCGCCTTGTCCGGCTGGGGCTTCTCCGCTTCGACCGGCGCATCGGGCGGCACGCCGAGCAACTGCAGCGAGCCGCTCGTGACCGACGCGAACACCGGGCCGGCGACCGTGCCGCCGTAGTAGCCCTTGCCGCGCGGCTCGTCGATCATCACCGCGACGATCAGGCGCGGATCGCTCATCGGCGCCATCCCGGCGAACAGCGCGCGGTACTTGCCCTTCGCATAGGTCGCGCCGACCTGCTTGCGCGCGGTACCTGTCTTGCCGCCGATCCGGTAGCCGTCGACGCGCGCGCGGCGCCCCGTGCCGCCTTCACCCACCGCCATCTCGAGCATCGAGCGGATGGCGGCGGCCGTTTGCGGCGAGGTCACGCGATGGCCGCGATGCGCGTCGATCGTCTGCTGATCGGTGCCGTTCTTCAGCAGCGACACCGGGTGCAGCGTGCCGTCGCCCGCATACGCGGTGTAAGTCTGCGCGATCTGCAGCAGCGACATCGACAGCCCGTAGCCGTACGCCATCGTCGCCTGCTCGATCGGCCGCCAGCGCTTGTAGCCGCGCAGCCGGCCCGACGCGACGCCCGGGAACGTCAGTTCCGGCGCGCGGCCGATCCCGTACTCTTGGTATTTGTTCCAGATCGTTTCGGCGGGCAGGTTCAGCGCCAGCTTCGCTAGCGCGACGTTGCTGGACTTCTGCAGCGCCTGCGCGACGGTGAGCGACCCGTGGTTCGACGTGTCGTGGATCACGGCCGGCCCGATCTTGTAGGTGCCCGGCGACGTGTTGATGATCGTGTTCGGCGTGACCTTGCGCTCGTCGATCGACAGCGCGACGACGAGCGGCTTGATCGTCGAGCCGGGCTCGAACGTGTCGATCACCGCGCGGTTGCGCAATTGCTGGCCGGTGAGGCGCGCGCGGTCGTTCGGGTCGAAGGTCGGGTAGTTCGCCAGCGCGAGGATCTCGCCGTTTTGCGCGTCGAGCACGACGACGCTGCCGGCCACCGCGTTGTTCTCGATCACGGCCGCCTTGAGTTGGCTGAACGCGAGCTGCTGGATGCGGCGGTCGATCGTCAGCTCGATCGTCGCGCCGTGCTGTGCGGGGACGAGCGGGCGCGTGTCCGACACGATGCGGCCGAGCCGGTCGCGGATCACCTCGCGCTGGCCCGACGTGCCCTGCAGGCGCGCGTTCGCCGCGAGCTCGACACCTTCCTGGCCCGAGTCCTCGACGTTCGTGAACCCGACCACGTGCGCAGCCGATTCGCCTTCCGGGTAGAAGCGCTTCGAATCGGCGATCTGCGTGATGCCGTCGATCGCGAGCTTGTCGAGCCGGCTGGCGGTGTCCGCGTCGACCTGCCGCTTGAGCAGCACGAACGTCTTGTCGTTGCCGAGACGCCGCTTCACCTCGACGAGCGGCATGTCGAGCAGCTTCGCGATCTGCGGGTAATCGGTGTCGGCGACCTGTTTCGGGTTCGCCCAGATTTCATAGGTCGCCAGGCTGACCGCGAGCATCGCGCCGTTGCGGTCGACGATGGGCCCGCGCATCGCGTCGAGCTCGATCGTGCGCTGATAGCGCTTCTGGCCCTGGCCGACGTAAAAATCCTGGTTCGCGACCTGCACCCAGAAAGCGCGCGCAATCAGCGCCGCGAACGCGAGAAACACGACGACCACGATCAGCCGCGAGCGCCACATCGGCAGGCGCGACGCGAGCATTGGATTCTTGGTCGCCGCCGCGTACGGATCGGCAGGATGGGTCTTCTTTTTCACGCTCATGCAATGGCCGGGTCGGGCCGCCGGACGGCGGCTGGTCAGTCTGAATAATGCGATTGTAATAAATGAGTAAACATCGTGTGGGGAAAGTGTGTTCCGGCCCCGCAAAAAGGCGAGTGGCGCGCTGCTTGAGAAAGCGAGAGGAAGAGGAGGAGGAGGGGGGACGCCGACGCAGGATTGCGCGCCGGGTGCGGGTGATGGAACACGGACGATCCACCGCATGCCGATCCGGGTGCACGATCTCGGGCGAGCCTCGATGGCGACCGTTCCGGCGCGCGATCAATTGCCCGCGCGTCGGTTATTTCTTTAATTCCGAAAATGAAAAGCGCCTCCAGCCGAGGCGCCATTCATGCTGAATATCGAAATAAATATCACTGTTACCGGAATAAACCCGAAAACCGCAGACGATTGATGTCAATAATACCTATCGGGCAACGGAAATAAATTCCCGGTATTCCGGCGGGGTCGTGCAGGTATCGACGGCCTGCAGACGCCACGCGCCGTCGGGATGCTCGCCGGCGAGCACCGCGGGGCCCTGTTCGCGCCGCGTCGCATCGAACGACAGCCCCTTCAGCTGACAGACGGCATGGCTGCCGTCGGCTGCGCAGAGCGCCATCGCGCCTTCCACGTCGCGGACCTTGCCCCAGGTCGGAAGGTCGATGCCCTGATGTGCCTCGCGCGACCACAGCCCTTCGTCGGTATCGACCCACAATACCGCGAACGATTGCCGGGTTGCCGATTCGCTGCCATTAATCCGAATGGTGAGGCGCATTGCATCGTCTCCTGAAAAAAATGACGCATTCGACGGTTTGGACTTGAACAGTCTAGATAGACTGGTGTGAAACGCAAGTGATAATCCGCAATAAATCCGCATCGAGTCTATTTCGATTTCGGATGAAACGACGTCTGACGATTCATGGTCGTTCCCGAGGCGTCAGCACAGGCGGGCGATACCGGCGACGACGGTGTCCGGGCGGGGACGCGCGGCGGTCCGGACATGGGATGACAGGGGCGCCGGCCGCGTCGATCCGTCGCGCGCCGGCCGCCGTCGAAACCGGTGGCGAGCGATACGATCCGGCACCGGTCGAATGCGGCCGGACCGAACCGGTCGTCGTTTCGACGCGGTGCCGGCACGACACACTCGGACAATCGCGTACAAATCGGCACACTTTCACGAAACTTTCGGGACAGACTTGCATGCGGTCCGGCCCCACACTGGACGCTTCCCGATCCTGCGCGACGAACGCCCGTCCGCGCCGGCTGCCGCCGCCTCGTGCCAGAGCGCGATCGACGCGATCGCTGGCCGCAAGCCCGATCGGGAGCCGCCGGGGCGCGCGTCAGCCCCGGCGCGGCCAGTGAGCCGTGCTGCGCCCGCAATCGCGGGCGCCGCGCCGCCTGGCCGATTCTTCGAAGGAGACTATCGTGCTGATCTGGAAAACCGCGTTGTCGCTGAACTGGCGGACGAGCCTCGTGTCGCCGGCCAGCGCACCGGTCGCGGCGGCGAACGTCGGACGGCTGGTGCTGACCGGCGCGACCGGCTTCATCGGCAGTACCGTGCTGACGGCGCTCGTCAATGCAGGGCTGCTCGAACGCATCGTCTGCGTCGTGCGCGCGCAGGATCGCGGCCACGCGGTCGCGCGGCTGCGTGAAGCCGCGCTGCGCGCGGGGCTCGCGCCGTACTGGGCGTCGCGCCTGACCGATGCGAACGTGATCGTCGGCGCGCTCGCCGACGTGTGGCACGGCGCCGATGCGCCGCGCCTGGCCGGCGCGACGCACGTGATTCACTGCGCGGGCCATGCGTCGCCGGCCGACGGCGCGCACCTGCGGGCCGACATCGCCGATGCGGTGTGCTTCGCCGAACGCTTTGCGCGCTCGCCGCACCTGCAGCGTTTCGTCTACGTCGGCACGGCCTACGCGCACGCCGGCCGTGGCGGGATCGTGCAGGAAGAGGCGGAACGCGACGCGGGGAACGATGCCGCGCCGGGCGACGAAGGCCTGCCGGGCGCGGTGCTCGCGGCCGGCTACCTGCACGCGAAGGCGGAGACGGAACAGCGCCTGCGTGCGCTCGGGCTGCCGCTCGTCGTCGTGCGGCCGTCGCACGTGGTAGGCCACACGGTGCTCGGTACGCGGCCCGCGCCGAATTCGTTCTGGATGTTCCGGCTCGCGCATGCGGCGCGCCGCTTCACCGCGCGGCCGATGACGCGCATCGACATCGTATCGGTGGACGACGTGGCGCGCGCGACGATGCTGCTGGCCGTCAAGCCGACGCTCGCGCACGACGTCTATCACGTGTCGGCCGGCGACGAGGCGCCGCAGGTCGCGCAGATCGTGCGTGCGATGGACGAGGCGGCGGGGATGACCGGGGCGCCGCGCTACGCGGCATGCGCGCCGGCCGACCTGCCGCTCGTCGTGCGCGACGTGCTCGGGCGCCGCGATCCGGCACTCGAGCGCGTGATCGGCCGGGCGTTGCAGCGTTGCGGGGAATTCGCGACGGTCGATCGCGTGTTCGACAATCGTCGCGTGCGCGACGAGATCGATTTCGAGCCGTTGCCGTTCATCGATTACGTCGAGGAATGCATGCGCACGTCGCGCGGGGTGGCCGTGACCGAGCTGATGCGCGGCGCGATCCACTGACCGCCCGCGTCGCATCGGCGCCCGTTGCCGCACGTGGCGGGCGCGGGCGCCGTCTTTACGCGTGGCTGCCGAGCTCGATGAGCCGGTCGAGCGCGCGGTAGATATCGTCGAGGCCGTCCTCGCCGAATCGCGATTCGAGCTGGCGATATTGCTCGTCGATGCGCGGACCGATTTCCGTCACCAGTTTCCTGCTTTGCGGCGTCAGGCTGACCAGCAGCCGGCGCTGATCCTCCTGCGCGCGCGTGCGCGTGATCAGACCGTCGCGCTCCATCCGTTCCAGCACGCCGGTCAGGCTCGGGCTCAGGATGCAGCAGCGTTTCGCGATCTGCCCGGCTTCGAGCGCCTGCGCCGGTTCGCCGTCGAGCACGCGGATGATCCGCCATTGCTGTTCGGTCAGCGAGAATTCCTTGAGAATGGGGCGAAACAGGCCCATCAGCGTTTCGCGGGCCTCGAGCAGCAGCATGGCCAGGTTGCGATGGTCGAGCGTACGGTTCATCAGCGTGAGCAGAGGACGGGGACGCATCAATCTTAACAGCCGAAGCTGATGAATTTCGCGTATCAGGGTAATCGAGGTTGCCAGCACCCGATTGTTTACTTAAGATATTAACTATTGACGATGCGCCGCGACGCGCGGCAGGGGAATGACGCATGGAGCTGTCTTGCACGACCGCCGCGGCGCCGCCGTTGCCGGTCGCCATCGGTACCGTCTACGGCGCGCTGCTCAACGAGCGCGCGGCGCTCGCCGCGCTCGGCGATGCGGTGAACGCCCCGCCTTACGGCCGCCCGCCGCAGGCGCCGATCCTGTACATCAAATCCGCCAACACGCATGTGGCCGACGGTGCCGCCGTCGTCGTGCCGGCCGGCGTCGACGCGCTCGAGATCGGTGCCTCGGTGGCCGTCGTGTTCGCCCGGCGCGCGACCCGCGTGGCGGCCGCGCAGGCGCTCGACTACGTGCACGGTTTCACGCTCGCGAGCGACGTGTCGGTGCCGCATCCCGATTACTACCGTCCGGCCGTGCGTTTCAGGTGCCGTGACGGCTTTTGCCCGCTCGGCCCGGCGATCGTGCCGGCCGCCGCGCTTGCCGACGTCGACGAGATCGGCCTGACGGTGCGGATCGACGGCGAGGTGGCCGCGTCCGCATCGACCGCGACGCTGATTCGCCCGGTGCGCGAGCTGATCGCCGACGTGACGGCCTTCATGTCGTTCGACGCGGGCGACGTGCTGCTGCTCGGCGTCGCGGGCGGCGCACCGCGCGCCCGCGCGGGCAGCACGATCGAGATCGCCGCGGCCGGCATCGGCGCGTTGCGGCATACGTTGATTGCGGAGGAAGCACGATGAAGACGGCGCGTGTGATCTATAACGGCGCACTGCATGCAGCCGAACCGGCCGGCGACGGCGCGATCCGCCTCGATACGGGGCGCGTGCTGGCGGAGGACGCGGTGGCATGGCTGCCGCCCGTCGCGCCGCGTACGACGTTCGCGCTCGGCCTGAACTACGCCGACCATGCGAAGGAACTCGCCTTCAATGCGCCGAGCGAACCGCTGATCTTCCTGAAAGGGCCGAACACGTTCGTCGGCCACCGGTCGCGCACGGTGCGCCCGGCGGACGCCACGCACATGCACTACGAGTGCGAGCTGGCCGTCGTGATCGGCCGGCCCGCGCGCCGCGTGAGCCGCGCGCAGGCCATCGACTACGTGGCCGGCTATACGGTCGCGAACGACTACGCGATCCGCGACTATCTCGAGAACTACTACCGTCCGAACCTGCGCGTGAAGAACCGCGACACCTGCACGCCGCTCGGGCCGTGGTTCGTCAGCCGCGACGAGATCGGCGACGCGGGCGACCTGACGCTGCGCACGACGGTGAACGGCCGGCAGACGCAGCGCGGCAGCACCCGCGACATGGTCTTCGACGTGCCGGCGCTGATCGAGCACATCAGCAGCTTCATGACGCTCGCGCCGGGCGACCTGATCCTGACCGGCACGCCCGAGGGGCTGGCGGACACGCAGCCGGGCGACGAGGTCGTGACCGAAATCGAAGGGATCGGCCGGCTCGTGAACACGATCGTCGCCGAGGCAGACTACTATCGCGCCGGCTGAGCCCGTCGCCCAAGGAGAGCACATGACCATCAAGCACTGGATCGACGGCCGCGAAGTGGAGAGCCGCGAGACCTTCACGACGCTGAACCCGGCGACGGGCGACGTCATCACCGACGTCGCGTCGGGCGGCGAGGCCGAGGTCGACGCGGCCGTGCGCGCGGCGAAGGAAGCGTTCCCGAAATGGGCGAACACGCCGGCGAAGGAGCGCGCGAAGCTGATGCGCAAGCTCGGCGAGCTGATCGAGCGGAACGTGCCGATGCTCGCGGCGCTGGAGACGCAGGACACCGGCCTGCCGATCGCGCAGACGAGCAAGCAGCTGATTCCGCGCGCGTCCGAGAATTTCAACTTCTTCGCGGAAGTGTGCGTGCAGATGAACGGCCGCACCTATCCGGTCGACGACCAGATGCTGAACTACACGCTGTACCAGCCGGTCGGCGTGTGCGCCTTGGTGTCGCCGTGGAACGTGCCGTTCATGACGGCCACGTGGAAGACGGCGCCGTGTCTCGCGCTCGGCAATACGGCCGTGCTGAAGATGTCGGAGCTGTCGCCGCTGACGGCCGACCAGCTCGGCCGGCTCGCGCTCGAAGCCGGCATCCCGCCCGGCGTGCTGAACGTCGTGCAGGGTTACGGCGCGACGGCCGGCGATGCGCTCGTGCGGCATCCGGACGTGCGCGCGGTGTCGTTCACGGGCGGCACGGTCACGGGCAAGCGGATCATGGAACGCGCGGGCCTGAAGAAGTACTCGATGGAGCTCGGCGGCAAGTCGCCGGTGCTGATCTTCGACGACGCCGATTTCGACCGCGCGCTCGACGCGTCGTTGTTCACGATCTTCTCGATCAACGGCGAACGCTGTACGGCCGGCTCGCGGATCTTCGTGCAGCGCACGATCTACGACCGCTTCGTGCAGGAATTCGCGCGCCGCGCGAACAACCTGGTGGTCGGCGATCCGGCCGATCCGGGCACGCATCTCGGCGCGATGATCACGCGCCAGCACTGGGAGAAGGTGACGGGCTACATCCGCATCGGCGAGCAGGAGGGCGCGCGCGTGGTGGCGGGCGGCGCGGACAAGCCGGCCGGGTTGCCCGATCGTTTGCGCAACGGCAACTTCGTGCGGCCGACCGTATTCGCCGACGTCGACAACCGGATGCGCATCGCGCAGGAAGAGATCTTCGGGCCGGTCGCGTGCATCATCCCGTTCGAGAACGAGGAAGAAGGGCTGCGGCTCGCGAACGACACGGCGTACGGCCTCGCGTCGTACATCTGGACGCAGGACGTCGGCAAGGTGCATCGGCTCGCCCGGGGAATCGAGGCCGGGATGGTGTTCGTGAACAGCCAGAACGTGCGCGACCTGCGCCAGCCGTTCGGCGGCGTGAAGGAATCGGGCACCGGGCGCGAAGGCGGCGAGTACAGCTTCGAGGTGTTCGCGGAGATCAAGAACGTGTGCATCTCGATGGGTTCGCATCACATTCCTCGCTGGGGCGTGTAACGGGAGCGGGTCGTGTTGCCGCAAGAACGAACGATTCCTTGGCCGGCACGCCGGCCAAGCATGGGGCCAGAGTAAGCACTAAAGCGCTAACTCCGGTCGACCGCGAAGCATGGGACCGGAGTAACCGCTAAAGCGCTAACTCCGGTCGACAGGGAGACTTGAACGATGGGCAAATTGTCCCTCGCCGCGAAGATCACGCACGTGCCGTCGATGTACCTGTCGGAATTGCCCGGCCGGCATCACGGCTGCCGTGATGCGGCGATCCGCGGCCATCAGCTGATCGGCGAGCGCTGCCGCGCGCTCGGCGTCGACACGATCGTCGTGTCGGACGTGCACTGGCTCGTCAACGCGGGCTATCACGTGAATTGCAATGCGCGGTTCGCCGGAACCTATACGAGCAACGAGCTGCCGCACTTCATCCGCGACATGCAGTACGCGTATCCGGGCAACCCGGCGCTCGGCCGGCTGATCGCGGAAACGGCCACCGCGCGCGGCGTCGCGACGCGGGCGCACGAGATCGACAGCCTCGAGCTCGAATACGGCACGCTCGTGCCGATGCGCTACATGAACGGCGACCAGCACTTCAAGGTCGTGTCGATCGCCGGCTGGTGCATGTGGCACACGCTCGACGAAAGCCGGCGCTTCGGCGAGGCGCTGCTCGAAGCGATCGAGAAGAGCGATTCGAACGTCGCGTTCCTCGCGAGCGGCTCGCTGTCGCACCGCTTCAACGACAACGGCAGCCCCGAGGAATCGATCCACGAGATCAGCCGCGAATTCTTCCGGCAGGTCGACCTGCGCGTGGTCGAGCTGTGGAAACAGGGCGATTTCAAGACCTTCTGCGCGATGCTGCCGGAGTACAACGTGCATTGCCACGGCGAAGGCGGCATGCACGACACGGCGATGCTGCTCGGGCTGCTCGGCTGGGATCGTTACGACCGGCCCGTCGAGATCGTCACCGACTATTTCGCGAGCTCGGGCACCGGGCAGATCAACGCGATCTTCCCGCTGCCCTGAGCGTTGCCGCCCGCCCCGCATTCGAATCCGACCGGAGACCTGCCATGCCACACATCGTCGTCGAATACACCGCGAACATCCGCGACGACGCACGCATTCCCGTGCTGCTGCACACGATCAACGCGACGCTGATCGCCCAGGGCGGCGTGTTCCCGACCGGCGGCATCCGTTCGCGCGCGATCGAGCTGCGCGACTACTGCGTCGCCGACGGCACGGAGGACGACGCGTTCGTCCACGTGACGCTGAAGATCGGTTCGGGCCGCACCGACGCGCAGAAAAAGGCCGCGTGCGACGCGCTGTTCGACGCGATCAAGGTGCATTTCGCCGAGTTGTACGCGACACGCTACCTTGCGCTGTCGATGGAACTGACCGAGTTCAGCGAAAGCGGCTCGTACAAGCACAACAACATTCACGCCCGCTACAAGCGGGCCGGCTGAACGCCATTCCCGACCCGACCATGCTCGAACCCGCCATCATCGACCAGCTCGCGCACCGTCTGCACGACGCCGAACGCGCGCGCGCGCAGATCCGCCAGATCTCGCTCGACCATCCCGACATCACGATCGACGACGCGTATGCGATCCAGCGCGCGTGGGTCGCCCTCAAGCTCGCGGAAGGCCGCACGCTGAAGGGGCACAAGATCGGCCTCACGTCGAAGGCGATGCAGAACACGTCGCAGATCGACGAACCCGACTACGGCGCGCTGCTCGACGACATGTTCTTCGAAGACGGCGGCACGATCCCGACTAGCCGCTTCATCGTGCCGCGCGTCGAGGTCGAGCTCGCATTCGTGCTCGGCAAGCGGCTCGCCGGCCCGAACTGCACGATCTTCGACGTGTACGACGCGGTCGATTACGTCGTGCCGGCGCTCGAGATCATCGACGCGCGCAGCCAGTCGATCGACCCCGACACGAAACGGCCGCGCAAGGTGTTCGACACCATCGCCGACAACGCGGCGAACGCGGGCGTCGTGATCGGCGGCCGGCCGGTGCGCCCGCAGGACGTCGATTTGCGCTGGGTGGCGGCGATCATGTCGCGCAACGGCGTGGTCGAGGAAACCGGTGTCGCGGCCGGCGTGCTGAACCATCCGGCGAACGGCGTCGCGTGGCTCGCGAACCGGCTGTCGCGCTTCGACGTCGCGCTGGAGCCGGGGCAGATCGTGCTCGGCGGGTCGTTCACGCGGCCGTGCGCGGCGCGTTCGGGCGATACGTTCAGCGTCGATTACGGCCCGCTCGGGACGATCCAGTGTTACTTCGAATGAGTTGAGCGAACGATGCAGATTTCGTCGAATGTCTTCAAGGCCGCGCTCGCGCACGGCGATGCGCAGATCGGGTTGTGGCTCGGCCTCGCGAATCCGTACAGCGCCGAAGTCGTCGCGGGCGCCGGTTTCGACTGGTTGCTGATCGATGGCGAGCATGCGCCGAACACGGTGCCGACGATCCTCGCGCAACTGCAGGCGATCGCGCCGTATCCGTCGCATCCGGTCGTGCGCGTGCCGTGGAACGATCCGGTGATCGTCAAGCAGGTGCTCGATCTCGGCGCGCAGACGCTGCTCGTGCCGATGGTGCAGAGCGCGGACGAAGCGCGTGCGGCGGTGGCCGCGACGCGTTACCCGCCGCACGGCATTCGCGGCGTCGGCAGCGCGCTGGCGCGTGCGTCGCGGTGGAATCGCGTCGGCGAGTACCTGCATCGCGCGAACGACGAGATGGCCGTGCTCGTGCAGGTCGAGACGCGCGCGGGGCTCGACGCGATCGATGCGATCGCGCGGGTCGACGGCGTGGACGGCGTATTCATCGGGCCGGCCGATCTGGCCGCCGATCTCGGTCATCTCGGCGATCCCGGGCACCCGGACGTGCAGGCCGCGATCGACGGTGCGATCCGCGCGATCCAGGCGGCCGGCAAGGCGGCGGGGATCCTGAGCGCGGATGAAGCGGCCGCGCGGCGCTATCTGGAAGCGGGGGCGCTGTTCGTCGCGGTCGGCGTCGATACGACGCTGCTGGCGCGGAGCGCGGAACGGCTCGCCGCGCAGTTCAAAAGGGCCGGCGGCGACGCCGCGAAGCAGGGCGACGGCACGTATTGACGCGGCGGCAGGCGGTGGTCGTGTGCCGCCCGCGGGCTTTGCGCCACGCGGTTTCGTGCACGCGCATGGCCGCGCCTATCCTTTCGTGCCCCGTCCCGCCTCCATATATCGTCCCGGCGTCGTCCCCAGCGCGCGTCGGAACATGTCGATGAACGCGCTCACGTTGTCGTACCCGAGATCGAGCGCGATCGTCGTCACCGGCACGCCATCCGCAATGCGCTCCAGCGCCCGCAGCAGTCGCGCCTGCTGACGCCACTGCGCGAACGTCAGCCCCGTCTCGGCGACGAAGCGGCGACTCATCGTCCGTGCGCCGATGCCGGCCCATTCGGCCCACTCCTCCAGCCGCCGGTCGTTCGCGAGATCCGCGGCCAGCGCATCGGTGATCTTCACGAGCCGCGGATCCCGCGGCCGGACCAGGCCCAGCGCCTCGGCTTCCGATGCCGCGATTTCATCGAGGATCACGTCGGCGATCCGGGCTTGTGCGGCATCCAGCTCGGCATCGCCCCAGCTTGCCGCGCGCTGCACGGCTTCGCGCAGCAGCGGCGTCGTGCGGATCGCGCGCGGCGTGGCCGGCAGCGCCGCGCAGCGCGCTTCGGCGACGAATGCCGACCAGCCGGCAATCGGCCCGAACGAGCGCAGCGAATGCCGGTAATGCGGCGGAATCCAGATCGCATGGATCGCCGGCACGACCCATTCCTGATCGTCGAGCCCGATCGTCACCAGACCGCTCAGCGCGCCGACGAGCTGGCCGCGCGCATGCGAATGCGACGCGGTGATGCGCGGGTCGCGTTGCGACAGGATGGCGGCGACCACGAACGGGCCGTCGTCGGACGTGACGAAGCGGGCGGGCAGGAGCGGATCGGACATGGCCGGATATCGGTATCGAATGGCCGTTATACCGGAGATCGGCCGATTTTGCACGCCTACACTGCGTCCATCGATGACAACCGGAGCAAGACGCGATGCGAGCCGAACAGATGCTTCCCGACCATGCCGACCGGGTCGATGCCGGCGGAACGACGATTCGCAAGGGGACCGTCGGTGCGTTTCTGGTCAACGCACGGGTGTTGACCGATCCCAACGCCGCGCCGGCGGAGCGGGCGCGTGCGGAGGCCGATGCGATCGACGCGTTGCCTGCGCTGCGAGCGCTCGGCCTGTTCGACGTGTTGGAAGTACGCGATCCCGCGCTGCGCGCATGGCTCGATGCCCGGTAAAGACCCATCTTCCAGAATTGAAGGAACCACCATGAAAGCAGCAGTCGTGACGGGCGCCGGCGCGCGTCCCGTCCATATGGAATTCGACGCGCCGCCCGCGATGCCGGGCCACCGCCTGATCGACGTGACGGCGTCGGCGTTGAGCCGGCTCGCGCAGGGGCGCGCGGCCGGCACGCATTACTCGTCGGACCGACGCTATCCGTTCGTCGTCGGTGTCGACGGCGTGGGGCGTCTCGACGACGGTCGGCGCGTCTACTTCTTCGGTGCCCCGGCGCCGTTCGGCGCGATGGCCGAACGCACGATCGTGCCCGATCCGCAGTGCGTGCCGCTGCCGGACGCGCTCGACGACGTCACGGCCGCGGCGATCGCGATTCCGGGGATGTCGTCGTGGGCGGCGCTGACCGAACGTGCGCGGCTCGTCGCGGGCGAGACGGTGCTCGTCAATGGCGCGACCGGCACGTCGGGGCGGCTCGCAGTGCGGATCGCGAAGCATCTCGGCGCGGCGAAGGTCGTCGCGACCGGCCGCAACGCGGCCGCGTTGCAGGCGTTGCTGAATGCCGGCGCGGACGCCGTCGTGTCGCTGCAGCAGGACGACGCGCATCTGGTGCGGGCGCTCGAACCGCATTTCCGCGCGGGCGTGGATGTCGTGCTCGATTATCTGTGGGGGGCCAGCGCGCGGACGCTGCTGGTTGCCGGCGCGAAGGCGACACCCGATGGCCGCCGGCTGCGTTTCGTGCAGATCGGCTCGATCGGCGGCGCGGACGTGCTGGTGCCGGGCGCCGTGCTGCGGGCGACCGCAATCGAACTGATGGGCAGCGGGATCGGCAGCGTGTCGCTGCCGCGCTTGTTGGCGTCGGTGCGCGGCGTATTCGAAGCGGCCGGGCCGGCGGGCCTCACGATCGACACGCGGGAGGTGCCGCTGTCGGCGGTCGGCGAACATTGGGGCGATACGAGCAGCGTCGTGCGTCCGGTGTTCACGATGCGTGGCGATTAAGCGGCGCATCGCCAGGCGGCGGGCCGGCGGAGCGTCGGATTGCGCGGTAGCATCGGGCTGTTCGCCGTCGTGCCGCCTCGCGTGGCGTGAAAGCAGGCGGGCGGCCGACCGCCCACCGACGCCGGCCGCGTCGGCGTCAGAACCGCTGCTGAATCCCCGCCGTGACGCCCACCTGCGTGGTCCCATACCCCGCGAAATCGCGCGACACGCCGACCTTCTGGTCGTGTTTCGCGATCGCGAACGCGCCGGCCGCGTACAGCACCGTCCGCTTCGACAGCGCGTAGTTCGCACGCATCGACACCAGCGTCGGATCGGCGTCGCTGCCGCCCTTGATGTTCTGGTGATAAACGGCCGCGATCAGCGAGAACGCCGGCGTGAACTGATACGACCCGCCGAGCCAGACCATGTCGCTCAACTGGTTCGCCGCCGTGGTGCGGAACGTGCGCTTGTAGTTGCGGTAGCCGGCCATCGTCTTCAGGTTGCCGAAGTCGTAGCTCAGGCCGGCATGGATTCCCTGGATATAGTCGACCGTATCGGCCGGCGTGACGCTGTCGGCCGCGCCGTTCTGCCGGTCGAACGTGACGACCGCCGCGAACGGTCCCTTCTCGTAGCCGACCGCGAAATCGTATTTCGAACTGGTTTTCATGCTGCCCGGCACGTTGCCGAAGCCGTACAGCGCGCCGAACTTGAAGCCGCCGAATTCGCCGTCGTAGCGCACCGCGTTCGACGAGCGCGTGAACATGCCGTCCTTGCGGCCGCCCGTCGCCATCGACGACGACGCCCACGAGTAGTTCTGCGCGTAGCCCATCGGGTCGAACGGCAGCATGTAGTCGTAGGTGACGGTGTAGTTGCGGCCGAGCGTCAGTTCGCCCCATTTGCTCTTCAGGCCGACCGTCGCGCGGCGCGCGAAGATCGAGTCCGGGCCGTCGTCGAACGCGCCGTTCGCGAGATCGATCCCGCTTTCGAGGCGGAACACGGCCTTCAGCCCACCGCCGAGATCCTCGACGCCGCGCAAGCCCCAGCGCGACGTGTTCTTGTTCCCCGACTTGAGCTTGACCGAATTGCCGCCTTCCGGCGCCGCGTGGTTGGTGAATTCGATGCCGGCGTCCATGATCCCGTACATCGTGACCGACGACTGCGCGTGCGCGGCCGGCACGGCGATACAGGCCACTGCAGCTGAACTGATGAGGACTACTGTGCGAATGGAACGTTCTGCGCGTGACTTCATTTTGACGGTGTCTCCTTGGTTTGTTCTCGGTGGGGTGAAACGGGAAACGGGTACTCGGCGCGCCGTCGGCGAATGCCATGCAGCGTCCGCCGATGCGAGGCCGCAACGGATGCGTGCGTGACTGCATGCGCGGCGGCACGCGGGCCGCCGCAAACGGATCAGCCCGCTTTCGCGAACGCCCAGCAGTCGTTGGTCGGGAATTCGATCCAGTGCTTGCCGGCCGCGCGCGGCACATGGCCGAACGCGCGCAGGCGCATGTCGCCGCAATGGAACAGGTATTCCCAGCGGTCGCCGAGATACATCGACGTGACGAGGTCGGCCTGCAGCCGGTTCGCACCCGGGCCGTCGGCGACCTGCACGCGTTCGAGGCGAATCACGGCCTGCGCGTCCTGACCCGGCGCGAGCGTGTCGCGGGCGACCGCGCGCAGCTCCCAGCCGTCGCCGGCGAGCGTCACGCATTCGCCGTCGATCGCGGCGACGCGCGCGTCGATCCGGTTGTTGCTGCCCATGAATTCGGCGGTATACAGCGAGCGCGGCGCGCCGTACAGCTCGGCCGGCGTGCCTTCCTGCTCGATGCGGCCGTTGCGCAGCAGCAGGATGCGGTCGGACATCGCCATCGCTTCGGTCTGGTCGTGCGTCACGCACAGGGCCGACAGCCCGAGCGACACGATCAGCTCGCGCAGCCACGCACGCGCTTCCTCGCGCAGCTTCGCGTCGAGGTTCGACAGCGGCTCGTCGAGCAGGATCACCGGCGGGTTGTAGACGAGCGCGCGAGCGATCGCGACACGCTGCTGCTGGCCGCCGGACAATTGATGCGGAAAGCGTTCCGCGAGATGACCGAGGCCGAGCTGGTCGAGCGCGGTCTGCACGCGGCGCTTCTGTTCGGCCGGCGCCACGCGCCGCAGCTTGAGACCGTACCCGACGTTGTCGGCGACGGTGCGGTGCGGCCACAGCGCGTACGACTGGAACACGAGCCCGAGCGAGCGTTGCTCGACCGGCAGGTCGACGCGTTGCGCGCCGTCGAAGAACACGCGATCGTCGAGCTGGATGCGGCCGTCGGACGGCTGTTCGAGGCCGGCCACCGCGCGCAGCAGCGTGGTCTTGCCGCTGCCCGACGCGCCGAGCAGGCACACGACTTCGCCGGCCTTCAGTTCGAACGACACGCCCTTGAGGATCGGGTTGGCGCCGTAGCTGAGGTGCAGATCGTCGACGATGAGCTTATCCATGAAGTTTCACTCCGAAGCGCAGGGCCACGCCGAGACCGGCGCCGACCATCGCGATGTTGATGACAGAGAGCGCGGCGACCTGGTCGACGGCGCCGGTCGCCCACAGCGATACGAGCAGCGCGCCGATCACTTCGGTGCCGGGCGACAGCAGGTAGACGGCGGTCGAGTATTCGCGCTCGAAGATCATGAAGATCAGCAGCCACGCGGCGAGCAGGCCGAAGCGCACGAGCGGCAGCGTCACGTCGAGCGACACGCGGCTGCGCGTCGCACCGACGCTGCGGCCGGCTTCCTCGAGCTCGGGGCCGACCTGCAGCAGCGCGCTCTGGATGAGCCGCATCCCGTACGCGAGCCACACGACCGTGTACGCGATCCAGATGCTCCACATCGAGTTCTTCAGCTCGCGCAGGCCGGGCACGAACAGGAAGATCCACAGGAACGCGAGACCGGCGAGCAGGCCCGGCACCGCGCGCGGCAGCAGCACGAGATAGTCGAGCAGCCTGGTCGCCCAGTCGGGGCGGCGGTGGCCGGCGAACGCGACGAGCGAGTAGAAGCCGATCGCGAGCGCGCCGCCGATCACGCCGATGCCGAGCGTGTTGACGATGGCGCGCACCAGGTTGTCCTGTTCGAACAGCTCGATGAAATTCGACAGCGTCAGCACTTCGACGAGCGCGACGCCTTCGCCCCAGTTGGTCACGAACGCACGCAGCACGATGCCCGAGATCGGCACGATCACGGTCAGCATCAGCCACAGCGCGACGATCGCGAGCGCGACCCAGCGCCACACGCCGAGCGGCAGCACCGTCGCGCGGCCGGCCTTGCCCTTCACGGTGACGAAGCGGTTCGCGGTCTTCAGCAGGCGGCGCTGCAGCAGCACGAGCGGGAACGTGATCGCGACGATGCACACGGCGACCGCGGCCATCAGGTGATACGACGGCACGCCGAGCTTGTTGGTCAGCTTGTACAGGTAGGTCGCGAGCACGAGGTGGCCTTCCGGGTCGCCGAGCACGAGCGGCAGCCCGAACACCTCGAAGCCGAGGAAGAACACCAGCACGCCGGCGAACAGCAGCGCGGGCATCGTCATCGGCAGGCTCACGTCTAGCGCGACGCGGAACGGTCGCGCGCCCGTCACGCGCGCGGCTTCCTCGACGTCCGAGCCGAGGTTGCGCAGCGCGGCCGACGAATACAGGTACACGTGGGGCACGTGCGTGAGGCCGACGATCACCGTGATCGCGAAGACCGAATAGACGTTCCAGGGCACGTTATGCACCCCGAACCATTCCTTGAACCACACCGAGTAGAAGCCGACCGGGCCGGCCGCGACCACGTAGCCGAACGCGAGCACCATCGGCGACACGAACACCGGCGTGAGCAGCAGCGGTTCGAGCCAGCGGCGGCCGG